>DALYIW010000071.1:0-30376 GCA_031970155.1 Coleofasciculaceae cyanobacterium CTOTU46601 | reverse complement strand
CCATGTCTAAATGTTAATGCCTCTATTGAGTTTTGTAAAGTAATTCAGAGAAATTTTGGATTTGTTAAGAAGTTTTAACCCGGTGGCCATGTCATCTGACGACCGCCCAAGATGTGTAAATGCAGGTGATCGACGGTTTGACCGCCATCGGAACCGTTGTTAATCACAAGGCGATAGCCGTTTTCCAGACCAGCTTGCTGAGCAACACGCTTAGCGGTTAAGAGGAGGTGTCCCATCAGGGCGTGGTCTTCTGACTCGGCTGCGGAGAGCTGGGGAAGGGGTTTTTTAGGAATGACTAGAATGTGAATCGGTGCTTGAGGGGCAATGTCTTTAAAGGCAAGTGCTAAGTCGTCTTCATAAATAATGTCAGCTGGAATTTCTCGGCGGATGATCTTGCTAAAGATGGTTTCGCTCATGGTGCTCCTTATAATTGCATCGATTGTGTCACTGATTTGAGTAACTAGCAGGAAATTTCTTTGCGATCGCGAAAAAACTTCCCACTCAAGTTTGGTGAAGCTTCCGTAGCCAGCCAGATAGCGGTGTCCGCTCCTTGCTCAGGTGAACGAGAAGCCCCAGCGCCGCCCATATCCGTCCTCACCCAACCCGGACACATGGCGTAAATGGCGATGCCTTTGGGTCGCAAAGCATCGGCTAGCATAATGGTTGCACCATTGAGGGCGAGTTTGGACAAGCAATAACTCGGTACATCAGCAGAGAGACCATTTAACTCGCCGTAGCCACTCGAAACATTGATGATGCGGGCAGTTGGTGTCTTTTCCAACAGAGGTAGAAAGGCTTGGGTGACGCGAATCGCACCAAAAGTGTTAGTATTCATCGTCAGTGAAAGCAAGTTGCGTGAGATTGTGAGAATATTCACGCCTTCGTCAGGATAAATCCCTGCATTGTTCACCAATACATCAAGGTGATTGATTTCCTGGCTTAGATGTTCTACGGCACGATGGATGCTGTCGTCGTTGGTGACATCGAGTTCGGCTATGCGTACTGGGGAGTTAGCTGATTGTAATTGCTCAGCGGCTTCTTTGCCTTTGTCGTGCGATCGCACGGCAAGAACCACCTCAAATCCTACTGCGAGTAATCCTTTGCAGATGGCAAAACCGATCCCTTTGTTTCCTCCAGTAACAAGGGCAGTTTTTCCGTGAAATTGTGGATTCATGATGATTTTCTCTCAAATCTATATGGGGACTATCAAACTTGTTTCCCTACTTGTAATACATGTATTACTTAGATTAATATGATGTAAAGTTTTGTAAGTTTACGACTTAATTTAAGTTGTTATATTTTCATGATTTTCAAGTCAGACTTGAATTGTATCCACTCCTGTCTGAGGAGTAAAAACCTTCTCCTTAGGGGGTTTGATCGCAAGTGGTAAAAGGCTAGAGGGAGAATGCAACTCAGGAGACTTTCTTGTTTCTCACCTTAAAGGAGGCAACTATCCTGCCGTATGACACTTGCAGCGATCGCGTCTGTACAAAAAGAAGGGGCATCTGGAACAACCACTGTAAAGTAAGAATTTTTTTAATCAGGGATTAGGCAATGAGTCAAGATAATGATGATTTCCTTCAGAATTTGTCGGGAACTCAAGGTGCATCTGTCACCTCACTATCACAGTTATGGGCGAAAAAGTATGTTCAGAACCTTGTAGAAATAGACAACGTTAAGAGGGGAAGAGCAAACACAGCTCAAGGGTTGTTGTACTCCCTGCGCTCTAGCGGCGTGAATGCTTGGCTTGTAACAGAGAGTATGCTAGCCCGTGAAGTGCAGCGACACAGAATAGACCCTGGATTAATTGACCCCTGGGAAATTTCTAAAGATATTCACGACATCTATAAAAAATTGCTCTCAGCTTATGCTAATGATGTGATTCCCCGACGCTTCTCCTTACTTATTTCCTCAGATTTAGGTCGTATTAGACGGAAGTGGACTAAGCAAGACCCAAGGCTCATTAGCTTTGTGAGTATGCAGTTTCACCACACAGGTCAGGAACTAGTCGGGTCGATATCTCTCAAGGAAAAAATACTATTTGGTGAATATCTTAAAGTTATTGATGACCACCTTTATATGCCGCTACAACGAGCTTATGAAGCGGCAGCCAATCACGACTATGATTCTCCTCCCCTAGCAGTAGTGAGACATATTCTTCCAGTCAGCACTAAGATTGCCAAAGAGATTTGCCAACGGGTGATTGAGGTGTACCCCAATTATCGATCCAAAAGTGGTTTGTTGAGTGACCCAAGCCTTCAAATCTCTAGTATCCGGGATGTAGAAATGTTCCAGGTTTATTTGTGGGTATGTGTCTTAGAAGGAAACATGGCAGCCATTCAGCAGGAGTTGTTTCCTTTGTGTCTGATGCTTTACCCTACTCTTCGTGTGTCGTGGGAACTGGTACGGCTGATGCTTTATTTAATGGGCAAAAAGATTGCCAATCTCCTTGGTCAAGAACAGGCGACAATCTTTAAACCCTATTTTCGGGAGTTGTGGAGTATGTTCTCGCCAGAAGTGTTGCCTGCCATAGAGTCATAAGCTATTGAGCATTCAAGTTGCATAATGAGGAGCAGGGGAAGCAGAGAAAGCAAGGGGAGAGAATTATGCAATTTAAATACACGTCAGCTTAACATTTCTAATTAGCTAAAGAGCTGCTAATTGTACGGATGCTGAAATCAATGTAGTTATCTCACACCACATTATGAATCATTTGTCAATTATATTCTGAACCAGCGTTCTAGGGATTTGATTGCAAATTTCGGTAATTTCTCGGGTTTGCTCCCAAGAGGGCAAGCACTATACTCGCGCTTAATCTAAGGGTGATAATATGCTTGCCAGGGTTTGGAGCGCTTCAATTGTCGGTATCGATGCTGTGAAAGTAGGGGTTGAAGTTGATGTTTCGGGTGGACTGCCGGGAATCGTTATTGTAGGTTTACCCGATACAGCAGTCCAAGAATCGCGAGAACGAGTGAAGGCAACGCTAAAAAATGCTGGTTTTGCCTTTCCTATGCGTAAGATTGTGATTAATCTAACTCCGGCTGATTTGCGGAAAGAGGGACCAAGCTTTGATTTACCCATCAGTGTGGGAATTATGGCGGCATCGGAACAGGTGAGTGCTCAGCTGTTGGGAGATTATCTTTTCTTAGGAGAAGTTTCTCTAGATGGGAGTCTACGACCGGTTGCTGGTGTCTTGCCAATTGCGGCAGCAGCTAAGCGACTGGGGATTGCTGGTTTGGTTGTTCCTGCTGGAAATGCGCGGGAGGCAGCAGTTGTCAAAGGTGTCACTGTTTACGGGTTCAAGGATTTATCGCAAGTTGCCGACTTTTTGAATGAGCCAGATCGTTACTCGCCTGTGCAGATTGATGGGTTGCAGGAGTTGAGCCGATCTAAGTGTACTGGGCCAAACCTAAAAGATGTCAAAGGTCAGGCTCACGCTCGAAGAGCTTTAGAAATTGCTGCGGCTGGAGGACATAATTTAATCTTTGTCGGTCCGCCTGGGAGTGGTAAAACTATGCTGGCGCGACGACTACCGGGAATTCTGCCGCCTTTGACTTTTGAGGAAGCATTGGAAGTGACTCAAATTCACTCAGTTGCTGGGTTACTAAAGGATAAAGGGTCATTGGTAAGCGATCGCCCTTACCGCAGTCCCCACCACTCCGCCTCTGGCCCTTCTCTAGTCGGTGGTGGAAGCTTTCCACGACCTGGGGAAATCTCCCTAGCTCATCGAGGTATCCTTTTCTTAGACGAACTCACTGAATTTAAGCGCGATGTCTTAGAGTTCCTGCGTCAACCCCTAGAAGACGGCTATGTCACTATTTCTCGTACTCGTCAATCGGTGCTGTTCCCTGCTCAGTTTACCTTGGTAGCTAGTACTAATCCCTGTCCTTGCGGCTACTTTGGCGATACGATCCAAGCTTGTACTTGTTCGCCCCGCCAACGAGAACAATACTGGGCAAAGCTTTCAGGTCCGTTGATGGATCGGATTGACTTGCAAGTGGCAGTAAATCGCCTCAAGCCAGAGGAAATTACGCGACAACCGACTGGGGAGGAATCGGCACCTGTACGGGAAAGGGTACAAGTTGCACGCGATCGCGCCCGGAGTCGGTTCAAGCAAGATTCAACAATTCGTTGCAATGCCCAGATGCAGAGTAGTCACCTACGCCAGTGGTGCCAGCTAGATGATGCTAGTCGCAGTTTATTAGAAGCCGCGATTCGCAAATTAGGGTTATCGGCACGAGCAAGCGATCGCATTCTGAAAGTAGCGCGTACTATTGCTGATTTAGCCGGAGATGATACCTTCAAACCCCAGCACGTTGCAGAAGCGATTCAGTACCGTACGATTGATCGAATGCAGTGATGGGTTAATCAGTCTTTTATCCGTTGACAGTCGTCCGTTGCCAATGACCAACCAGCAAAGCCCAAATACTTCTGAGGAAGCGAACCATGCTGGGTGAATTGGCGATCGCCCAAAAATTGGTGCCCAGGCAGATACTCCCCAGCGCCAACAGAATGTAAGTGGGAGCCATTATTACTCCAATCATTAACCAGGTAAACACATGAAGTACCATGACTAAAGCCGGGATACAGGCAAGTACAGCAGCTTTTCTCATCTGAACTTGAGGACGGCCTAGTCCTGTGACAATAATTGTCTGTAAGGTGAACAGCAAGTTTGCAGGAACTAAAAACGCACAGATGGCGATGCAGTGGGTGCGTGAAAATTCAAATAGGTTATTAAAGTCGAACATTCAATGAGTTGTATTGATACTGTTGCCAGTCTATCTCGTCTGACTGATATCCCCGAATGCGATCGCTCTTTTTTAATCCTGTGTATGCCTTAAAGGAATCTATGAGTAACATCAAAACAAAATTACCAATTGATGAATGGGTAATTGCTACTTGGGATGAGTACCTACAAGCCATTGCAAATCCGCTCAAAGATAGCATTTTCTCTCCCTCTGCTCCCAAGATCTGAGGAAGCTTTACACAGAGGTCGTCAAACGGGTCGCAGTCAGCTATACGCTTGGTTAATTACCCAAATACAGACTCTTGGTAATTAGACGATAGAATATGACCGTTGTATTCTGCGGCACAGGCAGTGATCGAGCGCTACACCCTGCCCGAGATGGGCGAATTGTGGACGGAAACCTACAAGCTCAAAACCTGGCTTCAGGTTGAGGTAGCAGTTTGTGAGGCACAGGCCGAACTAGGTGAAATTCCAGAGGCGGCAGTTGAGGAAATTAAGGCAAAGGCAAATTTTGACCCGAAGCGGGTGCTAGAAATTGAGGAGGAAGTCCGCCATGACATGATCGCCTTTCTCACCAATGTGAATGAGTATGTGGGTGATGTGGGACGTTATATCCACTTGGGGTTGACTAGTTCAGATGTTTTGGATACTGCTTTGGCACTGCAATTAGTAGCCAGTCTGGACATTATCCTGGAACATGTAGAACAGCTGAGTCAAGCCATCCGCTACCAGGCTCAACAACATCGCAACACAGTGATGATTGGTCGTTCTCACGGAATTCACGCCGAACCGATTACTTTTGGCTTTAAGCTGGCAGGATGGTTAGCAGAAGTATGTCGCCATCGCGATCGCCTCTGCCGTCTACGTTCGCAAATTGCTGTAGGTAAGATTTCTGGTGCGGTGGGAACTTATGCCAATATTGACCCTCGTGTGGAAGCGATCGCCTGTCAGAATTTGGGACTACAACCGGATTGCGCCTCGACACAGGTCATATCGCGCGATCGTCATGCGGACTTTGTGCAACATTTAGCACTTTTAGGTGCCTCAATTGAACGCTTCGCCGTAGAAATTCGCAACCTGCAAAAAACCGACGTCCTTGAAGTTGAAGAATTCTTTTCTAAAGGACAGAAAGGCTCTTCCGCTATGCCTCACAAGCGTAATCCGATTCGTTCTGAGCGCCTAACTGGGATGGCGCGGATTTTACGTAGTCATGCTGTGGCTGCGCTGGAAAATGTTGCGCTTTGGCACGAACGAGATATCTCTCACAGTTCTGTTGAGCGAGTAATCTTACCAGATGTTTGCATCTTGACTCACTTCATGCTGGTAGAAATCACCGGGTTGGTGAAAAACCTGCTAGTTTACCCAGAGAACATGAAGCGGAATATGAATCTTTACGGTGGCGTTGTTTTTAGCCAACGAGTGCTACTGGCCTTGGTAGAAAAAGGAGTGAGTCGCGAGGAAGCTTATAGTATTGTGCAGTCTTGCGCTCACGAAGCCTGGAATAAACCAGACGGTGATTTTCACGCTCTCATCGCCAAAGACTCCCGCGTGACCAGTCAACTAACTTCGGAAGAAATTGAGGATTGTTTTGACCCGCAGAACCATTTGAAGCATTTGGACGAGGTTTATCAACGTTTGGGAATTTAACTTAATCTAATTTAACTTAACTAGTGTCTGTGCGTAAGTCTTGACTATTTTTGGCGATTCCCTAACCATTTGATGGCAATGGCACCCAGAATAGCTCCCAGCAACGGATTACTGAGAAACTTCACGATTACAGGTTGTTGAGCTAACACATCCTGAAAGATGTCGGAATGATTGTAATAGGTGTACGCTGCCAGTTTAGTGACATCATCAGCCGTCATGCCATTGGCGTGGTGAGTAGAAAGATTTAGTTGTTGCTCTAAAGCACGATCGCTTATTTTTCTCTCTTTAAGTTGCTTGAGGAACTCTTGAGCAACTTTACGCCGTTCATTAGGCTTAATTTGTGCGATCGCCTTTTGTAGCTCTGGTTCCATTTCGCTGAGTGGAATGCGAGCTCGACGAAGAGACTTTCCAAACAAGTGCTTTTCTTCATCTTGCGAAGCACGTTGAGATACTTCGTCAAGGTTTTGGTCTACCTGCTCTCCATGCGTTGGAACCGACTCAATAGCTTTTGTATTACTAATCGCCCATGTGTCCCTGATTTGGCGCTTATCCTGTTCGCCATTAGTCATGTTTTTATCTTCTTATTTTAAAAAAACTGACAAAAGTTTTTATGTTTATGATTGAATTATCGACATGATGTTCATTAACAGTAATTACTAGCTCTATTTTTTTAGAATTACTTTTTCTTAACAACTGGGTTTTCCCGCTCTAGCACTTCAAAGCAAGAGGGTCTAGATAGTGGCACCCTATCTAGACCCTCAGACACTAATTCAGACAATAGCCGTGCAACTTGCTAGTCAATCGCTTTTTTGGCCTTGTCTTTCAAGTCTTCAGTAGCATGACGGGCTTGAGCTTCAGATTGCTTTACTTTACCTTCTGCCTTATCTTCAGGGTCGCCAGTAATGTTACCCAGTGCTTCTTGAGCCTTGCCTTCAATATTTTTGGCGGTAGCTTTCGCTCTATCTTCACCACTCATGTTATTTTCTCCCTTTTTTAAGTCAAGATCTTTTTAAGAAAGTTACTAAATTCTTTGAAAATTGTTTAACTTTCTTCGTTTTATGTATCAAATTTATCTAAAGTAATTTACAACTTCGTCCGTCTATAGACGTATTAAACTCAGGGCTGTTTTATTCCTAAAAGTACAGGTTTAGCCATACGAAGATCAGCTATTGATCAACACAATGCTCGTTCAATAAATAGAAACAGTGCAAAAATGAAATAACGTGCCTGTAAGTCCACTTTCCTTGATGATTTGCTTAATGCCAAAGTTGTCAAATTCTAGCAATAAAGCCAAGGAGTTGTAGAAACAGACACGCTATATACAGTAATTATAGTTAGGACAGTTTAATCTAGATAACCCATTAGATCTTCATCACCATCCATATAATTTGAGGCGATAGGGCGGTTTCCCATAATCATTTGTGTTTCAGAAATTTGAAGAGCACTTGCGCTAATTGGTCGCTCCCCAGACACAGAGATTGTATCCCATACCTGTATGCTACTGGCGACTATTGGACGGCGGACTCCCATCTCTGAAATAGTCCCAAGAACCTGAATATTAGCAGAGTCAATTGGGCGATTCCCAGGTAAGGGTATTGCAGTAGAAATCTGAGTAGCTTCCTGTTTAGGAGTTTCTTGTAATTTTAGCTGAGGCATAGTAATGACTTGAGAGTCTTGACCTGTCTTCAGAGTGAAATTATCCTCAGTTGTAGGGCAATCTACCATGACCGTGTTGTTTAAGCTTACTTCCTGACTCTTTTTACTCCTGCGGCTGCTCGTGTTATTAGATCTCTCTCTGGTAGCTGTGCTATTGCTCATAATTCGTTACCTTTAAATTTCTAAGTGTGTTGGTTCAGGAGTAGGAGAACCATAAGTTTCTGATTCTTATTTGTCTTTTTTACTCTGTTTTTATCAAAAATCTTATAAACGTTTAATAATCTTAAGAAAAGATATATAAAAGTATACAAATGAGTCTCTATTTGTTTGCAAAGATAGACTCAGCTCTACAGTAATGATTGATAAATACCTGACTGTTGAAACAACTGAGCAACTAGTTGCAGATAATTTACGTGCAAGGCTTACAATCGGTTCACCCCATAGTTGCTAATTAGTTCCTATTATCCTGCTATCTCCTGAGCTACGTTCATACCAGGTTATGAAAATTTTACTGTAAAATTTGCTACAACCCTAGGTGTAATTCTGCAATAATTGATTAACAAAGTTGGCAGCATTGGTAAAGGTTCGCTGTTCGGGCTGGTCAACGGTAGTAGGGTGAATCCACCAGCCTTGAGAGTGATTAGGCGATCGCCACAAATCCAAATGCTCAACTGATGGATCGGCATAGAAACTGTCTTGCCCAGCTCCTAATAGTGCTGAACTCCAGTGAGTAAAGTAATCATGACTCAGCCGATGGATGGGAAAATTACCATACAAAGGGACACCCCACCCATCAAAACCAATAAACGCCTTGACTTTTCCTCCCAACATCTGCCACCTCCAAGCTGCGGCGATCGCACCTGCAACACCAGCACTAAAGCTGATAAAAACTATCTGCGCCGATAGTAGATCAGCATGAGACTGTAGAAAATTCAAAATATGAACAGCTGAGTAAGCTGGATAGTCTTGAGATGGAAAAATTAGCACTTGTTCAGTCCAGGACTTAGAAACATTGCAGGTTTCGCACCGTAGCAAGCCCTCTAAAAAGTCATGCGTTAGTTGTAGATTATGGATTCCAGAGCAAATAATTACAGAAGTGTGCTGAGAAAACTCACTATTCATGTTTTTATTATAAGTTAGGTTAATCAGAGTATCACAATGAACGCAAACCTAGAAAGCGACAGATGAAAAAGGAGTCTACAAGAGGAGATTTTGTGTAACGTATCCATTTCCTATGATTAAAATGTATCGTGCCAAAATTCAACAAGGCATTGCACAGAACCAACAACTAGCAATTTACAATTAACCACAGATAATAAATATAAACCGTCGAGAATTTTTGATGTGGGTGGGTATTGGTAGTCTCGCCAGTTCCTTACCAATAGTGATCGCTGCCTGTTTTCCACAAACCAAAAAGTCAGAATCACCCGCTAGTCCAACTCGCTCTGAATAGCTCCTTACCAGGACTAGCTCTTACTTCTAGCATCTTCGCTAGTCCCCTTCGGTATTGACTTAACCACCGTTGAACTGTGCTTAGACTGTGTTCGATAATGATTGATGAATCGAATGCGAGGTGCTATTCCAGACACCTCATATTCAGAAGAGTTCTTATTTTCCTCTGCCTAGAGTGATGGAAGAGCGCTATCCTGGATTTCCATATTGTACTGCTGGCATTGAAGCCGTAGTTTCTGCTTGATGCGATCGCGCACACTCTCTGGCGACACAATCACGCAATCTTCCCCATACTGCATCACTTCGCGGAGAAACCAGAAGGTATTAGATACTTTTCTCTTCACTCGCCGGATTCGCGATTGATCGGCTAGCCAATCATTCTCACTATCTTCTGGTTTGGATCGATAAGCAAAAGCCAAGCCTCTCAAGAGGTTCATTTCTACCTCAATATGATTCAAACTGGGGAGCCACTGACCCTCAATCGGTGTTACTGCTGCATCTTGGATACGGTCTAAACGTAAGCACCAGTTATGGCGTAAGTCCTCCACGTCCTGATTGTTTTCTGTCTCTTCACACCAGCAATCGAGGTATTGTCGTTTTTCATGCGGGGTAACTTTGGCATGGCGAACTGTGAAGTTCCACAAGCGTTCTGCTGCATCTTGATAGGACAGCTGAAACGGTTGTTGGCGCAGGATGTAGCGTTCAATCTCTAAGCGCCAAGCTGGAGGTAAATTCTGCAAAAAGCGCTCGATTTCTGCTCGTAAAGGTAGTGATAGTTCGCTGCGTTCAAGGAGCAACTGGGCAATAATTTTGGCTTGTTCAATCTGTCCAATATCGGTTAACGCATGGATCGAGCGTTCTAGGGCCCTGATGCGAGTTTCTGACCAGTTGTTATTTGGGAAAACTAAAAGTTGGCGACGTGCGATCGCTAATACCAATTTGGAGATGTTAGGGCGCTCTCCCCACATCATGCCGAGTTCAGAGGCGATCGCTTCGAGTTCCGCTTTGTCGCGATCGGATATGGATAGGGTGATGGACTGACCTTTTCGACTCATTTACTTTTATACGGACACTTTATCCTTGCAGTTCTTGCTAATCTCTATTTTGAGTGCCATGATGGTACACAACAACAAGTTACGGACACTGTTTAAGGATATGTCCGATTATAGAATTACTCTCAAGCCGGTTTACTCTTGTCCTGCGTCAGAAACGCCGAAAGACGTAAATTTACCAGATGATTGGTCGCTTTCCTGGCATCAAGTTGCAACGTTGGAGGCAATACGCGACTCGAATATTGACGTTATCTTTAATACGGCAATGACGGGCGACGGTAAAAGTTTGGCAGCTTATTTAGAGACATTATTGACAGATTTTTTGGCAATTGGTCTGTATCCAACGAATGAACTTGCCCGTGACCAGGAAACGCAAATACAGGAGTATATTGAAAAATTTAAGCCTGTTATTAAGCCGCGTGTGGTTCGACTCAGTGGACAGGAATTAGAGATTTATGCTGAAAATGAGGGCTTAAAAAAAGCAGCAGCGATTGAGTCTCGCGCTAGTAACTCAGAAATTCTCTTAAGCAATCCTGATATTTTTCACTACTTGCATAAAGGTGCTTATTTAACTCGTGATGACAGCCCTGATAGGTTGTGGAATAAGATTGACAAAAATTTCAATCTATCCATTTTTGATGAATTTCATGTTTTCCAGGCTCCACAAATTGCTAGTGTGATTAACACCATGCTGTTAATTAAGAATACTAATCGTCACAAAAAGTTTCTTTTCTTATCAGCAACTCCGAATAAACAACTAATAGATCGACTAAAGTTAGCTGGTTTTCGGTGTAAGGAAATTAACCCTATTGAAGAGAATAAATATCAGTTTCCAGATACATCCTCTCAATGTCAGCAACTGAATGCACAAGGATGGCGACAGGTATCACGAGAAATTTCTCTTCAGTTTATCTCCCTGGAACCCAGCAATAAAGCTTCTGAAACTTGGTTGAAAGAAAATAGCGACTTAATCCTTGCTCACTTTCAGCAGTATCCAGGTAGCAAAGGAGCAATTATTCTCAACTCAATTGCAGCAGTAAAGCGTCTGACATCGTACTTTCGGGAATTGTTGCAGCCTCATGGATTGGTGGTTGGGGAGAATACGGGTTTATCTGGGAAGCAGGAAAAAGAGCGATCGCTTTTAGCCGATTTGGTTCTCGGCACTAGCACAATTGATGTTGGAGTTGACTTCAAGATTAATTGTCTCATCTTTGAATCAGCCGATGCAGGTAGCTTCATCCAGCGTTTGGGACGGTTGGGACGACATGATGGCTATGAACGGAATGGAGAAAAGATTAAGTTTGAAACGTTTACAGCTTATACATTGATACCCAATTTCTTAGTAGAACGTCTGTTTCAAGGTGACTCTCCACCTTTAGAAGAAACTGGTATCTACGATCGCTCTTTCTTCCACAACCAAATTCGGGAAAATTACCGCAGAATCAATGATTTTGATGGCTATTACTCGCGCTGGGGTGCGGTACAGTCAATGCGGCTGTGCCAAAAGCTAGGACATAAGACAATCAAGCAACAGTATGAAGGCAGCCTAAAGGCTTTTCAGGCGGCTTGCGAAGAGGTGTTTAATACTAAACTGAAAGAGGTTTTTGGTCGTAGCGAGGCATGGAAAAGAGAATGGCAGGAACTCTCAGGTAAGGATACAGGAAATCCAATTGCTGAAGATGCTGCTAGTTTCCGAGGTTATAGTCCTCTCCAGTGTGGCATCTATGATTTAACTGAATCGAATGAGGTAGATAAGTTTAAAACTTACGATTTACCAGGGATTTTGAGCAATCTGGAAATTGAGGTGATGACGGAAGCGGCGTTTATGCGGCTGTTAAAAGAAACGGCTGAATGCATGGGACAACCTATTGCTAAGGGACGTTTCAAGCACTGTCTCGCATTCCTGAAGTTAAGGCGTTATCGAGAGGAAAGGCTAAACTGGCGATTTACTTATTCTGGTGATTTGCAACTCGTAGCTGATGCTTGGAAGGTTCAGGTTTTAAAGGGTATTGAGGTTTGGCAACCTGAGAATTACTGGATTGGTGAAATCAATAAGCGACTCAAGCAGCAAGGGTTAGTTTGTTATGTGCTGCGTCGTCCGGTGGCTGAGGTGCGATCGCGTTTGCGCCTGCCCATGCACTTTGCAATTTACCCAATTAGCGATCGGTACAGTTTTCATGATGCAGTTGCACCATATTCTATTGCTTTCAGTCAGTCAGCTTTGTTGCTAGATACCCTTGCTTACTCGTTCAAAAGTAAAGGAGGTGAAATATGGATTGCTGGATAGTTTCAATCCCTGATAGGGATTCTGGGAGTTCGACGGAGGAGTAAACAGCTTACGCCATTAAGTGCAGACGTATTTGTTTCAATCCCTGATAGGGATTCAAGTATATTGCAGGCCGAATCATTCCTTGACGGCTTGCATATCCTGAATCTGAATGGAGGTTCCGCTACATGGGAAACCATGAGCAGCTGGAACTCTTCGATCTGCGACCTTACACCTCTAAGCAGCTTATTGCTGTTAATAGTGAGGATGAGCAGCTTGAGGAGACTCAGCAATGCATTAAGTACGAACAGTTAAAACTCGATCTGTTCCCGGAAGCCCCTCATGAGCCTCATACAGAGCAAGTGAGAATGGCTGAATAACCAAAAATGGAGGCTGGGAATCTAATATTCAACAGCCTCTTACTCACACCTAAACATTTCGGAGGCAAACAATGAACGAGCAAAAACTCTTAGAGAGGATTACAGTCAACCCCAAAATCTTTGGAGGTAAGCCAATTATTCGGGGTCGTCGGCTGGCAGTTGAGCATGTTTTAGGAATGCTGGCGGCAGGTGATACCGTCGAAACTCTGCTAGAGGGTTATCCCTGGTTGGAACGGGAAGATGTGCAAGCTTGTTTAGTCTATGCGCGTCGGTTAGTCGGTCACGAACGAGTTGAATTCTTACCAGTGGAGTCTTAGGGATAAAGCTTAATTAAGATTATTGATTGGGAACAACGCAAAGCTGAATAAATAACTCTTTAACAGAATCTAAAAATGCCTAACAAAACACCCACACTAGAAGAACTCAAGGTACTTTCTCCACAACTTCCAGAAAAAATTCCTTATCTCAAAATGCTAGTTATATTTGGTTCTCGTGCCAGAGGCGATATCCATGCAAATAGTGATTGGGATTTTGCCGCTCTCTACGATGAACAACTTAGAGAGGAATCTTGTAAAGATAGTGGTTTTGCCTGGTTTGAAGTTCCTGGAATTATTGGTCAAATTTTTAGCCTCAATAGCGACGAAATTGATGTAGTTGAAATTAATCATTGCACGCCATTGCTTGGCTACCAAGTAGCGCGGGATGGCAAACTATTGTATGAACAACAGGCTGGAGAGTTCATCAATTTCCAACGCCAAGCTTGGAAAATTTACGCTGATACAGCTAAGTTCCGTAAAGCTCAGCAGCGAAGTATCGAACTATGGCTACAAAAATGGGGTGTATGACAACAGTAGATCGGGACATTATCACATCAAGATTTGAATTAATGGTCAAGTATCTCAATCGCCTCAGACAGTTTGAATCAGTTAGCTTAGAAACTTATTTGAATGATTTTGACCTGCAATTGATTTCTGAGCGACTGATACAGTTACTTGTTGAGGCTGCATCAGATATTAATGCTTATCTGTTAGTTCAGTTATACCAAGATACTCCCTCAACATACTTTGATTCATATATCAAAGCTGGACAGAGAGGCATTATCACGCGAGAGTTGGCAGAAGAGTTAGCTCAATCAGCAGGGATGCGGAACATTTTAGTTCATCGGTATAAGGATATTGACAGCCAAGTAGTCTTTTCATCCATTCCTGAAGCGTTACAACAATATCCACTTTATATCCAGCAAATTACAGCTTATCTCAATTCATTAGACAGCGAATAATGATTAGAAAATGGCAAAAAAACGCAAAGTTTCCGAAGAACAAGGAAAACAACTCTCTCTATTTGAAAGTGAGAATAACGTGAACTCAGAAAAACTTGATGATTTTGATGATTCCGATGATAACTGGCTGCAAGATGATGATGCAGACTCGGACTTTGAACCCTCCAATCGCACTATCGAACCCCAGTCCAGCGAGTTACTAACTCTCAAGTTACTACGAGAGGCAATTCAGTCTCAAAATCCTAACGATCAGGTAATGAGTGACTTCGCGGAGTATGTCTTACCCAATCTCCTACGAGTTGCAATTGGCGTTACTGCAAAAGGTGGTAAGTTTTTTGATGAACTCGATCGCAAAAATGAAGCAGAAGGAAAAGATCGAGTTAGACGGGACAATGCAGGCGATCAATCGCTCAATACTCATTTACTCAATGGACTATTTCCGGCTAATTTAATTGAGCAACGCTTGGAAAAATTAAATACCACTGTGCAGCGGGTGGTGAGAGAACAAGAACGGCGAATCTTAATAGCTGGATTTATTCTCCATGACTTTGAAAAGTTCCCAGATGCTCCAGTTGATTGCCGCAAGTTACCCTTAGAACAGCATCGTCATATTATTGATGAAAAAGTCCGTCAGCTAGGTTTAGATTGCTTTCTCAATCCTGATGATTCAGAAGCCTACAAAGAGTATTTAGATGATTTACTCTGTGTGGCTTATAATGCTCAACGACGGTGGGATACGAACTGGAATTTTTCGGAGTTTGGACTCAATCCAAAATTACGCGATCGCACTCTCCGCACCCTCTCCGATTTAACTTGTTTAGCTGACTCCCTAGCTTCCATCATTAAACATCCCCAAGACGCTGAAAATACCAGACTCAATGAGTTAATTCATAGTCTAAGTGATGGACAACTGAAATTTACTTACCACAGCATTGCTGAAAACCGAGGCGTACTTACCAACGTAGTAAATAACGCCTTGATGGAAGCTCACATGACGCTTAATACTGAGGATTGCACCGACTATGAACCACTGTTATATCTGCCTACTGGAGTAATTTATTTAGCACGACGAGATGCGGTTTCTGTCCAAGTAGAAGATTTACCAGAACGGGTTGTTAACAAGATTAAACAATTCTGTGCCAGTCAGTTACGCCTGCGACAAACAGGCTTTGGCAGAGATGGCAAAGGGATGAAATATGCCGAATATTACAGCCTATTTTTTGCTGCTTCAGATTTGATGCAAGTTGCTTTAGATGCTACGTTACGCATTTTGAGAACTGGGAAAAACTCAGTTGCAAAAAGCCGGAGTGATAATCTGATCAAATTTCAGCAACAGAATGTTCTATCAGCTGATTATGAATTTAATTTTACTGATGATATAAGGATTGACCAAGTTGCCGAGTTTGGAGATTTAATCAGTCGCAAAATTTGGGGAGAACAGCTTAATCAAATTGAAGCAGAACGGAAGAAAGACAAAAAACTACCTGCAATACCCCATCTAGATATTGTCGAAGAAATTGCTAAGTTTTGGAACCTTTCAGAGTACCTTCCAGCAATTCGTGAAATCCAACGGATTAATGAAAGTTTGAAGGAACACAAACTAAAGGGTAACACTGGCGGCGTTCCTTATGAGTGGTACTACTTAGCAGCAAAGTATTTAGAACGTAATCCTGGAATTGAGGATGTACGTCCGATTTGTCAAGAGGTAATTGTTAATATCGCACATCGGATTAACCCGATCATTGCACAGTACAAACTACCCGATGGTTGGGATGATTTGCGGTTGTGGGTGACGCGAGTTGTTATGCTACCTGGAAAGACCTCTGGTGGGGGAATTGTGGAGGCGGGCGTCCCCCCTGCCTCGCCTGCCCAAGATACACGGGGCGGGCAAGATGCCCACCCCACAAGAGTATTTCTAGATGAATTAGAAGGCTATCGACTGGCAAAAAAACTGGGTAGAGGACGACAGCTGATTTGCTCTATTTCTCATTCTCCTTATACGGTAACTGAGCAGATGGAGTCAGCGGTTTTATTCACTCCTCAGGTTTATACCAATAAGCAAATGTTAGGAGGTTCTAACGCTAAACGAAATATCTCTAGTATCGCTGGTATTGAGATGATGTTGCGGCAAATATTGATGAATCAAACTCAAGCTGTAGGTAAGAAGTTTGAGGATGGGAAGTATCGCTATCTTTATTTTTATCCCACTTATTACTTCACACCAGAGACTAATAAGTTTCTGCAAAAGGCATACAGTGGCATTGCACAAACTCGCTTTGATACTAGCATCCGCAACCACTTTATTAGTAAGGATTTGCAGGCGAATTTAGAAAGAGAACGCTACCAGAGTGTCGATGCCTTTCTCATAGATGAAAACATCGAACCAGGAAAAGACCGTACTTTCAAACTTGCTTATCCAGAAGACCAGCCCCTGACATTTTACTTCATGGCGCTACCTCCTGGTCGAGATGGCACTGATACGGAATCTTGGGTAATGCCTAGCTGGTTAGCTTTTGCTTTCCCGATGATTCTGGATGTCAAAACTGTAGTCTCAGAGTCGCCAATTCCACCATTTAATGATGGTGCGGAGTTTGAGGAAAGCGTATTTCTCGATAGTGCGCCGCAAGCGTTTAGGGTACTGACAAAACGCGATCGCTTCCGTCTCGACTATATCCTTGAAGGTTGGACGGAAGATGGCAAGGAATATCCAGCACCCTTAAATGTCTTAACCGCTGCTTATGCCATTCATTTAGATGTCAATGCACGACAAGGAAAATCTGGTTATGACTCCAACTGGGGAAGATTTACTGAACTAGCAAAGGATTTTGAAACCAGTCCACTCTATGTCTTTAGCTACCTAAATAAGTGGGTTCGTAATCAGGGAGTTGAAACGGCACGAATTGAGAAAATTAAGCTTTATGCTTATCACTTTTACCCCTGCTTTGACCCTTATGCAAAATTTAACTCTGAATTGGAGGAATTCATTGTGGGAGAGGAATCACGCTTGAATCATCCCAAAAATCTAACGGAACTTTATCGCAAATTCTATCGAGCAAATAAGCGATACAATCCCAAAGCTAATGCGGTATTAAAACCTATTGACATTGCAGCAAAAACTATTCTTGAAGCTGATTTAAGTTTTCAAGGTGAAGTGATGGTTCATATGGTGGCAGCTGAAGTTTTCAAGTTAATGGATCGGGTTCATGCATCCACAGCTGAAGGGCGTTGGATGTTCAAGCATCGAGAAGAGGAAAGACAGGCAATTTTAGAGTTTGCTCGGTACTTTGTGGTTGAGGTATTTGAGAAATCTTTTGCAGGCGATCGCGCACGTTTAGCAGGGCGTCAAATCAACCTAATTCGAGATACTTGTGAGTTCTTGTATCGCTTAGAAGACGACAAAGAAAATACCAAAGTTAAAGGTATGGAAGAGAGTGAGGATAGCGATGCAGATGAAAATGAATCTAGAACTTAAAAGATAAGGAATGTTAGCAATATGCGCGTTTTAGATCCTAATCAATCCTATACATTCAGTAAAATCTTTGAACTCCGGATTGAGCCTGACGATCTTGTTACTGAATTTGGCTACACACTTGAAAGAACTCGACTCAATTTACCTCAGTATTCTGGGGAGTTAGATCGTTTAGAAGAAAGGCGATCGCGTATTGAAGAAGTTTTACCATATGTCAGCCTTGCTAGTGAAACCTCTCGTCGAGAAGTTCTGATTTCGCAAGTGGTTTTGGATCTAGTTCACTATACCAAAGCTCAACTACGAATTGAGTATCCGATCAAAGTCACAGAACAACTACAAGGTTACTTAGATTACCTGCTGAGAAGTCAAACCAAGTTGTTAGTAATTGAAGCAAAGCGCGAAGATTTAGACTACGGTTTTACACAACTTGTCGCAGAAATGATTGCTCTTGATCAGTGGGATAAAGCCCCTGAACAATCTACTTTAATCGGTGCTATCACAACAGGAAAGATTTGGCAATTTGGACGGCTCAATCGAGTAACAAAACACCTTGAACAAGGCTTGGATAGCTATCGAGTTCCAGAGGATTTAGAGCCACTTATGAGAATTCTTGTACAGGCTCTTATTGTTTAGTTTTTCACACATCTTTGGGAGAATTAATCATGGCATTGCTAAAATCAGTTGATCAAAAATTATTTCATGCTGAAATTCCCTACAAGCCAATGGGAAAATACGCTCATTTCCTAACTGTGCGTATCACCGAATCTTACCCTCTCTTTCAAACTGATGGCGAGTTGAACAAAGCACGAGTCAGGGCAGGAATTAAAGCAGAAAATCAAGCACCTATCAGCCGCCTCACGATGTTTAAGCGCAAGCAATCTACGCCAGAACGTTTAGTAGGCCGGGAGTTACTGCGAAATTACGGATTGATGACGGCTGAGGACTGTGAATATAACGTCAAGTTTGCGATGGATAATCCTGATTGTATTATTTATGGATTTGCCATTGGTGATTCTGGCTCGGAGAAATCAAAAGTAGTAGTTGATACAGCATTTTCTATCACTGCTTTTGATGAGTCTCACGAAACTTTTACCCTAAATGCTCCTTTTGAAAACGGGACAATGGCGTCTAAAGGTGAGGCAGGTTCTAAACCCGGTGAAGTGACTAGCCGAATTAATCAGCAAGACCACATTAAGCCCCAGGTTTTCTTTCCTAGCATTGTGACTTTAAAAGACCCTACAGAAGCTGGCTTCTTGTATGTCCTCAATAACATTCTAAGAACCCGACACTATGGCGCTCAAACAACCCGTACAGGTCGAGTTCGCAATCAGTTAATTGGTGTGGTATTTGCAGATGGCGAGATTACAAGTAACCTGCTATGGACTCAAGCTATCTACGACAACCTACAAGCTGAGAACAAGATAAACTCCCGCGACCCCCTCAATGAAGATGATGTAATTGCTGCTGCTACAAGTGCCATTGAAACGTTAATGTCTGAGGAGTTTATTGTGCATAACGATTTTATTGGTACTCGATTTACTGCTCTGTTAAATGAAGTAAAAACTTTAACAGGAAGCGAGGAAGGCATGAAGCAGGTTTTACAGAAAGCTGATGAGGAAGCTAAAGCTTACGCTAAGAAGCACATTAAGCAGAAGCCAGAAGGTGATAAAGCAAAAGCAGGAAAATCAGCTAAAGCAGGACAAGACAAATGACGATTATTTACCGTTGTCAGCTTGAGTTGCATGATAGCCTCTACTTTGCAACTCGTGAGATAGGGCGATTGTATGAAACTGAGCCAGTGTTGCACAATTATGCCCTTTGTTATGCACTGAGTTTAGTAGATAGTGAAGCCTACTCTACCCGTGTTTCTGAAGAATATTCTTATCGTTACTTTTGCCCTGAACAAATTCCCAAATATGAGGAGCATTTAACGCCACTCAATCAACAGGGAATTTATGTTACTCCGGCAAGGGCAGTGAATCATACGGCTATTCTCAATACTTGGAAATATGCCAACAATAACTACCACGTCGAGATGGAGAAAACCCAGAAGAACATCCCCAGTTTTGGGAGAGCAAAAGAAATTGCACCAGAAAGCCGATTTGAGTTCTTTGCCATTTCTCAAAAGCCTCTGAAGTTATCAAAATGGATTCGCTTGGGTAAGTGGATGAGTAAGGCTGAGGTGACGGTTGAAGAAGTGCCTAAATTCAAGCAATCTGAAGGTGAATTTACCTTTCCCCATCCCCTCAATCCTCTAGATGTGATGTTTTCTCATCGCGTCATCAGCTACGACGTGACTAATATGCCACCTGTAAGCCTAATTCGTAACGTCAAACTACAAGGGCAATACTACAAACTGGGCCAAGAGTTTGACAACCTTAGTATTCCGGCGCAAATGCAATATCGCTTTAGCGGTTGATCAAATATATGCCCCATAGTCTTGTCCTCAACCTTCTACCTCAGTCACCAATTCCACCACAATTTTTGACGGGAAGACATCTCCATGCCCTCTTTCTCACCCTTGTTAGTTCCGTTGACACTCAACTTGGTGACTATCTCCATGAGTCCAAAGCTGATAAAGCCTTCACTCTTAGCCCTTTGCAAGTAATCAATCGTAGGGGCACGAATGCCTTAGCCCCTACAGGAGTCAGGAGTCAGAATCGTACTCTGCAATGGGAACATACCAAACCTATCCCCAGTGGTACTCCTTGTTGGTGGCGCATCTGTTTGCTGGACGATACTTTGTTCGGCAAACTGACTCAACTGTGGCTCAACCTCAATCCTAATCATCCCTGGCATCTTGGCCCAGCTGATTTGCACATTACCAGTATCCTCGGTACTCCTCAGTCTACTCAACCTTGGGCCAATGCTATCAGTTACGCTCAATTGTACGAAGAAGCTTCAGATAGCGATCGCCAAATTGACTTCTCTTTTTGTACCCCCACTGCCTCTCGACAAAATCAGTATGACTGCGCCCTACCCACGCGAGAACTTATTTTCAACAGCCTGATTAAGCGCTGGAATCAATACAGCGAAATTGAACTGTCCAAAACTTTAGTCGAACCCATCTTTCCCAGCTTCTTCGATATCCGCACAGAAATAGTTGCCGACTCTCGCAGCAAGTTTATCGGTTGTGTTGGGGTCATGCACTTTCGGATTATGGGAGATGTTGAACCCTTGACAATCAAGCAAATTAATGCACTGGCTGACTTTGCTCTCTACAGTGGCGTTGGGCGCAAAACTACTATGGGCATGGGGATGGTACGGCGGTTGTAATAAGAATTTGGGACAAGGGAGACAAGGGGGACAAGGAAGACAAGGAAGACAAGGGAGATATGGGAAATATGGGAAATATGGGAAATATGGGAGATTTTTGAATTGAAGAAAGAGTCATTTAATAGCCATGAAGATTTAGCGATATTTCAATTAGCATTTGATACTGCCATGAATATCTTTGAACTGTCTAAAAGGTTTCCTATGGAAGAAAAATATTCTTTGACCGATCAAATTCGTCGTTCGTCACGTTCTGTGTGCGCTAACTTTGCTGAAGCTTGGAGGAAGCGTAGATACAAAGCTGCTTTCATCGCCAAACTTAATGATTGTGAAGCAGAGGCTGCTGAAACTCAGGTATGGATAAAGTTTGCTGTCAAATCCTCCTATCTAGATATAGAACAGGGAAGGAAATTATATGGTACTTACAATCAAGTTTTAAGTGGTTTAGTCAACATGATTAATAATCCCAATAAATGGATTATTGGTGAATAAAACACATCCCCCTTGTCCCCCTTGTCCTCCTTGTCTCCCTTGTCTCCCTTGTCTTTTTAAATCTATGAACGATACTGACTACATCGCGATCGCATCTCTCAACCAATATTCCTACTGCCCTCATCGCTGCTGGCGGATGTTCTGTGCTGGAGAGTTTACCGACAACCAGTACACCATCGAAGGTACTAGCTTGCACGATCGCGTTCACACCCTAGGAGAAGGACATCGCGAAGAAACCTGGCAAATTCGAGCAATTTGGCTTAAATCAGAGCATTATCAATTGATTGGCAAATCTGACTTGATTGAATCAGACTCAGGTCAACTTTACCCCATCGAGTACAAGCGTGGCCGTAAAGGTGAATGGGATAACGACGAGTTGCAAGTCTGTGCTCAAGCTTTGTGCTTGGAGGAGATGACAGGAAAAACAATTACTCAAGGCTATATCTACTACGCCCACTCCCACCAACGTCAGCTTGTCGAGATTTCAGATCAATTGCGAGAAGATGCGATCGCAATTATCCAATCTATCAAAACATTACTGCAAACTGGACAGATGCCACCCGCAACTTACACTCAGCGATGTAAAGGATGTAGTCTTTCTTCGCAATGCTTACCTCAATTAGTTAATAAAGTGGGACGTTATCAGGAAGCAGATTAAGTTTTTGATTGTCGATTTTTGATGAATAAACCTCCTAGGAAAATAGAAGTCAGGAGTCAGAAATCAGAAGAAAGAGATTTTCATTCCTTGTAGCGGTAATTGGGCCATGGCGGACTGTCTTGAAATTAGTTCTGGATAGCTTTTTACCCATTACCCATTACCCATTACCTATTACCCATTACCCATTACTAATCTTTAAAGGAGGAACTATGGGTACAGTCTACGTTACTCAAGACGATGCATTTATCGGTAAAACTGACGAACGTCTCATTGTTAAAGCAGACAAAAAAAACATTCTAGATGTACCGTTCATTAAAGTGGAAGGAGTCGTTGTCTTAGGACGGGCGACGGTTTCTCCAGCTGTTGTATCGGAACTAATGGAACGGAAGATTCCGTTGAGTTTCATGATGGGAACAGGTAAATATTTAGGGAGATTGGAACCGGAAATGACTAAGAATATTTTTGTGAGAAAGGCACAGTGGAAAGCGGCCGGCGAAACAGAAGAAGCTGTGCATGTGGTGCGGGGATTTGTACGGGGGAAGTTGAAGAATTATCGCTCGATTCTCAATCGAAGTCAGCGCAAATATCCAGAACTTCAGTGGCAACCTGCACTTGATCGCCTGCAAAATGCGATCGCACCGATTGATAAAACCAATTCGATTAATTCTTTGCGAGGTTTGGAAGGCGCAGGGAGTGCGGCGTATTTTGGTGCGTTTAATCAATTAATTCGGGTTGAAGGGTTTAGCTTTGAAGCGAGACGCCGCCGCCCTCCTACCGATCCGGTGAATGCGCTGCTGAGTTTTGGGTATTCTTTACTGCGTCACGATGTCCAGAGTGCAGTGAATATTGTGGGGTTTGACCCATATTTAGGATACCTGCATTTCCAGCATTACGGTCGTCCTGGTTTGGCGCTGGATTTGATGGAGGAGTTTCGTCCGTTAGTGGTGGATTCGATGGTTTTGAGTGCGCTCAATCAGCGTATTCTCAAGCCTACTGATTTTACCAGCGAGCCGTTGAGTAATGCGGTGTTGCTTTCGGTGGAGGGACGGCGTGAGTTTTTGAAGCAGTATGAATTGAAGAAGCAGTCGGAGTTTAAGCATCCGGTGTTGGGGCGCAAGTGTAAGTATCAGGAGGCGTTTGAGATTCAGGCGCGTCTGTTGGCGAAGTATTTGATGGGCGAAATTGACAAGTATCCTCCGTTGGTGGTGTATTAAACGATGTATGTAGTTGTGTCTTACGATATTCCGGAGGATAAGCGCCGGACTAAAATCCACAAAATCCTTAAGTCTTATGGGCAGTGGATGCAGTACAGTGTGTTTGAGTGCAGTTTGACGGATACGCAATACGCTAAGTTACGGGCGCGTTTGAGTAAGGTGATTAAATCTGATACCGATAGTATCCGTTTTTATTTCCTTTGCCAGTGTTGCCAGGGGAAGGTGGAACGGATCGGGGGCGAACAACTGCGAGATAATTCAATTTTCTTTGCCTAAATCCGACACCCTGTAGGTGTTTTTCTGGAAGGGTGAATTTTGGGGGCTGCATTCCTTATGCCACAAGGGTTTGCAGCCTTTTTCCTAAATTGGAGGGTGTCGGATTTGCTGTAATGCTTGCTATATAATGATTTGAGCGTTTTTTCGGAGAGGGGTCTTGCCATACCCAAGGGCTGAAATGATATATTTAGGGGAGACTGTCGGATTTGAACCTCGAAAACTAAATACAGTAAGCTCTCTGGATGCCTGCGGTTTAAATTCCACTTAATCCCTATCAGGGATTGAAACGTCAAAGACTTGTTCTGGAACGAGCAACACTTAGGTTTAAATTCCACTTAATCCCTATCAGGGATTGAAACACTTGTGGCAATGATTACTTTTAATCCCATTGGGTTTAAATTCCACTTAATCCCTATCAGGGATTGAAACCGGTAGCACTTCACTAAGGGGAATCGAGACAGATCGTTTAAATTCCACTTAATCCCTATCAGGGATTGAAACTTCGGAACCTTCGTTCCACACCCCGAACAATTTTGAGTTTAAATTCCACTTAATCCCTATCAGGGATTGAAACTAGTAAAGGTGATTTTGACAAAGCCTTAGCCTTCACCGTTTAAATTCCACTTAATCCCTATCAGGGATTGAAACAACAATCGCTGTAGGTATCCAGATGTAATCAAGTGTGTTTAAATTCCACTTAATCCCTATCAGGGATTGAAACGAAGAGTTCTCCTCCCCAATCTCGCGCTTACTGGTTTAAATTCCACTTAATCCCTATCAGGGATTGAAACTTTGCGAGGCAGCAGCTGACCCAGGTAACCACCCACCCCAGTTTAAATTCCACTTAATCCCTATCAGGGATTGAAACGCCATTGTACGCCATACGGGATATCTTCTCTGGTTTAAATTCCACTTAATCCCTATCAGGGATTGAAACGATCAGCCCTTCTTCCCAAAGTGAGTATGTCGCCGCGGTGTTTAAATTCCACTTAATCCCTATCAGGGATTGAAACGGGGACGAACTTCCTTCGCTTAGTTGCCCAATGCCTGGTTTAAATTCCACTTAATCCCTATCAGGGATTGAAACTCAAGTTCGCCAGCCTCTGTGACATGTGCTAATCCCTTAGGTTTAAATTCCACTTAATCCCTATCAGGGATTGAAACCAAGCTTCTGTGATTTACTGCGATAGCCTACCATAGTTTAAATTCCACTTAATCCCTATCAGGGATTGAAACTTGTTTTTGAATCAGTGTAATTATTTTTGAAAGAGTTTAAATTCCACTTAATCCCTATCAGGGATTGAAACTAGCGTCACAGTTTGGAGGGGGCGCATTTCGCACCGGTTTAAATTCCACTTAATCCCTATCAGGGATTGAAACCACTACGGAAGCGGATAGCCATCCAACCAACTTTGGGTTTAAATTCCACTTAATCCCTATCAGGGATTGAAACGGGATGAAGACGGTAACTACACTTACCGCTTTTACGTTTAAATTCCACTTAATCCCTATCAGGGATTGAAACGGGTTATCCTTGCCGGAGTTGGCCAAGAATCAATCGTGTTTAAATTCCACTTAATCCCTATCAGGGATTGAAACATTAAGTTGTTTAATTTTTGAGCTTAAATCGTTAAGTTTAAATTCCACTTAATCCCTATCAGGGATTGAAACGTCAAGCCCGATGATTCGCATTCACCTTTACTTCGGTTTAAATTCCACTTAATCCCTATCAGGGATTGAAACAAATTCAATCGGAATCTTACAAAGATTTCCAAGCAGTTTAAATTCCACTTAATCCCTATCAGGGATTGAAACTTTCCACTACTACACCAAATCAGAAGGATTGAGTTTAAATTCCACTTAATCCCTATCAGGGATTGAAACAATCATTGGTGCTGGTGAGATTAGAAAAGGATGGAAGAGTTTAAATTCCACTTAATCCCTATCAGGGATTGAAACGCGCCTTGTTTGCCTGGTGCTCCAGCAGGTCCTGGTGTCGCGTTTAAATTCCACTTAATCCCTATCAGGGATTGAAACTCCCATAAATCGTCGTTCAACTGTTTAACTTTTGGGTTTAAATTCCACTTAATCCCTATCAGGGATTGAAACAGCGATTCTGTACAGAAACGTGTACCGCGTACCGCTGGCGCAGGCAAGTTTAAATTCCACTTAATCCCTATCAGGGATTGAAACAATTGCTTCAAAATCTGCGCCGCGCCCAATAACAGTTTAAATTCCACTTAATCCCTATCAGGGATTGAAACTTTGTGTGATGCAGCTGGTAGTAAAGTTAACCCTGTTGTTTAAATTCCACTTAATCCCTATCAGGGATTGAAACGGAAGTCGTATTGCGCGGCGACGATCGCGCTAAGGTTTAAATTCCACTTAATCCCTATCAGGGATTGAAACTTATTATCAAGGGCTAGAAGCTTTTGAATGACATTTTTGTTTAAATTCCACTTAATCCCTATCAGGGATTGAAACAGAGAATGTGTGAACAGAAATTATTTAAACTATGAAGGAGGTTTAAATTCCACTTAATCCCTATCAGGGATTGAAACAAATTATTGTAGAGCAGGCGCTTGGGGTTGTTTGTTTAAATTCCACTTAATCCCTATCAGGGATTGAAACACTGAAATATTGACTGGGCGGACTGCTCGGATTACAGTTTAAATTCCACTTAATCCCTATCAGGGATTGAAACTTGTTGCTACTTTTGACTGGATTCCCGGCTGGAGGTTTAAATTCCACTTAATCCCTATCAGGGATTGAAACATCCCAGTAGACAGCTTCAGCCTTAGCTCTCGACGTTTAAATTCCACTTAATCCCTATCAGGGATTGAAACTAACCAGATTACCCATGCTGTCGGTGAAAACAGCGTTTAAATTCCACTTAATCCCTATCAGGGATTGAAACTGGGATGAGCAAACTAACTGGGTGCTGCATGATGAATGTGCTCAAGTTTAAATTCCACTTAATCCCTATCAGGGATTGAAACTGCTTGAACTGATTCCAAATAACCTATGGGATTAAGTTTAAATTCCACTTAATCCCTATCAGGGATTGAAACTTCGTACCAGATTACTAACCCAGCTGCATCGATCGCAGTTTAAATTCCACTTAATCCCTATCAGGGATTGAAACTATGGCTCTGGATGATGTGGCGACTGACCTCTAAGGGTTTAAATTCCACTTAATCCCTATCAGGGATTGAAACAATTCTGAGACACCTCAGGATTCTTATCCAAAAGGTTTAAATTCCACTTAATCCCTATCAGGGATTGAAACATTTTGAACAACCTGTAAGCGAGGGCGTGAAAGTGGTTTAAATTCCACTTAATCCCTATCAGGGATTGAAACCGAGGACTGCAATGATATTGCTAACAAAGCCAACAATGTTTAAATTCCACTTAATCCCTATCAGGGATTGAAACAGCGAATACTTAGCGCATCTATATATGTATTCTGATGTTTAAATTCCACTTAATCCCTATCAGGGATTGAAACGATTGCTGAGAAACCGCAGCTGGGTCTAAGGAAATGTTTAAATTCCACTTAATCCCTATCAGGGATTGAAACACTTAAACGAATCCTTGGGGCAGATACCAGCTCTGTTTAAATTCCACTTAATCCCTATCAGGGATTGAAACCAGGAATGGAATTGGGTTCGGCAAATCGAAATAGGTTTAAATTCCACTTAATCCCTATCAGGGATTGAAACAGCTTGAACTTGCGCCCAGTAGTCGGCAGCTTCACGTTTAAATTCCACTTAATCCCTATCAGGGATTGAAACCACCTGGAAAGGATGGAGCGCCAGGGCCTAGAGGACTGTTTAAATTCCACTTAATCCCTATCAGGGATTGAAACCGCAGAAACTGTGAGGTAGCTTCCCACTCAGCTCTAAGGTTTAAATTCCACTTAATCCCTATCAGGGATTGAAACTATATGTGTTGGCGGAAACAAGCTTATGATCATTGTTGTTTAAATTCCACTTAATCCCTATCAGGGATTGAAACGATGCCGGGGCTTTACCTAGAGAAAAGGTAACAGATGTTTAAATTCCACTTAATCCCTATCAGGGATTGAAACGTAAGTTTTTCGGAGAAATGAGCGCTGGAATGCCCGTTTAAATTCCACTTAATCCCTATCAGGGATTGAAACTTTGAGGAGTGCCCTAGGCAATTCCTAGAGGATTTCATGCGTTTAAATTCCACTTAATCCCTATCAGGGATTGAAACAATCCAGAAACCATCAGCCCTACTGAATTAGCTGAGTTTAAATTCCACTTAATCCCTATCAGGGATTGAAACGGCTTTCTGCAGTAGCTTGCCAAGCCGATCCATCTTGGTTTAAATTCCACTTAATCCCTATCAGGGATTGAAACGTTGATTTTTTAGCTTCCTCTATTGACCTTTGAACCACCATCTGTAGAGGCGGATAGCAATACGCCCCCACCCTATGTCGTGTTTGTGCCTAAGTCCTGACTCATATAAAAAAACCCTGTAGCAGTCTGAACTCTACAGGGGTACTAATCTGCTAAAACAGATGATACAAGTAGCTAGCGGAGTCGCCGCTTGCGTCTTCTAGCAACAGCTTTGCGCTTTTTCTTCTCGATGGGAGTTTCAAAGTGACGCAGACGCTTCATATCAGCAAAAATTCCGTCTTTTGAAACTTGACGCTTAAATCGGCGCAGCGCTGACTCTATGCCTTCGTTTTCGCCTACCACCACTTGGGTCATGCTATCTCCTTCTGAGCGTGAACAAATAATTTAGTTTGGATGGTGACACTCACCCGCTTAAATCTCTAGAAAAGCTGATGAAGACAAGAATTTCAGAGTGTTCTTGTCTTCAGGCTTTTAGACTAGAGGTTGCCTTGTTGGCTGTATGCTCACCGCAGGTTTATCACCTCACATTACTCAGTAAATCGAGAAAAACTTGAGCCGCTTAGTTCACTCTTGCTGACTAAAGCTAACACTCGGATATCTAAAGCTTAGTAACGACGAGAATAGCTATTGCGTGGTTTATCTTCGCGAGGCTTGGCTTTGTTGACTCGAAGGCTACGACCCATCCACTCAGCACCATCGAGAGCCTCAATTGCCGCATCTTCCTCAGCATCCGATGCCATCTCCACAAAACCAAAGCCACGAGGGCGACCCGTTTCTCGATCAGTGGGAATTTGAACTCGTGTTACGGTGCCATACTCACCAAAGACGCTACTGAGATCGTCTTGTGTAACCTCGTAGGATAGATTGCCTACATAGACTGACATGAAAGAAAATTCTCCAGAATCATAATGATGTAGAGATTTAGATCCGGAGAGACGCCTGTAAATACCCAACACAAACACTGCAACCGAACATAATTCTCGCTAACTACACTAACATATTAACTTGTAAGCCTACCACCACAGCGATAAGAACCCGATTGGGACTCAAGAAAACTAGATTATATATGAAGATTAGACACCATGAGCGGAAGCTCACCAAGAAGGGATGAAAATTTCTCTTCCGTCCGACTCCCAACTCCCGACTCCCTATTTTCCAGTTAGAGAACTTATTCGCTCAAGCTCAACAATCTAAACGTAACAGGATGTAGCATAGCGTAGGTTACCATAGGCGCTAGAGTCAAAGGAGCTATGGCTCTACTAAGAGCGTAAAACGCTTGCCTAGAGTAGTAAACCCTCAATGATAGACCACACCATCACCCCAACGGTTAACGGATATTACTGTACAGTTTGCTGCTTTTCCTGGCGAGAACTTCCCAAGAGTCCTTGTCCAGGTGTGCCTCGCTTCATATCTTGGAACAAAGTACCCGCACGCCTGAAAACCAAAATCCAACTGCATCAGGTTGGACTCAAGCCCAGAGACATCAACAATCCAGATGCTTGTTTCTGGCCTAAAAATGCTTCCTGGGTGAGACACTGGCTCTATGATGAGCGGTTTGCCCTTCAAAAGCACGAACCCACATCAAGACCACGAGAAAATCTAGCACAGGATAGAGCGATCGCAACAGAAGCCAGACGACTGTGGGAAGCCAAAAAAAATTATACCGAGACGTACCGAAGTGTTGTCATTCAGGCCATACCACAAGTCAGGAGCAAATTCATTAGCTTCAAGGCTAAGGCACGGGTTGGTGGTATCCCTGGCGAGTTTGGCAAAGTAGATATCGAGACTAACCTCAGCCAGTCTATTCACCTCAAAGTTGTAAAAATTACTAAGGATTTTATCGATCAACTACTCGAACAAGGCATCCCTAATCACACGCCAGATCGAAACAATCTCCACAAATATTTGAGAGAGTGGGGGCGTGGATTCATCCGAGTGAACAATATTGGCTGGGGATTCTATATTCGGTTAGTCGAAGAAGAAGAAGAGTTCGACATCGTAGAACCCATCTTAGAACCTATCTCTGGTGAGTGGTGGGAGGTACTGGGTGTCAAACCAAACGCGACAAAAGTTGAAGTTAAACAGGCTTATCGGCGGCTTGTCAGAAAGTATCACCCAGATGTCAATAGC
>DALYIW010000070.1:11596-30408 GCA_031970155.1 Coleofasciculaceae cyanobacterium CTOTU46601 | reverse complement strand
CTCGCCCACGGCTAGTGGAACTTTTTCGTCTTGGTCAATGGCGACAACAGAAGGCTCTTGAAGAACAATACCTTTACCGGATACGTATACTAGAGTATTAGCAGTACCCAGATCTATACCCATGTCCCGTGATAGGGAAAAGCGACTGAAAAGACCCACTCGTTTCTACGCCCCCAAAGTCAAATGCTGCTGTGTACGACCGAAATGTAACTGAACCGTAACCGATGTGGATTCTATTATGTTTTCTATGCCGAGTCTAGTGAGGTAGAGCAATTCATGATCGGCATTCCTGAAAAACCAAGCTGAAAGTATCATTCGGGTGACCCAATCCCACATCCGGAGAAAGTTTAGTCTGAGTATATTCGTTTCTTACTGGAAATTTTGGTGTCTTAAATTAAGAACAGATAAGGATTGTTTTCGATTCCCTCAATTCGCTAAAGTAGATCGAGAAGTTAAAGTACTAATGTACTAAGTGGAACGATGACTTTAAATGTTGTGAATTTAGTTGGTCGTGTAGGTGGAGAGCCAGAGGTCAAGTATTTCGAGTCGGGCAGTGTTAAGTGTAACTTAACGCTGGCAGTGAACCGTCGTACTCGTAACAGCGATCAGCCTGACTGGTTCAATTTAGAGCTATGGGGAAAAACGGCGGAAGTGGCGGCTAACTATGTCCATAAAGGCAGTTTAATTGGTGTGCAAGGTGCCTTAAAAATTGAGACTTGGAGCGATCGCACCACAGGAACCAATCGCTCGAAGCCTGTAATCAAAGTAGATCGACTAGATTTGTTAGGTTCAAAACGAGATACAGACACTAGCCAAATGGATAGCTACAACGACGCAGAGTTCTAAGTAATACTTAGGAGGAAAAAGGCGTTTCTACTTTCTAGTTCAACAACCCCCAGTGCTTTGCTATTCTCATTAGTAGCTGATTTGCAGTGTAACAGAGGCTTGCACCTGCTGCTCACCGCCGACAACCGGGGTATCAGCTGCTTTACTAGAAAACGCAGCTCTCTCCAAAACGGGCATCGGCGGATGTGAGGTAGTGTCATTAACTTGAATGTTCACTATGTCTTTACGGGTGAGATTCAAGGCACCTAGAACAGCATCAGCTTGCTGTTGAGCATCTTGGGTAGCTTGGCGTAGGGCTTGTTTTTGAGCTGTGGCGATCGCACTATCAGCCGCCGTAAAGCTAACACCCTCAATCCGCGTTGCACCTACTTTGACGGCATCGTCTAATAGCTTACCAGTTTGCTCAGTGGAAGTGCGAAAACTCACCGTATTGACAGCAGAATAACCTGTAAGGCGTTGCACTTGGTTTTCGTAGCTATAAATTGGGTTGAGCCGGATACCAGTAGTTTGCAGCTTTTCCACATTCCGCGATCGCAGTAACTCCACAACAGCAGACGAACGCTTTGCAACTTCCTGCTGAACACTTGTCGCCGATTGTCCCTGAATTTCAACCCCCAGCTGCACCTCGGCTGCCGTTGTAGAAATCCTTTCGACACCGCGCCCTGTCACAGTCAGGGTTCGCAACAGTTTTTCTTGAGCAATTGCTGAGTTAGTCATCATCAAACTTAAAAGACCTACAGAAAAGACAATCGCTGGGGTAGAACATAGTATATGTGGCAGACCTCGCTGACTCGTTCTGGAGCACAAACGAGGTAGACAAGTTTGATGCATGAAATGGATTCTCCTCACAGTAGAAACGGCGCTTTTTCTGTACCACTACAGCCGCCGTTGGCTTATAATCTGCCACGATAGGCGTGAAAATTTTCAGCAGTTACAGTTTTAGCAACCAAGCTGCTATAGCCTTTCGTGATTGATGTAACTCAAAGCAACCGATGGCCTACTGGCTTCTAAAAAGCGAACCTCAAGAGTATTCCTACGACAATTTAGAGCAAGATGGACGTAGTGTTTGGAATGGTGTCAAAAATCCCCTGGCTCTGAAATATATCCGTACAATGCAACCTACTGATCAAGCCCTGATTTATCACACAGGTAAAGAACGGCAGGTAGTCGGTGTTGCTGAGATCGTAACGCCGCCCTACCCTGATCCAGCACTGGATAATCCTTTACGTGTGGTGGTAGATGTTCGAGCAGTGCGATCGCTTCCACAGCCAGTTACTTTAGCGCAAATCAAGCAATCCGGTAACTTTACTGACTTTGACCTAATCCGCCTTCCCCGGCTTTCCGTCGTCCCCGTCTCCGTACAATATTGGCAGCAAATTCTGCAACTAGCTGGTGAATAGTTATTGATTATTGATTGTTACTATTTTTTACAAACAACCAACAACCAACAACCAACAACCAACAACCAACAACCAACAACGATTGTGTTAAGAAGCTTGTAGATTAGAAAGATTGACACTTCTCAACTAAGGCTGAGGATAAAGTCTACAGTGGTTTTCTATGATGATCTCTTTACAACTAATGGCTGATGCAACTGCCTGGGTGAATTTTCTTGCCCCTACTCACTTACTCTCATCTTTACTAGCTCATCAATCTCTGCTAGCGGCAGCGACAACCAACGAAGCCGCTAGCAGTTCACTAGTACTAGCTGGAGTACTGCTCAGTTTAGTCGTGATTTACTTGGCTAGCAAAGTAGGCGGTGAACTTTGTAGTCGAATTAACCTGCCACCTGTATTAGGAGAATTGGTGGGGGGTGTGGTGATAGGTATTTCTGCCCTGCATCTGCTGATTTTCCCAGAAGGTGGCGCAGACGGGACAAACTCCCTGATTATGAGCTTTCTTCAAGCTACTACCGATCTAAGTCCCCAAGGAGCAGAATCAGTATTTCACGCCCAGAGCGAAGTTATATCGGTATTATCCGAACTAGGCGTTGTGATTCTATTGTTTGAAATTGGACTGGAATCAGACTTAAAAGAACTCATCCGCGTTGGCCCTCAAGCTGCTGTTGTAGCTGTTGTTGGGGTGGTTACCCCCTTTGCTGCTGGAACTATTGGTTTAATGTATCTGTTTGGCATTCCAGCGGTACCTGCCATCTTTGCTGGTGCAGCTTTGACAGCGACAAGTATTGGCATTACTGCCAAGGTTTTAGCAGAAATTGGGCGTCTTAGTTCAACGGAAGGTCAAATCATTATTGGCGCAGCTGTCCTTGATGATGTCCTGGGTATCATCGTCTTAGCGGTTGTAGCGAGTCTGGCAAAAACGGGTGAAATTGCGATCGCCAATATCTTCTATCTAACCATTAGTGCTGGTGTCTTCCTAGTTGGCGTAATTGTACTGGGTCGCTTTCTTACGCCATACTTTGTCACTTTAGTCAATGGTATGAAAACTCGCGGTCAGTTGTTACTGACTGCCCTCATTTTTGCCTATATCCTGTCTTACGTTGCCGTTGCGATTCAACTAGAAGCGATTTTAGGAGCATTTGCGGCTGGACTGGTTCTGGCAGAGAGTGAGAAACAACGGGAGTTAGAAGAACAGGTGATTCCAGTTGCTGATATTCTGGTACCGATTTTCTTTGTGTGTGTGGGAGCTAAAACAGACTTAGGCGTTCTAAATCCAGCTATTCCTACTAATCGAGAAGGCTTGACTTTAGCGATTTTCCTAATCGTCGTTGCCATCGCTGGTAAGGTAGTGACGGGTTTAAGCGTGTTCGGCCAACCTGGAATCAACAGGCTAGCAATTGGTGTCGGGATGATTCCTAGAGGGGAAGTGGGATTAGTCTTTGCTGGAGTTGGTTCAGCCAGTGGTGCCTTGTCTAAAGCCACAGAGGCAGCGATTATCATGATGGTCATTTTGACCACCTTTCTGGCACCTCCCTTACTGCGGTTTGTATTTCAAGAGTCACAATCGGATACGGCTTCCTCAGAAATGGCAGCCCTAGATGGTGCCAGCACACAAGCGATCGCCATGGAACAAACACTCAATAACGAGGCGGAACCGGAGGAAGTTGAAGCGGCACCAGAGCAAAAGAAAGGTTAACTCGTAGAGGGTTGTTTGCTGTTTGTTGTTTGTTGTTTGTATAAACACAAGTAACTAACAACAATAACTCTTTACCCAAGCTATGTTTTTGATTTGACAAAACCTGTGTATACTATTTCTCCTGAAACATAAATTTGCTAGTCTACGTCCCTTGAGGTTGACTGTCGTAAGCAGACAGATACCCAGTGGTCTGCATTGTTGAGTGCGGCAAGAAAAGTTTGAGTCAGGGTTAAACAAAAGTGCCGTTGAAACTTATGGATTTGTGTTGACAAACGGGAAAACATGTGAATCACCTTCTTATACCAAGTTGCTTTCACAGATATTACCGACTTGCCGTCTAGGGTCAGGGCAAGAGATTGGGAGAGGTTAGAGCTTACCCTGATCCCCATGCTCAGATCTGGTGCGACAAAAAGGTATTACGGAAAGAAAGAAACTGGGTATCACTCCCGATAACATGGTCAATACACAAATTGCTCAATGATGCAGCACCGCACTTTTAACAGGAGCAATAATCGTGAGATTTCGCTGGCTACTGCTATTACCCAGCTTTTTGAGTGTTTTTCTTTTTTCAGCTGCTGTACAAGCAGGTGAACTATCCTTTTGGCGTTTTGATACTAACCAGAACCGACTCTCGTTTAGCACGCGGGGCGGGGGAGTTCAACCTAAGGCACAACTGATTTCCGATCCGGCACGGGTGGTCATTGATTTACCAGGAACTACGCTGGCAGGACCGACAGCGAATCAGCGACTTAGAGGTGGAATCAAGGAAATCCGAGTAGGGCAAGTGGATGACCGAACAACTCGGATTGTCGTTGAATTAGAGCCGGGTTACACCCTAGATCCCAAGCAGGTGAAGTTCCGGGGAATCACAGCCAGTCAGTGGACAGTAGACTTTCCCAGGCCTCAACGGATAGGATCGTCGCCCAGTGCGCCACCCCCAAGAAGACCGCCACAGGAGGAAAGTACTAATTTTCGATATTTCCAATCTTTGGGGGCTAAATCAACTCAACCAACTTTGACAGCTGATGTTAGTCAATTGGCAACCATTGAATCAGTGGAATTGACTAACAATCAAACTCAGCTGTTGATTCGAGCCGACCTGGCGGTGAGAGCCACTAGTACTTGGGATGCGATCGCCAAAGCTTATCGAATTACTATCCCTGGCGCTAGACTGGCTGACCGAATTCGAGGCCCTCAGTTGAGCGCCAGTAGCCCTGTAGCGCGGATACTACTCCGGCAGCAAGACTTTCGCACCGTTGTGATTTTGGTACAACCAGCTACAGGTACCCAAATTGGAGAACTCAATCAACTCACTGACCAGCTTTTAGCGCTGCAACTTCAGCAGACAAGACCGCTAACGCCTTCAGTCGCTACCATTCCTGTACCACCGCCTGAACGACCAGGTTCTGTGCTACCGCCCACCAGACCAACGTCGCCCGTGCCCTTACCAGGTGTTCGGAATACTCGCGTTGTTGTCATGGTCGATCCGGGACACGGTGGTTCAGACCCTGGAGCGATCGGCAGGGGTGGGATACGAGAAACTGATATTGTTTTGTCAATTGGTCAGCAAGTAGCCGCACTTTTGCAGCAACAGGGCATCCAAGTGTTTATGACGCGAAATGGTGACTACGACGTAGGTCTGGGTTCACGAGTTGTCATGGCCGAGCGAGTAAATGCTGACTTATTTGTCAGCATCCATGCCAATGCCATTGATCTGAGCCGCTCTGACATTAACGGATTAGAGACGTATTATTACTCCAGTGACCGAGCTTTGCGTCTTGCCCAGACAATCCACGTCAGCATTTTACAGAGCTTAGATATCCAAAATCGAGGTATCCGAACAGCAAGATTTTTTGTTCTCAGGAAGACTTCTATGCCCTCGGTTTTAGTAGAAGTGGGTTTTGTTACAGGGGGAGAAGATTCGGTTAAACTGTCAAACTCGACTTATCGAAGCCAAATGGCAAGAGCGATCGCTCGCGGCATTCTCCAGTATATTCAGCAGTACACTTAAACATCTTTCAAGAAAAAACTACTGGTGTCTAATTTTTCCTATTCTTTCCCCAATAGCTTTCACGGACAAAATACGTCCGGCTTTGACTCTCCAAACTCCCCAGTTGAGGAAAGTTTTAAACCTAGCTATACCTTAGCAGAAGAACCGCAGCGCAAGTGCATCGGTGTTTTTGACAGCGGTGTCGGTGGTCTTACTGTTTTGAGAGAACTCTATCGGCAATTACCAAACGAATCGATTATTTACTTTGCTGACACAGCAAGGCTACCCTACGGTACCAGGTCAGCTAGTGAAATCTTACAGTTCGGCTTCGAGATTCTCAGCTGGATGGTGCAACAGGATGTCAAAATGGTAGTCATGGCCTGTAATACTACAGATGCCCTGGCACTAGAAGCCTTGCGTCGTGAGTTTAATATCCCTATTTTGGGGTTGATTCTACCGGGAGCCCGCGCTGCTGTTCAACAAGGTCAACGCATTGGAGTCATTGCCACTCCCGCAACAGCTGCCAGTAATGCTTATCGACGAGCCATACTAGAAGTTGACACGACGGCTCAAGTGTGGCAAGTTGGTTGCCCAGAGTTTGTTCCTTTAGTCGAGCAAAACCGCTTGCACGACCCCTACACTACGGAAGTAGCACGGCAGTACCTAGAACCCTTGCTACAGCAGCAAATCGACACCCTCATCTATGGCTGTACCCATTATCCGCATCTAGCCCAGGTATTGTATGAAATTCTCTCACCGACAGTAAAACTAGTAGACCCAGCGGTACACGTAGTTGCTGCTACAGCCCAAGAACTAGACTTAATCGGACTAAAGAATACTTGGGCACCTCTACCCACTCGCTTCTGTGTCAGTGGTTCTCCTCAACAGTTTGCGAAACTGTCTGTACAATGGCTAGGTTGCACTCCAGCAGTCGAGAAAATCCATCTCCCAGCCGTTTCGCTACCAGTTCCCCTAGAACCAGTAGAATGAACTACTGCCAGTGCTTACGGTAAGGGCAGTTTCTAGCTTCTTATGGGAATGCCCCAACTTTCCGCCTTTTTTTCTGTCTTGAAAACAGGGAGTCGGGAGTTGGGGAAGACTTACCGTCATTAATCGGGGAAATCTTGCTTTACTTTTAAAGAAGTTTCTATAAAACGATAAACATCTATTATCTTTTCCTACTTTCTACTCCCTACTCCCTACTCCCTACTCCCTACTCCCTACTTTCAAAACATATGTCAATTTCAATCGATTTATAGAACTTAGCTTCGATAAATCACTGGGCAAGAATAAAAAAATCCCGCCTGTTGAGACGGGGAGCATTAGAGGTCATTTACCCACAAAGTATGCACAATTCTCTCAAGAACGAGTTACTATATAAAACTTGAGGCATGACACGGACTTGCACAATACCTGACTTAACATTAAAGTTCAAGTGTTTAGCTCTTTAAGGGTGAATTTCCCTCGTTTTCCTGTGTGTGAGCATAAGTCTCTCCCTGTGAAGCCTCCTGTTCAGCCTTGCTGTTAGGCGTTGCCGATTCCAGTGGGGTAGCACTCTGTCTTAGCTTTAGGGACACGTTAGTGTCAGCGTTCCCCATTCCTCGTTGTGTGAGGCCTTTTCCAAAAGGTAGAGGTTCCCGCAGAGGAGACGTTACCACCGTACCTCCAAAGAAAGTACCAGAACTGTTAAGTTCAGTCTTAGTCCAGCGATTTGTAGGAGAACGCTTTAAGATTCGTGAACGTTGCTCAACCTTGTCGGTATAAGGTGCTGGTTCTGTTGGTACATAAGAAGCATAAGTGTCACTCACTGAGTCGGCAACATATCGCGAACTCTTGAGCGTCCGCTGCGCTAGGATCAACAGTAAATAAATCGTTAACAGATAACCAGTTGCCAGCAGAGGAATAATCACAGGCATATCATTGTAAGTCATAGTATGGACAAGCCCTGGACGAGGTTTTAATGTCAATATGAATTTTTCCAACAGCATTCTCAAACCCCTCACAGGCAGAAAATATTGTTGGCAATAAAAGCTTTTGGGATACAGAAAAATCTCTGTTTCCCACAAACTTCCTGTCGCTTTCCTATTGCACGAGCCGTTTGCTGACCATGAAGATCAAGCTTAATCTAGTGCTAGAATTCAAGCCGAAAGTTGGTTATTATAATGCTGACGAATGACCTGACCCAGTGAAAACACTGAGGCGTCATCCTGAAACATCAGGCTATTTATGCCTACCGAATCGCATCTTTGGCAGCAGATGCGCGGAGATAATTCTCCTCTACTACTTCGGAATCAATAAATTTAATAATTTTTTGAACCCCTAATATATAGATTAACATAAGACTCCTGGCGAACTGCACCGTTTTTTTTAGAGACTTAACAAGTTGATACAATCTCTTTTATCGCCCTCTAGCCTTGCCTAACGTTAAACAAAACTTCCCTGTAGGGGACGCTTGGCTTAGAATTAAGAAAAGGAAATGTAAACTTTCGTAACCTAAGTTTGAGTCGGCTGATCCATGACCTCAGTGACCTCCCTCTTTGCTCCAGTAGAAGCAGACCTGTGTATACTGACCGAGAACCTGAAAAACCTTGTGGGTGCCCGCCACCCCATACTCTATGCCGCTGCCGAACACTTATTCGGGGCACCTGGAAAGCGAATAAGACCAGCGATCGTCCTTTTAATCTCGCGGGCGACTATGCTCGAGTGCGATATTACACCGCGTCATCGGCGTCTGGCAGAAATTACAGAGATGATCCACACGGCGAGTCTAGTGCATGACGACGTTGTAGATGGGGCAGAAGTCCGACGCAATATCCCTACAGTCAATAGCTTGTACAACAACGGCGTGGCTGTACTAGCCGGGGATTTTTTATTTGGTCAATCGGCTTGGTATCTGGCTAATCTCGATAACTTAGAGGTAGTCAAGCTGCTGTCAGAAGTGATCAAGGACATGGCAGAAGGGGAAATTCTGCAAGCGCTGAATCGGTTTGATACTACGCTGACCCTCGAAGCTTATCTGAAAAAAACCTACAACAAAGCGGCGTCGCTAATTGCCAATAGTGCTAAGGCAGCGGGGTTACTTAGTGGTGTTTCAGCTGATGAAGCCGAAAACTTGTATAGCTACGGCCGTAATATTGGGCTAGCCTTCCAGATTGTAGATGACATATTGGATTTTACGACTTCGACGGAAGCGTTGGGCAAGCCTGCGGGGTCTGATTTAATTGGTGGGCATCTCAATCTACCCGTCTTGTATGCCCTGGAAGAAAAACCCTACCTAGAGGTGCTTATTGATCGAGAGTTTGCCCAACCTGAAGATATTAACAAAGCGATCGCGCTGGTTATGGAAAGTCGAGGTATTGAGCGTGCTCGCGAACTAGCAGCCCACTACGCCCAGGCAGCGGTACAAAACTTGTCCCAACTGAAACCCTCAGACTCTTCTAAAGCCCTGATTGACTTAGCTGATTACGTCCTGAGTCGTCCGTACTAAGTGCATTTAACTCAACAAACGCGATCGCACCCTCTTCAACCTACTTGCTCACTCATCTGCCCAATTTAAATAAACATAAGTTAACTAGTCTCTGATTAGTTTTTCTGTCCTTTTACCTGACTTCCGGAAATTTTGCTAAATAAAATACAATCTTTTTCGTCAGTCTGTGCCTTTGTCTGGCAATGGAGTTAGAAAAGCGCGGTGTTGACGTAGATATTAGGGTTTCTTTACAGAAGATTTACAATTGGCAGAAACTGTCTGTAGTTTTACGAAGGCGATCGCCTATCTTACAGTCAACTCCTTGGAGCATCTGCCTTTTACAGCACGAGGATTAATTAACTGAAGCTCCTAGTGAAAACACGCTTGACAAGATTGTAGTCAGGCGATATCCGGGGGAAGGTTGCTAGGATATGACCTAGGTGCTGAACCAATTTGTTGCAGCTGCGTCTTAATTAATTGTTGCAGGTCATCTCGACGCACCTCTGTGCCAGCTGTTAGATTACCGGGTATATCGAAGAAAACTGTGCTTGTGACAGTATCGATCGCTAACATTTGAAACAAAATGTGAGTGACTGGTACTACAGCAGCAATGATTTGAGGGTCACTAACCGACTGAAAATCAGCTGCGTCTTTAATAGAAGGAAAAGCATAAAGGACATTTTTCTCAACTTCAGGTTGAGCGCGATTGCTCAGCGTGGTCAATACCCAACCCTGGTCGAGGGTTTGGAGAACGTGATATTCCAGATGTCGTAGCTGACTGGCAAGGAGTGTAAGCACTGGGGCGATCGCTTTAACAACATTGGGAGTTACCCCATCTTGGGGGGCATTGTCAATTAAAACTTGAATTTGTTGTTCTAAATCCATAGGGGTGGCAAGGGAGCAACTGTGCAGCTATGTATGAGTCTAAACCCAGATCAATTCTTTCAAAAGCGCTTGTGTGTTAGGGTCTTTGTTAAACCATGAAAATCATGAGGGAAGTCTGCCCAGGACAGGGAGTGGAAGCAATTTTTCAACTGCTTTATAATGAATTCCGGCACTCTACCCGTGCTTCTGAGCAGAACTGTCGCGATGTAGCCGCGCGTTTAGCGGCTGAAGTCAATCGAATCTGCAACGAGAGCAACCGGATTCAAACCTCTGGAGACGTGGAAAGCTGGGCACATACCTTAGCGACCCATCGCCTCAAACAAGTCTCAAACTACTATAAACAAGGGTCACAGCGAGGACGGGTAGAACTCCAGAGTACCTTGAGTGCGATCGTCTATCGCTACATTACACCACCTCAGACACCGGCAAGCTACCAAGCACGCCTAACTCTGATTGAAGATTTCTTACAGGGATTCTACGTCGAAGCCTTGAATGCTTTTCGGCGAGAAAACGAGGTGAATGCCGATTATCGGCCCCGTTCGCTACTGGAACTGGCAGAATACATGGCCTTTACCGAGCGATATGGTAAGCGGCGCATTCCCTTACCGGGACGTCGTTCCCAGCAACTGATTATCCTGCGAGCACAAACCTTTTCTCAACAGCAACCTCCAGAAACCTCTGTGGATATGGACACTGCTGCTGAGGGGGCAGCAACAGATTCAGACTCTAACTGGAATGATGCAGCGATTCAGCAAGTGCGCGAGATGATGGTTGCCTCTGAACCTGAACCCTTGGAAGCTAACCTCCGGGATACGGTGATTGAGGAATTACTCGCTTATCTAGAAGAACGTCAGCAAAACGATTGTGCAGAGTACTTTGTTCTACGCCTACAAGACCTCCCTGCCAACGAAATTGAGGATATATTGGGTCTAACGCCCAGGCAGCGGGACTACTTACAACAACGCTTCAAATACCATCTGATTCGATTTGCCCTTTCTCACCGATGGGAACTTGTTCATCTGTGGCTAGAAGCGGATTTGGAGCGGAATCTAGGTCTAACGCCATTAGAGTGGCAACAGTTTCAGGAGAAAATCAGCACTCAGCACAGAGAATTACTCGAACTCAAGCAAAAAGGCTGCTCAACGAGTGAAATTGCACAATCTCTAGATTGTACAACCACTCAGGTCGAAAAGCGCTGGTTTAAATTGCTTGAAATTGCTTGGGATATTCGCAATAGTTCAGTATCCGGATCAGGTGCATCTCAAGATGAATAGTGACACAGATAATAACTCGGACACCCTATATAGCCGCTTAATTGCTTGGTTAATACAAGAGTCCGTTCCCGCTGCTTCAGCACTAGCAGACGGCCAGGTCAAAAGCCCTGTCCTTCCAGGCGAACCGTTAGCAGCGGATTTTGAATTGGATCAAATAGACCCACTTGATTTAGAAGAATTGAACGTTGCACCTTTTAACACTGGCGAAGCTGATCAAGACCTTTCTTGGATTGCTTCAAACGATATCCCCGCCCATGAGGAAATTCAACTGAGTGGGTATCCCCGCCCCTACAATTTCGGAGACATACCGACCGTGGAAAACCGTTTCCAAGCGCTGTTAAAGCGCAGGCTGCAAGTTGAGATTGAACGTCACCCACCTCTTTTCCCGTGGGAGACAGATTTATCTGACTATGAACCCGATTCTTTTGACGCTGTAGTCGATGAGAGGGTTCCTGCTGTCCGCTTATGGATGCCACAGCTATTTAACCTCTCTGTGCCTGTCTCGATTCCAGAAAATGTTTTAGCGAAACTACTAGATGCCTGCTGTGAGGCTGTATATTCCCGTCGTCAGCTAGGAGCTAAATTGGTCAACGCGGTGGAAAACTTATTTCCCGACCAATTCCAGTCGCTTAATGATCTGGCGGGTATGGTACTGCTATCTGATGGGATTCGTCATTCTGAAAAACCGCAATCCTTGGCTAGTAGTTTAGATTACGAAGCTGCCACCGGAGAGCAACAGATGACGCTGGCGTTGTTGGCTGCCAAAGAGATTATCAGTACGCTGACTGTGCAGATTTCACCGAAAGAAACATCAGTAGAACGACAGTGGCAGACGGCTGCGGGCATTGTAACTGTGCAAGCAGAATATCAGATGCAAGAAGGAGTTCCTAAGCTCAGAGTCAGCAGTCGTTTGCCTCGTGGTGGCAGTTTGACACTACGGACACCTCAGGCATCGGCAAGTGCACAGCGCACCTATCCAGGTTATCTGAGTGTGGAATCCTTCGATATACAACCTAACCAGAATTATCCTTTAGAGATTCGATTCCATGACTCGGAACAAACACCCCTAGTTTTCGCGATTTGGCCGACAATGTAGGAAGAAAAGTTGCAGGTGGCAGGTTGTCAGTTGTAGGTTACAGGTTAAAAGGTTGAAGATTGTATACCAACCTCTCAACTGTCAACCGTTCAACTTTCAACTCCCAAAAACCTAAGCTTCGGCAACAGCTGGGCTTAACAGCTTTCTCAGCTTCCAACCGACGCTGCGCCAAGCAGCGGCGCGTCTACAACCCCACAAATCCATGATGAGTATTGGGATTCGACAATTAAGGCGTCTACCTGTTTTCAGTCAGTTGTGGCAGCGTCTTGAGGCAATGCCAGTCCAAGAGACAGAAAACTCTATTTGGCTTCGGGTGCTGGTACAGGGACTGGTGATAGTTGGGATTGTTGCCACTGATATTGTGGCAGAAACTCAGACGAGTTTCTGGGCTGTGCCGCTAAGTATTGTGGGGGCAACCTGGAGTTGGTATCACCGCCGTGAGCGAAATATTGCTGTCAAGTTCTTGCTGGCGATTGGGATGTTGCTGGCAATGGGAGTGTTCTTCGGCAATTTGTTGGCTCAGCTCAACGATACGCGCTTGATTTTGGCCGAGTTGTTAATTCAGCTACAAGTTCTTCACAGCTTTGACTTGCCACGCCGCAAGGATTTGGGGTATTCAATGGTAATCGGGCTGATTCTACTGGGTGTCGCAGGTACCCTGAGTCAGACTTTAGCTTTTGCCCCGTTGTTGCTCGTATTTTTGGCGTTAGCTCTTCCGGTACTCGTTCTCGACTATCAGTCCCGCCTGGGACTAGTCAGAAAACCAAAGCGTCAAAATGCATCACGTCTGACTTCTAATTCCTCACCTCTTTCACTGAAAAATTTAAGTCTATTTCTGTTGGTAATTTTAGGGCTGGGATTGGCGATTTTTGCTTTCATGCCTCGATTTCCCGGCTATCAGTTACAGACTTTTCCCGTCAGTGCGCCTTCCAATTTTACCGAGCAGAATTTTGGTGAGAATAACAATCGCGGCATTGTTAATCCTGGGTATGTTCGCCAGGGCAACCAGAGAGGTGGTGCTGGTGAGGGTGGGCAAGATGGCACTGGAGGCACGGGTAAAATGAACGAGACATTTTACTATGGCTTTGGTAGCAAAATTAATCAGAATCTCCGAGGCGCACTCAAGCCGAAGGTCGTGATGCGGGTGCGATCGCAAGCACCAGGATTCTGGCGGATGCAGGCATTTGACCGTTATACAGGTCAAGGCTGGGAAATTTCTCGCGACGATAAGACATTGAAGGTGAATCGACCCGAATGGTCTTATCGGTTTTTTCTGCCGATAAACTTTACTGCGGGTAAAACTGAACAGGTGATTCAAACTTACACAGCAGTATCGGAATTGCCAAATCTAATTCCGGCTTTATCCTATCCCAGGGAACTTTACTTTCCATCTAGGGAAATACAGGTGGATACTGAAGCTAGTTTGCGATCGCCAGCAGGATTATCAGAGGGACTCACCTATACAGTTGTTTCGGAAGTGCCCTATCGCGATCGCACTCTGCTACAAAGCGCGACCAATGACTATCCCAAAACTATTAAAAAATACTATTTGGACGTTCCCCCGAAAATTGCGGCTAAGGTACGGCGACGTACCGAAGAACTCTTAGCTACCTCGCCCAATCCAATCACTGCATCTTATGAGAAAGCTCTATATTTAGCTCAGGCTCTCAAACAGCGTTACTCAATTCCAGAAGACCCCTTTAGTTTGGCCTCTTTAAAGGCAAACGAAGACCTGGTGGAAGCCTTCCTGTTTAAGGATAAAGGAGGTTATCCAGACCATTTCTCTACAACTTTGACCATCATGCTGCGATCGATTGGCATCCCGGCACGATTAGTAGTTGGGTTTGACACAGGTCAGTTTAATCCCTTCACGGGTTTTTACATTGTTAAAAACACCGATGCCTACGCCATGACGGAGGTATTCTTCCCGAAATTCGGCTGGTTTACCTTTGACCCAATACCTGGCCACCCATTGATTCCTCAGAGTGTGGAAGAGTCTCAAACCTTTGGTGTCTTGCGCCAGTTTTGGCGATGGGTAGCAGGTTGGTTACCTTCACCTGTTAGCAGTTGGCTAGGCAGTCTGTGGAATCTAGTTCTTAGTGTGCTAGGCAAAGTAATTTCCTGGCTATGGGGGATTTTGTCCAATGGTTGGGTAGGCTTGTTTACTGGCTTGATTTTAGCGATCGCACTCGGTTTCTTAGGTTGGCTGGGTTGGAATCAGTGGCGAACCTGGCGCTACCGTCGATGGCTAGCTGCATTGCCTCCAATGGAAAGCCTATATCAGCAAATGCTCAAGATTTTAGGTACTAAAGGATATCCCAAGCACCCAGCACAAACCCCCTTGGAATATGCCAGAACTTCCCGCGAATACCAGCCTCCTGTATCTGCTGAAGTGATTGATGAGATTTCTCAGGCTTACGTCCACTGGCGTTATGGAGGTCATACACCTAACATTAATCAACTGCGAAAGAGACTACGTGATTTAATTAAGAATACTCGTCAGCTAAGAACTTCTAAATAATAATTTTCCAATTTTTTGAAGATTTAAAGATGGAAATAGAACTTATGCACAGACATGACAAAGGGTAGGGGCATATAGCTATACGCCCCTACAAATGGTGGTTCAAAGGTTGACCCGCCAGCGTTGCCGAAGGGTCAATTCGCGTAAGCCCTGTGAAAGTTAGAAGGTTGAAGCTTTTTCTGGACTAGGCAAAACTTATGAAGTACGAAGTAAAAATTCTAGAACCAACAGATTTGTGGTATTTACAAAATAATATTAATAAAGAAACCAATAAATACTATCATCCAACCAAAAATATTCCCTTTGTTCAACAAGTAGAAATTCATCTAGAGAATTCGGGAGTAGTAATTCAAAAAGGTTCTTTGCATAGCTGTGTTGGTCAATTAACTTATGGGGTTTATAAAACCGATAACCGTCTAAAAGATATGTGGGTATCTTTGACGACTGAAATGGATTACAACGCTCCTATCTATCAAGGGACTGGTAAAGTTTCCCTTGAACCTAGGAAAAAAGGAGCTTTTGTGCACTACACAGCTATTGAGTTGTCTAATTCAGAGCAATGGGAGTTTGATGATGGTGTATTTCAGTTTTGTTCTGACAATGTAGTTTTAGGAACTAAAAAATTAAAGTTTCGACAAATGGCTGGTTCTACTGATGGAAGATGGCGGATTGCTCTGAAAGCTTTATCTGGGCAAAAAGCTAAAGTTGTAGTAGCTACAACTACACCAACCAGGGTTATTGAACTCAGTAGGGGTGAAACTTTGATGGCTGACTATGACATGGTAAAAGGATTCACAAACGGGATTGGGGAAGAGTATCGAAAATTAGGTCATTTTGGCAAAGGAGGTGGAGAGGGTTATGTTTGGTTTTATAGCGGTGAAGGTAAATTATTAGTTGCTGAAACTGATGGTATGGGGCTTGGTTAAATTATTCGCTTAGGACTTACATTTATCTAGAAAAAAAGAGTAGAGAGTTTCGACATGGCGTGAGTCTTAACCATTAACAGCTACCCTCTCCTCCCAAACCCTCTCGTGTTAGCTAATTGTTACCTCTCAAATATTTCGCTCTTACCTTACTGAGTATCCTTTTTGTAGATAATTTCACAACCCGCATCCTTGTCAAGCTTTTGATATTGGGTGGGTGATGTTTTTTGTAATCAAAAAAATCATTGATATCATTGATGATTACTCGAAAACGTTGAGTAATATTTTCAGCCCGATATTCTTCAAAAAACTGTTCAGGCAACGTGAGAGATGCTGAATTGTTCAGCACTTTCAAGATTCGTTGCACATCATACTCTTTTGAGTATCCGGCAATCTTATAGCAATTAAACCCAGGGTCTAAGTAATCAGATAGTCCACCATTAACGCTAGAGAAGACCTGACAACCACATGCGATCGCTTCCATCGGTTGCAAACCAAACCCCTCACTAACACCTTGCTGCGCCCAGTACTCAGCGGAGTCATAGAGATAAACCTTAGCCCGATTGAACAGTCGCCCCAAGTCGTCTACATAGGAATCAACCACCCAGACATTACACTGCTTCTGCAACGCTGGAATCAATTCTTGCAGTAAATACTCAGAAGATTTTCGAGCCTGAACTAAAACATCAATATCCCGCTCAATGTTGAGATTTTGAAATTCCTCAGAAATCTGATTGGGCAAGTAATAAATTAAGGAATTAGGTGATTGTTGTCCCCAGTAACCCAGGGTATTTCTGCTGACAGTAATGATAGGAATACTGGAGGGAAGCCTAAATCGATAACCCGCACTGTGGGCATGGTAAACAACATTGTAAGGTTTTAGCTTTGCAGCAAGTTTGAGAATATCAAATCCCCAGCTGATAACAAAAATGACATCATCTAAATTTTTCTCCTTTAGCAGGTCATCAAGAAAAAGCGTTCCTTTTTCTCGTTGACGGTAAGTTACCACATCAGCACGACAGACCTGCTTGGCAAGATTCAGTGTTTTTAACTCTGCCCAGAGACCACCGCAAGCAAATTTGCTATCTGTTCCAGGAACTAAGAAGTAAAGTTTCCTCATTACACAACTGTTTTAAGTGCGTTGGCGCAGCCTCTCTATAAGAGAATCTCTCACCTGTAAGTTAGCCTACCTGACTACAGCCGTTAGAGAGTTCTTGCTATGCTCCCTGTGTTCTCTCTCTTCACCGTATGGTGGCGTGGCGTTTCCTCCCTTGCTTTCTCACACAGGAGGTTCTATGTCACCCTTGTGTGTGACTTACCAGCAAATCGCTGTTATGTGTTCGTACTCAGTTTCCACTATCCGACGCTGGCTTCAAACAGGTAGCAACAATCGCTCTCCCTCTGTCTCTACCAACTGTATTTTGACTTGATAAAATTCATTTTGGAGCATTTTGATGAGATTCCGGCTGAATTGTGCGATCGCCTTTTCTACCGAAATCGGAGACTACAGACGTTTTCACTAGGACTCTCTTACAAGTTTTTGTAGCGGCAAAAAAAACTTTATTACGGGTACGAATGTATCATATCCTTAATGTTGATTTTTTCGTTAAACCTGAGGAGACATTCCTTACAATACAAAGCTTTCGGCTCATTTTAATAACGAGTTTTTACACAAATAGTCATAATAATCCCAAAATATCATTGTATAACACTTTACAAAATCTTGGAAAAAAGGCAACGTCCTGACCCATCAATTAGATTGGAATAACTCAATAATTCACCTTTTAACTGCAACTTGGTATCGCAGAAGATTTGCTTTTTCGGCGTCGGTATGACATCCTCTAAGTGCAAACAGCAGTAAATCTACTGATTTTTTGTATTTAAGCTAGATAAAGACTCAGCCGTAACCAGTAATTAGAGGATGCTAGAGAGATTCTGATGGCGACTTACAATCACATTCTCGAAGCAATTGGTAGAACTCCCCTGATTAAGCTCAACAGTATTACTCAAGGACTCCCATCAACTATCTATGGAAAACTAGAATGCCTTAATCCGGGTGGCAGCACAAAAGACAGAATAGGTCTTGCCATGATTGAAACAGCAGAAAAGGAAGGTCTTTTGCGACCAGGCGGGACAATCATTGAGGCAACAGCGGGCAATACTGGGGTCGGTCTGGCGCTAGTTGCTGCTATCAAAAAATATCGCTGCATATTTGTTATGCCCGATAAGATGAGCCAGGATAAAATTAACCTGCTCAAAGCTTATGGAGCAGAAGTTGTCATTACTCCTACCTCCGTTCCTCCTGACTCTCCAGAAAGCTACAACGGCGTTGTAGAAAGACTGGCAAAAGAAATACCAGGCGCTTATAGACCCAATCAATTCGCTAATCTTAATAATCCGTTAGCCTATTACTTAACCACAGGGCCAGAAATTTGGTCAGATACCAAGGGGAGAATTGATGTTTTTGTCGCTGGGATGGGCACTGGCGGCAGTATTTCTGGTGTTGCTAAATACCTCAAAGAACAAAATCCCAATATTGTAATAGTCGGCGCAGATCCAGAAGGCTCCATTCTTTCAGGAGATAGCCCCAAGTCTTACAAAGTAGAGGGAATAGGTGAAGATTTTATTCCCAAGACGTTTAACCGCCAATTAGTAGACGAGATGATCAGAGTCACTGATAAAGAGTCTTTTAATATGGCTCGTCGTCTGGCGAGA
>DALYIW010000070.1:0-11561 GCA_031970155.1 Coleofasciculaceae cyanobacterium CTOTU46601 | reverse complement strand
AGTCGGAGGCTCTTGCGGAACAGCCGTTGCAGCGGCTTTAAAATACGCAGCACGGTTATCAGAGCCTAAACATGTTGTGGTTCTTTTGCCAGATACTGGCAGAAATTACATCAATAAAATCTACTCCGATACCTGGATGCAGGAAAATGGCTTCTGGGAAGGCAAAACCAGAAAAACCACAAAAATCGGAGAGATACTTACCCAGAAGAAAGATTTTCCCTCACTTGTTTCTGTCAGACCAAGAGACACCCTGAGTCAGGCTACTCAGCTTCTGCAAAAACTCAACATATCGCAAGTGCCAGTTATTGAAAATTATGATGTAGTAGGAAGTTTAAATGAAGCCTCGTTAATGAAACTCCTGCATGAAGGTATCAACTTTTCTAACCAGGAGGTTTCAGCTGTCATGGGTAAGCCTTTACCGATTCTGGATGAAGAATGCTATCCAGCAAAAATGACCCATGCCTCTTTACCAGAAAACGAAATACTCAAACGGGGGATTAAAGATAATTTAGTGCGCCTTTCAGTTGGGATTGAGAATCAGAAAGACTTGAAAGAAGATTTAAAAAATGCATTGTCTTAACCCATTTAGATGAACTAGAGTGGGGATATAAAGCCTTGATGGCTTGAGTGCGATCGCTCTTTTTGTGACAAGCTTACTGGCTACCTGAAGGAATGCCGTTCAGGTTCTACTGGGAGTACTGACTATAGGTTTCACTATCGCTCTACCCAACCTACATGTGTGCTAGGTTCATGCCCGTTCAAGCTAAAAAGCTTGGGATCTCCCAATGCAAGCAAAAATACTCAGGAGTGGGAGCCGGAAAGCTCTCTTGTGTGAAAGAAGTGGGCTTTCCGAACCGCACTACAAATTGACACGCAATGGGATGCTCCCAAAGGCTTTATCCATCTAGGTTTGAAGCCATTTTTGCCTCGGTTGTTATCTAAGACCCGCTGATAAAACTCAGTCTCTAATCCAGTGGAAGTGGAGCCGCCTTCCTCGCCTCAGGGAAAAGTCCCGGAGCTCGTACATTCCGGTGTGTACGTTGAACATCTTCCCCTTGAGTAACTCGAGCCGGAAGCGCTCAGGAGAATTCGCCCGCACTTGTGCACAGACTGGGCCATGATTCGAATCCTGCGTATAAGTAAACCCGATCTTATTACTTGCGCCGATCACACCGTCCCACAGCTCAATACCTTTCCACCATGTCACTTGCTGATCTGTAGACAAAACTATCTCGATTAGGTTCGGATCATTTAAATTCGACTCCGTTAACCGAATGGTATCCTCTCCGAGATCTGCCTGCCCAAGAGCGAAATTGTCCCAAGAAATAACCGTCGCCATAGATTGCCTCCTTCTCCATTCAAAATGTTTGATAGAGAACTTATCCTCCAAATGTAGAAGTGCTAACCTACCTTCGTAAGCACCCTCACGGGTACTATTGAGCAATTTTGAGATTGTTTTCCGACAGAAACTAACAAAATACAACCTAACCGATAATTGATCTTACGAAGGATGCCACAGTTGTTATAGAAAAAAGAGCAAGACTTGTAGGACGAATTCTAATGACTAACGATGGGAGTTTGTGCTGCCTTGTCCAAGGCTCGATTTGCCATGACAATCCCATACCCAGAGTTTTGGTCAACTCCTCCAGCTTCAATATCCAAACTCGTTGAAGTTAGGATGCTACGGATTTCTGCTGAGGTCAAAGAAGGTCTAAACGACTTTAACAGCGCTGCTACCCCTGCCGCATGAGGAGCTGCCGCCGAGGTGCCATAAAATCGGTTAAGAGGAGAGGGTAAGCTAGTCTTGACTCCATCTGCCCCTGCGATGTCAGGTTTTTGACGAACACTACCCCCATAACTTAGAAAGATTCCTGGAGTGATAGGTGTGCCATCAGCCCTGTAAAAAACTCGTCGCAAACCGTCAGAACTAAAAGTCTCCACAGGATTGTCTGCACCTCCGGTAAAGAGGTTGACCCGTCCCTTGGCACTAACAGCGGCAACACTAAAGGCATTCACCGCAGCAGAATGACCCCAAGTTTGACCAGGGGTGTTAGTTGCCAATCGCCCTCCCAGTATATTCAGATGCAAGTAACGCGGCTGACCACTGTACTGAACAACAATCACCTGAGAGTTAGCCGCTTGTGGAGGAACTAATTCAATTGGATCAGCATTGCCGTTTTGAAAGTCCGTAGAAGAGGCAATCACGGCGGTGCCGGCGGAATTCAAGACATAAAGATCATAATCGTTGGTAGATTGACCCCAGGGGTCCGACCACTGGAGCATAATTCCTGAGCTAGATTGGCTGTCAGTAATTTTATTAGACAAACCAGTCGTCCCGAAGGTAAATCGGTGAACCCTGCCACTTAATCTGAGAGGCGCTGCACCCCCATCAAGAAAATCCCCCTCCCAAACTCCCGATTGACTATCGTTTTTGTTACCGAGATTACCAGCACTGGAAAAGTACAAAGCACCCCTTGCTGTTACATTATTGACCGCTTGGGCAATGATTCCGTCCTGAAATACTGGCTCAGAGAAGTAGATAAGATCATCCACGATAATGTCACAACCAGCTTGCCGGAGGGCGCGAATATTGCTGGCGAAATCTGCCTCATCAATCACTGCTGTTGCAAAATAGAGCTTTGCTCCAGGAGCCAAGTCGTGAATGATCTGCAACATGGCCCGCCCTTCGTCGATGCCAGGATAATGTGGACTCGTGCTGGGAAGGTCACCACTGCCAACTAAAGTGACACCATCGGAGGGTAAGTCACCGTTGGCGATATCAGTAGCTGCACCGCCAAGGTTGTTGTAGCTGTCTGAAAGAACACCAATCTTCACTCGTTGTGTTGTTGTGCCACTTCCAACATGCTTTGTATAACTACCATCGACTCTATAGGTGTAACGTGCCAGTGCCGCCCCATGAGCTTTATCTCCCTCTGATGTAACGCTATTGAGGTTACTCAGCAGTCCTCCTGGAACTTGATTGAGGCGCTTTACCATTTCAGGTAGTGCTTTGGCTAGGCGCTTTTGCTTCTGTTCTAGAGTCAAAACATTTTGACTAACTTGAAAATAGGGAGTGGGGAGTTGGGAGTCGGGAGTTGGGGAAGAAAGGTTTTCATTTCTTTGTGGCGATCGCGAAAGCGTTGCGTTAGCAAGTCTTCCCTTCGGGACGCTTCGCGAACGAGCGTCAGCACTGCCGCTTACAGCAGCTGGCAGTTCATGTTGCCTACCTGGGAAGGGGTTATTGACTTTCAGTAGCTCTTTCGACTGTGGCGCTGTGTCCCTCAATAGCCTAGGAGGGAGATGTTGCCTAATTGTCCTGACAGCTGGAAGTGAGGCGATGTTCTCAACTTGGGTAACGGGAACAAAGGCTTGAATTCTGTTGTAGCTAGGTGAGGAAAATAAGACTTCACTTCCAGTTGCTTTGATTTGTTGCACTAGGTCGGGTGTAACTGGTGAGATGGTTTTGATGTCAACTCGTACCTTGTTATCAGCCCTGAATCTAACCGCTGTGCTGAGACTAGGAATACTTCTAATCAAGGCATCTCCGCGTTTAGCTTTGAGGGCGTACAAAAGGCTGGAACTAATTTTCCGTTGTCCTTGAGTGCGTGAGAGCTTTTCTTGCACCAATGCTTGGATTTGTTTAGCTGCTGTTTGAGGGATTGGCTGAGTACTGGTACTTTGGGCTGTTGCTTTTGCCATAGAGATGCCAACAATCACCAAGAAACTTGTCATCGATAAGGCAACGATGCCTTTGAAAGTTCTGGCCAATCTGAAAAGTGAGCGTAGATGATGATTCATACTCTGAGCAACAATATTAGAACTGTTGTAAGCGTTAATTTTTGATGCCTATGCAGACAACAGAGAGTTACAAATATAGTTATTTTTTAAATCAGATAATGTTCTAAAGTTAGAAATTATGCGTAATATCTATTCCGGGTTTTCTACTCCTTTTTTTATAGGCACACACCTGTAAAGACGTTCCACTGGAACGTCTCTACGACAAGCACACACCTGTAAAGACGTTCTACCGGAACGTTTCTACGATGATAAAAAAGAAAGGTCTGTCAGAGCTAATGTGGTATAAAAGCGAATTTTAAAGTCTGGATTTTACTGTATTAGTATCAGTACTTACATTCTTGATGAATTTCTAGGAAAATCATTCAAATAAAAAGCTTTTTCTACTTCTCATATGAAAATAGGGAGTCGGGAGTCGGGAGTCGGGAGTCGGGAGTCGGAGAAGAAAGACTATGCATCATTTTCTGTGGCTGCGAATGGGCCATGATGCCTGTTAAGAAAATATTTAAGTTGTCAAGTAAGGAGTATCAGGACTTCCGCAAATTGCTGATTTAAACGCTACTACTAGTAGTAGGGTGGGCACTGCCTACCCTACATGTAGAGGTTCTGTGTAAGTCCTGGAGTATGTTAAGTCGATTAATTAAAAAAAGTTAGATTTTTGAGGAATAGTGCTGTTCTTATGCAATAGAATCAACTGCACCTAAAGCTTTCAAAGTAGCAACAGTCGCTTCTGCCAAACCAAGAACACCAGTAATATTCATTTTTTCGTAAGGTCTAATACTTCTTAGTGTCTTGAGGCACTTATTTGTTTTAATATCCCATAGTTTAATCGTGTCATCTCTACTGCCACTGGCTAACATCTGACCATCTGGACTAAAGGCAACTGAATACAGACCATGAGTATGACCTTGCAGTAATTTGAGGCACTGACCTGTGGCAACATCCCAAAGTCTGATCATTTGGTCGGTGCCGCCACTGGCTAATGTCTGTCCATCAAGACTGAACGCAACTGACCATACTCCATAGCCATGGGTATCTTCTTCCCAGGTTTTGATGCAGCAATTTGTAGCAATATCCCAAAGTTTTATAGTTCCGTCTGTGCTGCTACTAGCTAGGATTTGACCATTTGGAGTGAAGGTCACTGGCTGTATCCAGCTGCTATGTCCCTCAAATATTTGGAGGCATTGACCTGTTTTGATATCCCAAAGCCTCGCTGTACGGTCTTCAGAACCACTAGCAAGTATGGAACCGTCGGGGGTGAAGCTAACTGAAAAGATAACATCAGAATGCCCAGCTAGGGTTTTAAGGCATTGACCGGTTTCGACATCCCATAACTTGATTATGCGATCGCTACCTGTAGCTAAAGTCTCACCATCCGGACTGAAAACAACCGACCAAGCACCATTAATAAACCCTGGCAGAGTTGTCAGGCATTGACCTGTGGCAACATCCCATAACTTCACCGTCTGGTCATAACTACCACTAGCGAGAAGCTGACCATTGGGACTAAAGCTAACGGACAAGATGGCATGGCTATGACCCAATAACGTTTTGAGGCATTGACCTGTGGCAACATCCCATAGCCTCACTGCTTGGTCGAAACTACCACTAGCGAGCAGCTGACTATCTGGACTCCAGACTACTGACTTTACCCAGCTAGTACGTCCCTGCCAAGTTCTCAGACAACAACCTGTGTCAACATCCCATAGTTTTACCGCTTGGTCTATGCTACTGCTAGCCAGGAGGTAACTGTCTGGACTGTTCCCGTGAGGTTGAGGTGCAAAGGCAATTGACCACACCCAGCAGGTATGTCCGTGCAAAGTTTTGAGGCATTGACCGCTGCTAACATCCCAAAGTCTGATGGTGTGATCTGCACTGCTACTGGCCAAAGTTTGACCATCTGGACTGAAGGCAACTGACCAAATCCAATTAGTGTGACCTTGCAATATTTTTAGGCAGGAACCTGTGGCGACATCCCATAACCTAACAGTGTGGTCTTCGCTGGCACTGGCGACAATCCCCCCCAACAGGGCTTGATCGGGAGGGAGTGGACTAAAGGCCACTGACCATACCCAATGGGTATGTCCTTGGCATATTTTTAGGCAGTGACCTGTTGCAACATCCCATAATCTTACTTTGTGGTCTGTGCTGCCACTAACTAAGGTTTTGCCATCTGGACTGAAGGCTACTGATAAAATTGGTTCGCTATCTTCTTGCAAAACATTGAGGCATTGACCCGTAGTAACATTCCATAATCTAACCGTGCTGTCTACACAACCACTTGCCAAAGTTTTGCCATCCGGACTGAAGGTAACTGACAACACCCAACGATTGTTACCTTCTAAAATTTTGAGACATTGCCCTGTGCTAACATCCCATAACCTTACAGTATGGTCAAAACCGCCACTGGCTAGTGTCTTACCGTCAGGGCTGAAGGTAACTGACTGTACTCCACTCTTATGCCCTTTTAAGCTTGAAAGTTGTTTGCTATCGGCAACCCGCCATAGATGAATCGTGCCATTAGTATCGCTGGTAGCTAAAAGTTTTGCATCTGGACTAAATGCAACTGATGAGATACTTTCCAAGGCTTCAGCAAAAACTGACTTTGATAAATCTGAGTAAGCAAAATTAACTTGATGTAAATTGACCTCTGATAGATAAGCTTGCCAAACCGTTAAGTGAGAGAAATCCAATCCGCTCACATCAATTTGTAATTGACTCATGAGATTGAGAGCATTACCAGCAGAGTAGCCTGTCTCTATAGGAGATTGTCCTCGTACCTTCTCAATCAGTTGAATTAGCTGATTTTTAATAGTGTTTTTGGAGCCAAGGAGGTAAGTTAATTTATCAAGAACCGGTTTAATAATGAGGCGAACTTGAGTTTGTCTTACATAGTCTTTTGCCGTGGCTTTGATGAGAGCATAGTTTTTGAACAGATGTATAGATGTTTCATCATCCATTGTAAGTTCTTCACAGACTTGCTCAATAAACTGTTCTGAGAGATACTCCATCACAACCGGTTGGAGGGTGAAGAGGGTTCTACTTTTTTCAATGAGTGTAGATGCCGCCTTTTCAATTAGCGATCGCCTAAACAGAGACTCCACTGCCTCTAGTAACTTTGCCTGGGATATAGGCGCTACAATATCCTCTCGCAGTTCAGCAAGAGCAATGGGTTCTCGATTGAGTGTCAGCCAATATATTATTTCTTTTTCTAAAGGTGACAACCGCTGAAAATGCTGGTCTAATAAATCGCGGATATCACCAAAAACCGTTGTACCTTGGGCTAAGAATTCCGAAATACTATTATTAAATAACTCTTGAATGGTTGTAGCAACAATCCTTAATGCCAAAGGGTTTCCCGCATAACGTTGAATTAGAATTTGCCAATCTGATTCTGCTCCTAAGAAAAAATTTTGTGCTAGAAAAAAATCTCGACCTTCAACGGCTTTCAAGCCCATCAATTGCAATGAGCGAACAGGTAAGCTACCCCCTTCGAGGGAGGCGATTTCTTTAGGTTTTTCCCGCGTTGTGAGAATCAAGCAACTCTGATGAGAAGCTTCTCCTACTCGTCTGAATAACTCGCCGTAATTCTCGTATCCGTCTCGATAGCGTCCAGCACAATCTCCACTCCCTAGAATTGACTCAACATTATCCAGAACTAAAAGACAGCGTGAGGAACGTAGATACTCAAGCAGTTGGGAAATTTGAGTACTAATGTTTGCAGCTAAATTAGTTTCTTGCCCATTGGAAAAAAACTCGATCCAGTTGGAGAGAATCTCTTTAAGGGGTGGAGCATTACGAAGCGATCGCCAACTGACAAACTCAAAACTATCCTGAATTTGTTCGGCAAGTTTCACAGACAAAGCTGTTTTACCAATTCCCCCCATACCTACTACAGCTATGAGTCGGCAGGAATCGTTAATTATCCAGTATTCTAGCTTGGCAAGTTCGTCTGTTCGTCCAAAGAAAAGGGAGACATCAATGGCTTCTCCCCAATCAGTAAGTGTTTCTGGGATAGTGGTATTTTCTGGTTTTTCAACATCCCAGTCAGGTCTGGCATAATCAGCTTGATCTAGCTGTAAGTTGAAAGCTCTGAAGAAAAGAGCAAGCGTCTGTTTATCTACTCCTTCTTCAGCAGCTAGAACCTTAGCGACAGTAAAAGGAGCAAGTTGAGTGCGATCGCTAAGTTCCTCCAGGGTGTACTTATCTCCATTATTTTCCTCTAGTTCCACCTGATATCGCGCCTCTTGAAGCTTCTTCAGGCCAACAGAGGTAAGAACCACACCGCGCTTGCGTCTTTGCTTTTGCACAGTCATGCCTTGTTCAATGGTTAACTTCTATCGTGGCGGCACTGTTGCTGATTTTAAGTAAAGATAGATATATTTTCCTAAATTTAAGCAACTTATGCGGTGTCCAGATGAAAGTAGGCATCTTTTTCTGGTATATATGCAACTTCAGGACATACGTAAATTTTTCCTAGATGCTATAAAAGAATTCAACATGACTTACGCATGGACACCACATATAGTAAGGGTGAACCCTTACATAGAGTCCTTCAAAAGGAAATTTGCGTAAGTCCTATTCAAATTAACAACGTACCAGCCAACCACAGAGGCTTTGAGATGCTTACCCATTTGCACCAATTCCTAGCACAGAGGGTCAGATTCTTTGTATTTTTGTCTTCTATGCCAATACTAGGTTTTGCGGTCAGCCAACCAACTTTTGCACAATGCATCCCTGCTAATTTTCCACCTAACTGGCTGCAAGCTCAAGAGCAAGCAGGTGGTCACACGATCGCACGTCATGTTGGCTGGACTAATCAACAACTGGTCAACCGCTTGACTAACAGTCCACAAATCTCTAACGCCAGTACCTATACCAATCTGCAAAGCGCTACCACAACTATTCCAGCTGCTTTGAGTTCCCATCGGAATAACCTGAACAATTGGGCAAGTAACCCGAATGTCCCTGTAGGTGCAACGAGGGCTGTTGACTATAGTGTGGGGCAAGTTGTGGGTCGTGTCGCTTTTCGTCAACCCACTCTGAAGAACATTAGGAATAGCACAAATCTACGTGCCGTTGTGAGGAAAATCAGCACTACAGGAGAGTGTTTATTGCTTACCTCCTACCCAACACTCAATGAATATTAAGACTGTAAATTGTGCTTAAACCGAGATATTACAGTTGCCGTAGTCTGCTGCAAATGGCGAAATTATTGTGGGACGACTCCTTAGGGAAGCGCAAGCCTGAAGTTTCGCTAAACTTCGATTGAAGGTTGTGCTTTAGAACTCCAATTGGCCTAAAAAAATGACTTCAAAATCTAAATACGAAAATCTCTACAGTTTTCTCAGTTCCGAGTTTGCCGATGCAGATTTGGAAGGCAAGAGTGATGAAGAGGTAGTGCGTGAGACTACCAACCCAAACCTTGCTGCATGGCATCGCACCATAATTGCCGAAGGGCGAACTGCACTAGAGTCACCCTCTTTTCCCTGGCGTAAGGTAGGGGACTATGCAAATCGATATTTTGAAACCGAACAAGCTGCCAGAAAATGGCTAACACAGATACTAAATCAACTGGAACATCGCATTGATCAACTGTAGTTGAGACCCTGTAAGCTCTCAAACAACTCTTCTAATGGTTTACTCAAAAGTTCAGCGTCATCGTGCTTTTAAGTATCGCATTACTTTGCTCATTAGCATGTTGGCGATTGTGCCTTTAGGTTACATAATTCGGTTTCATGGGCCGGCACCTGAATGGCTCAATGACTCATTTGGGAGTGTAGCCTATGAAATTTTTTGGATTTTGCTAGTTGGTTTCCTCTTCCCGCAAGCTTCACCCTTATGGACGGCTGTAGGAGTGTACTTTGCTACCTGTGTGTTGGAGTTTCTTCAACTGTGGCATCCTCCATTTTTAGAGGCAATGCGATCGACTTTACCAGGTCGTCTCGTACTGGGAAATTTCTTTACTTGGTAGCTGGCTTGGGTGGGTGTGGAGGCGATCGCACTTTGCACGATACCGAGGGTAATCACTGTGTCAGCTGAGTTAGGTTCGATAATGTGTACTTGATGTTCAATTTGTCTGAAAGTACCTTCATGATTGAGAGCGATCGCCTTACGCCACCGAAATCTACAACTCAACAAATCCGCTTATTTCTCGATACCGCCGACATCACACAATGGCAAAACTGGCTCCCGACAGGTTTATTTTACGGGGTAACTACTAATCCACTTTTGTTAGAGAAAGCTCAAGTTACTTGTTCGGTTGAGCAGTTGAAAGATTTAGCCATACAAGCTTTTAATTTAGGTGCTAAAGAAGTTCAGCTTCAGACTTGGGGAACCTCAGTTGATTCGTTAGTGAAAACAGGTGAATTCTTAGCTGCGATTAGCGATTGTATTGTCGTTAAGATACCGATTACCAAAGAGGGGACTCAAGCTGCTTCTCAGTTGATTGCTCAAGGGATTCGGATTACGCTAACTGGGGTCTATGCTGTCCACCAAGTCTTGATTGCAGCTGCTTTAGGTGCCGATTATGCTGCTCCCTATCTGGGTAGAATTAACGATCTTGGGTGCAATGGGCGTGATGATTTGGTGGCAATGCAAAGAGAAATTGCAGGTGTTGGTAGTGCAACCCGAATTCTAGTGGCTAGTATTCGTAGCGTGGATGATATGGCTTTTCTTGCTACTCAAGGACTGGATACATTTACGTTTTCACCTGCGATCGCACAAGCATTTTTCGACGTTACCGCGACGAATCAAGCGGCTACTGACTTTGAGAAAGCGGCTCGTCGTATGGGAGCACAATAGATAAATTCTAAGTAAAAGCGTAGAGGTTGCCGCGTCCTATGTCAGCTAATCTTACTACTCCTGTTCCTCCTTTAGAAAGTGGCGATCGCCTAACTCGCCAGGAATTCGAGCATCGCTATCAGACAATGCCCCAGATTAAGAAAGCTGAATTAATAGAAGGAGTAGTGTACGTGGCTTCACCAGTCCGAATTACAACTCATGGTAGACCCCACTCTCGGATTATGGCTTGGCTAACAGATTATTGGGTTGCAACACCAGGGGTGGACATGGGTGACAATGCTACTGTACGCCTCGACCTTGACAACGAACCTCAACCTGATGTGCTGCTGCGAATCGAGCCAGAGGTCGGTGGCAACTCAAGTATCACTGATGATGGTTATGTTGAAGGGGCACCAGAATTAGTTGCAGAAATCGCTGCTTCTAGTGCGTCTTATGACCTTAATGACAAACTCAATGCTTATCGTCGCAATGGGGTGCAAGAGTATATTGTCTGGCAAATTTACGAGAATCGCTTAGATTGGTTCAGCTTCCAAGAGGGGAGGTATGTTTCGCTGCAACCTGATGAAGTCGGTGTAATTCGTAGTCAGATTTTCCCTGGATTGTGGCTAGCGGTAAATGCGCTGCGCGAGGGGAACTTAGCTCAGGTTTTAGCGGTTCTACAGCAGGGGTTACAGACGGCAGAGCATCAGGCGTTTGTAGAGCGTTTGAATCCTCCGCAATAGTTTAAGATTAGTCTCATCCTGTGCCATGACGACACAAATATGCTTTTTGTGGTGTGTATCTAGTAAATAAGCTATATGCACGTACCGTGTACACGCACATAAAATATGGTAAAAGAGAAAGATGATCAATCAAAAAATCAGCACAATCTACTCGCGCTGGCAGAGCTAAGACAGCGTGCTAACCTGACACAGCGAAAGCTAGCTGATATTCTTGACGTGACGGTTAAGACTGTTAGTGCT
>DALYIW010000069.1:18080-30432 GCA_031970155.1 Coleofasciculaceae cyanobacterium CTOTU46601 | reverse complement strand
AACAAACAACCAACAACAAACAACCAACAACCAACAACCAACAACCAACAACAAATCACCCTTTGAGACGACCACAAGCAGCACTACAACCAAGAAACAAATCTTTTTTGTCACTCTTACTTTTTAGTAGCGACTGATTCTCTGCTGATTGGTTTGTATCAATTTGATGTAACTCGTGGTCTTCTAAATATGCTTGTGTAAAGTACCCCTCAAAAAGTGCTAAAAGTGCTTGAGTTTGTACAAAAGCTTCATCGGAATTTTTCTGATGAGACTCATCCCAAAGCTCACAGTCAGGTTCGTGGTCGATGAAATGACCGAATAACATTTCGCAATCTTGGCGATACTTGCGCGTATGTAGAATGTGAGCGTGCCAAACCTGGTCGATTTCTCGTGTTGGTACCAGCAAAACTTCGGGGTATAGGTAACTAACAAACAAAAATGTTTTATAGCGCTCAATGGCACGAAATGCTTGCGAAAGAGTCCACCCACAACCCTCTTGAGAGTCCATGAGACGAGCAATAATCGGCAAAAGATTGAGTGACTTCAGCTTTTTCAAGCAAGCTGACGATTTTGTTGACAAAGCTGGCTTGACGACTAACATAAGTAGAGTTCCTAATCATTAATCTCTACTTGTTTTTCGGCGTCTTCACTACAAATTTACGCAAAACGCTAATTAAGTTGCTACTACTGTTGATGCACGCAATAACCAGGACGGGCAAGATGCCCATCCCACTGATCATGATTGTTTCCAGAACTTACGCATGGACACCACATATAGTAGGGGTGAACGGCCGTTCACCCCTAAAAATGGCAGTTTAACCGGAAATTTGCGTAAGTCCTGTTTTCTTGTGGGGTAGACGTCTCGCCTGCCCAATCATGTGATGAAAAGGAATGCGAAAAACTCGACTAACTATTAACATCACTCAATCGTGATGTGATAAATCTATCCATCCAGTTTCTCAGATAGGCTCGAATTGTCTCCTGCTGCACTGGATCAGTCGTGTTAAGAGGATGAGGTGCTAGTCCCAAAATCGTTGCTGTGGTTACACAAAACATCGACTTTTGGAAACTGATACAAATTTGCACCCGCAAGTCATCCTCACCGCGACGCGATCGCTGTTTATAAATCTCGTGCATATAGTCAGGAAGATAATGGCGCATATCCTGCATCAGCAAAGTCGGCGGAATTCCCGAACCACCAACAGGTAAAGGATCGGCATACAACGCCCCATAAGCAAATCGGCTTTGATCGGGGGAAATCTGACTCGCCTGAGCATTGTAAGAAACCGTACCAAGGAAAGGTGTTCCTCTAAAGAAAACAGCTTCTACATAGGGTATTGCTGTATCTGGTAGAAACGTTAAGCCAGTAGATTTCGGAATAATTTCATACGACTGACTCCGAATATTTACAGCATAGGTAATGGGTTTGCTAGCTGCTGCAACCAAACCCGCTCGCACATGCTCTACTACATCAGGAATCGATTTAATTTTCCCCTGATCGTAGCCGTCAGATAAATCGATGAAAATATCGCTCATCACTCGCCAGAATTGCCCCAGCCCACTGTAGTAGCTCATCTGACGAGCTTGTTCTCGTAAAAATTCAGGGAATAGCCAGTTGAGTGCTTGTATCGGAGGGTTATTCCGAAACTTCGCCTCAATTGCTTGTTGCGATCGCTTCTGAAACTCCGGCGAATCCAAATAAGCATCCAAACCGCCGCCACCGTGCCAGAACATTGCTTTCATGCAGTATTCGGCGTACTCAAAATTAATGCGGTCATGCCACCAATGATTCAGCAATTTCTTCAGTGAAATATCCCCATTAAAGTATTTAAAAAAGGGAAAAAACACTAGAAATTGATTTTCTGCAATGTAGTTGAGATTGCGAGAATAAGCATCCAGAACAATGCCGTAGCTTTTGAGAATACCGACAACTTCCTTTACATTATCCGGCGAATCTGGCAGCAAGGCACCACCAGCGATCAGCCGTTCAATATATTCCTCCAAAAGATGTTTACGAAACTTTTTTTTGCTGATTACCATTTTCCAGTTTTAATGTTCAAGGTTTGCTTAGTTTTAAAATTTGAATGTTGAAGATTAAGAGAGTTTAAAATAGAAGATTTGAAGGTTAAATTGTTCACTTTTGAAAGCTACAACCTTGGAAAGGATGAAGGAGGAAGGATGAATAACTCCATAAATAAATAATGGGGCTTTAAATTATGAAGATTTCTTGTTCTCTTCATAAATAAACTCATGTGCTTGTACTCTCATCCCGACGCTCCTTACGTCGCTACCCTGCGCTATCATCCCTCATCCCTCATCCCTCATCCTTCATCCTTCATCCCTCATCCTTCATCCCTCATCCCTTCGGCGCTGCCTGAAGTGCAACAGTTGGTGGAGTAGAAACCAACGCTGCTGTCGTCTTCTCTGAAAGCGCCACAAGCCATCCTGGCTGTATTCCCAAGATGACAATTAAAACAGCTAACACAATTCCCGGCATACGCTCTTGCCACAGCACTTTAGGCAAATCAAGTGCTTGTGTAGATAGACGACCAAAAAAGGCTCGATCAAGCAAACGTAACAAATAAACAGCCGTTAAGCCCGTGCCGAGCATACAAAGAAGGGTTTGAGCAGGAAATATTGGGAAACTGCCCCGGAAAACCATAAATTCGGAGATAAACCCCACCATTCCAGGAATTCCTGCACTTGCCATTACACCCAGTACCATCAGGCTACCAATCAGTGGTAAGCCCCGTTCTGGGTTCAACAAACCACTGAGGACTTCCACATCTCGCGAACCTGTCTTTTTATAAACGACGCCCACCAACAAAAACAGTAGCGCTGATATCAAACCGTGACTCACCATCTGAAGAACGGAAGCCGACAAGGAAAGTGGTGTGGCAGCGGCAGCCGCGAGGAGGATATAGCCCATGTGACCCACAGAGCTATAAGCTACCATTTTTTTCATGTCGGTTTGTGCGATCGCATTAAAGGAACCATACAGCACACTCACCACTGCCCAAATTGCCAACCCAGGTGCCAGAGACGCCCAAGCCTGAGGAAACAACTCCAACCCAAACCGCAACAATCCATAGGTGCCCAACTTCAACAGCACCCCGGCTAACAAAACCGAAATCGGTGTTGACGCCTCAACGTGAGCATCCGGCAACCAGGTATGGAATGGCACAAAAGGAGCCTTGATACCAAAACCCACCAAAATTGCTCCCAGTAGCAGCAATTGCTGAGCCATTGGCAGTATAGACACCACTGAAGCCGCATCTGTGTAGGCAAAGCTCTTAGCACCACCCAAAAACACTACACCCAGAAACCCTACCAGAAGTAGCGTTCCCGAAACCGCTGTATAGAGAAGAAACTTGGTTGCAGCATAGCCCCGTCGTTTTCCACCCCAAATGGCAATCAACAAATACAGTGGAATCAGTTCTATCTCATAAAACAGGAAAAACAGCAGTAAATCTTGAGCCAAGAAAGCACCGGAAACTCCGCCATTGAGCAACAAAATCAACGAGTAATATAAACGATGCCGTTCAATAGTTTCATCGCTGCTGTAGAGGGCAATTCCAGTGAGCAAACCATTTAATACCAGCAGTGGCAAAGATAGACCATCCACTCCCAAAGAGTAGGTCAAGCCTAAAGCATCAATCCAGGGTAAATTCTCCTGAAACTGCTGGCTCACATCATTAGGATTAAACTGCAAGAGTAATACAATCGACCAGATAAAGACGCCACCAACAACTACCAATGCTACTTGACGGGCAACCTTAGCTGTGATAGCTCCAGGCCACAAACCTACCAGTGCGGCGCTCAATATTGGCACCCAAATTAAGGCACTCAACATAAATAGACCAGTCTCCTTTCTAATTGTTGTTTGTTGTTTGTTGTTTGTTGTTTGTTGTTTGTTGTTTGTTGTTTGTTGTTTGGCCTGCCCTGAGCTTGCCGAAGGGTTGTTTGTTGTTTGACCTGCCCTGAGCTTGCCGAAGGGTTGTTTGTTGGAGAGCTAATAACTAACAATCAATAACTAACGACCAACAACTAATGATTTTTGTTTGTTGGAGAGCTAAAAACCAATAACTAACAACCAACAACTAACGCATACTGCCTCTTAGTAAAGACCACTGTTCTAAAGACCACTGACTTAATGACCACTGACTTAAAGGCCAGGTCATTAGAAGAGCTAGAATGCTAATGCCTAGTAGGATAGTCAGTGCATAAAACTGTGTCTTACCTGAAGTGTTGTACTTTAAGGTCTGACCACTAATTACTGTGGCAAAACCAACTAGGTTGACAAATCCATCGACAATATACCGATCAAACCATGCTGTGATTTTAGAGAACGCACCAACCGCGAAAACCACAGTTACACGATAAAGGCGATCGACATAAAAGTCATAAGCCAGTAAATCTTGCACAAATTTTACAGGAACCAGAACAGACCGTGACCAAGTTCTAGGCAAGTAAACGACAGCCCCCAAACTGCAACCTAAGATACTAGAGCTTATCAACAGTAACTGAGGGGTTTGAATCAGAAACTCGTACTTTGCAGGAGGCAGCAGTGATAGTTGCTGTAGTATCAGAGGTGTCATTAGCGTTGCTACAGTTAATGTCACCATTGGTAATGCCATAGGCCAAGCTACTTCTGGTGCCCGACGTGTCTTAGGCTGAGGACTTCCTAGGAAAACTAGACGAAATACACGGGTTAAACCAAAGGCAGTGATGCCATTGACTAACAGAAAAACTACCACCAGCCAGGGATGGTAAACCCACAAGGCATTAATCCCTTTACTCAAAGCCCAGTAACCGCCCAGTGGCAAGAGTCCCACCAAGCCCGCCGTACCGACGACAAAGGCACTGGTTGTAGCAGGCATCCGGGACCATAAGCCTCCCATTTCTGTAAGGTTTTGGTTAGTAGTCGTGAGAATGATCGCGCCAGTACTCATAAACAACAGCCCTTTGGCAACCGCATGAGCAACTAGCAACGCCGCAGCAACATCGGCTCGCTCTAAACCAACCGAGATAAACACTAAACCTAGCCAAGCGCTGGTAGTGTGAGAGAGTGCGCGCTTAATATCAATTTGAGCAATTGCCACAAAAGATGCCCCAAGCGCTGTCGTCGCTCCAATTATTACCAAAGCTATTGAGGCCACTGGTGACAGTGCTAAAATCGGCTCCAATTTAATCAGCACATAAGCACCGCAACTTACCACCAGAGAATTCCGCAATACAGAAGCGGGGTTTGGCCCTTCCATTGCTTCATCAAGCCACAAATGCAATGGAAACTGGGCACATTTACCCAGAGGTGCAGCAATCAGCGCCAATCCTAACAACGTTGCTGTCAAAGGCGGCAGAGTTACTGTCCTTGCCCATTCATATAAGTCAGGAAAGTTCAGGCTTCCTGCCAGAGTTGCCAGCGCCACGATGCCCGTTAAAAATACAATGTCTCCTACTCGCTTGGTTAAAAAGGCATCTCGCGCTGCTGTCACTACTAAAGGCTGAGCATACCAAAAACCAACTAATAGATAGGTGCTTAACGTGAGCATCTCCAACAAGGCATAGCTCAGGAATAGAGAATTACTAATGGCGACACCCGTCATTGCTGCTTCAAAAAATCCCATCAGAGCAAAGAAGCGAGCTAACGCCCAATCTTTTTCCATATACCCCAGAGCATACAGTTGCGCTAACAGACTTAAGCTGGTTATGACCTCCATTGCTGCGGCAGTGATTGGTGAAATTTCTAGCGCCAAAGATATATCTAGATCAGCGACATGGAGCCAGTTATACACTAACTCTTGCGCTGGCTGGTTCCATACTGACCCGAAGATAAACCAACCATGAATACAGGCCAAAACCGTCATCAGCAGATTAATGTAAGCTGCTGGTCTAGGTCCTGTGCGGCGAATTATTCCTGCTGCCCAAGGCACAGTTAAAACTGCACCAATCAAACCATAAAAAGGTACCCACCAACTGGTCTGAGTAAGAAACTCAGTCATGATAATTCCTTCCCTCCCCGTTTTATAACTACTTGAAATTCGTTAAAAATTAGGCTTCTTTTTTTAATTAAAATAATACTTTTTAATTTAACAATTGCAATAAGTTTTTTGTTTTTTTAGTAAGATTGATTTTCTATTTTTTATTTTTTGAGCCTTAGTGTGTTTTAGATTTTTTTTCTGGAGTATCACTTCAATTTTTCCTTACTTAACTCTAATTACTGATATCCTTTGCCCATACAAGTAAACTTAATTAGATACATAAAAAAAACTTATGCTGTTAAGGTCAGCATCTTCTACACCTCTGAGGCCTAGAGTCAAGGTCGTCCTCTGAGAGAGTGATGTGTTTCCTTGAGCTGCAACTGCCGAGATTTTCGGGAGCTAGCGAACTTATTTATAGAAAAGTTATAAAAAAATTATAAAACAAAAGCAACAATTCTCAAAAACGGTGGGTTTTCGTTGAATCATATTAATACTGAAAGCTATTGTTAAGTTTTTTTAACTATTTTCATTGAGAATTATTATATCAATTTATATTGATTAAGTATGCCAATCTTCTCTATGCTTGGTTTAGCTCTAAATGAGAGAGCTTTCTCAAGATAAAAAATGGGCAAGCCGTCCAATTTTTGCTCAAGACTGATTTGCACGCTTGTATTTAACTAAATCCCCTAGGAGAAAAGCGCAATGTCAATTGCCGTCGGAATGTTAGAAACTAGAGGCTTTCCAGCTGTTGTAGAAGCGGCGGATGCAATGGTTAAAGCCGCTCGTGTTACCCTTGTAGGCTATGAAAAAATCGGAAGCGCTCGCGTGACTGTGATTATCCGGGGGGATGTCTCAGAGGTGCAAGCCTCAATAGCCGCAGGCATTGAGTCGGCTAAGCGTGTAGATGGGGGTGAGGTGGTATCGACCCACATTATTGCTCGTCCCCACGAGAACCTGGAGTATGTCCTGCCGATTCGTTACACCGAAGCTGTCGAACAGTTCCGTACCTATTAGTGAAAAGCGCCGACTGAAGCCGATTGACTTCATGCGCCTCTTTCTTACCTAGCACTTCCCCATACAACAAAATTTTGGAGTAAAACTCATGTCAATCGCCGTCGGAATGGTAGAAACTTTAGGCTTTCCCGCTGTTGTAGAAGCAGCAGACGCGATGGTTAAAGCCGCCCGTGTTACCCTAGTAGGCTACGAAAAAATTGGTAGTGGTCGCGTGACTGTCATTGTCCGAGGAGATGTCTCGGAAGTGCAAGCCTCGGTAGCAGCCGGAGTTGACAACGTGAAACGGGTCAATGGGGGTCAGGTCTTATCGACTCACATTATTGCTCGTCCTCACGAAAACCTGGAGTACGTTCTACCGATTCGCTACACCGAAGATGTTCAGCAGTTCCGCGAAAGCACCAATGCTATTCGTCCGCTCAATCGTCCGTAGGATATTCAATGCAAATTGCCAAAGTTCGCGGCACAGTTGTCAGTACTCATAAAGAACCAAGTCTTAGAGGTGTTAAATTCCTCTTACTGCAATTCCTAGATGAGGAAGGACAGTTACTGTCTAAGTACGAAGTGGCAGCAGATACTGTCGGTGCGGGAATGGATGAATGGGTTCTTGTGACCCGTGGCAGTGCTGCTCGTCAAGTGGGTGACAGTAACATGCGTCCCATTGATGCTATGGTAGTCGGCATTATCGATACGGTTAGTGTAGATAGTCACATTCTCTACAGCAAGAAAGATCAATATCGTTAGTGGGTTGGGAGATTGGTAAAACTACAGAAGTGGGAAGGGTGAATTATAAATTGCTGGTAGATGCCGGACTTCATCCGAAAACGATGAAACCCCCGTTTGGGCAACCAGATGTTTTTCTTTCTTCAGCTTTTAGTAGAGCTTTCCCAACTCCAACGTTTCAAGCTTATCGTTTACGCTCGTGTATCGCTTTTTCAGATAGGAAGATAGGAGGAGGACATCTATGGCAGTCGGCAGCTACGCCGCTCCACCGACCCCTTGGTCGCAAAGTTTGGCGGAACCCAAAATTCATGAAACTGCCTACGTACATTCTTTTTCTAACATTATTGGAGATGTCCGGATCGCTGCACATGTATTAGTTTCCCCTGGAACCTCAATTCGAGCCGATGAAGGGGGACCGTTTTACATTGGCGAAGGTACAAACCTTCAAGATGGCGTTGTGATTCATGGCCTTGAACAAGGCATGGTGATTGGGGATGACCAACAGCAGTACTCAGTCTGGATTGGGAAGAATACTTCCATTACTCACATGAGTCTGATTCATGGCCCTGCTTATATCGGGGATGATTGCTTTATCGGCTTTCGCTCCACGGTGTTTAACGCAAGAATCGGAAGCGGGTCAATCATCATGATGCACGCCTTGGTTCAGGATGTGGAAATTCCCCCCGGTAAGTATGTGCCTTCAGGAGCAGTGATCAACAGCCAGCAGCAAGCTGACCGACTGCCAGATGTCCAGGATGAAGATAGACAATTTGCTAACCATGTGGTGACCGCCAATGAGGCGTTGCTCTCAGGTTATCATTGCGCTCAAGATGAAGCTTGTAGTGCGTCTATCCGGAATGAAGTTGCTCAAAAGTCTAATTCAAATGGCGATCGCCATATCAATATCAATAGTTCTAATAATTCATTGAGTTCCATGTCTTCGACTACAGGATTAACTCCAGATCTTAAAGCACAGGTTCGTCAACTATTATCTCAAGGCTACCGAGTTGGAGCTGAGTATGCTGATGAGCGCCGCTTCCGCACCAGTTCCTGGAAGAGCGCTACCAGCATTCACTCCGCTAATGAGTCGGAAGTACTAGGTGCATTGGCAGACACTCTGGCAGAACACGAGGGCGAGTATGTGCGGATAATTGGGATTGACCCTAAAGCCAAGCGCCGAGTTATGGAAGAAATTATCCAAAAACCAGGCGATAAGGCTTCAGGAGGGTCTAACAAGTCCACAGCCACTCACAGTAGTAGCTATAGCACTCCAGCACCGAGAAGCTACAGTGCTCCTGCGGCCTCAAGTACAGGAATGAGTCCAGAGCTCCGGCAAAAAGTTAGTCAACTATTAGCTCAAGGTTACCGAGTTGGGGCTGAGTGCGCCGATGAGCGCCGCTTCCGCACCAGTTCTTGGAAAAGTGCAATCTCGATTCAATCAAACCGGGAGTCGGAAGTACTCGGTGCCCTGGAAGAAACTCTGGCAGAACATGCAGGCGAGTATGTACGACTAATTGGCATTGACCCTAAGGCAAAACGCCGGATTTTGGAGGAAATTATCCAAAAACCTGGGGATAAGAATCAGCAATCGACAGCCAACTCAGCTTCTACTAATGGTGCAAGTAGTGGCTATAGCTACACAGCCCGGACAGCAGAACCTGCAACATCTCAAAATTCTCATAATTCAAGCGCGTCCTTGAACAAGGATACGATTGAGCAGATTCGTCAACTGCTAGCTCAAGGTTACAAAATTGGAACGGAACACGCAGATAAGCGCCGATTCCGCACGGGTTCTTGGCAAACCTGTAGCCCCATCGACTCGACAAGAGTATCGGACGTTATTGATGGTTTAGAAGGTTGCATGACTGAGCATAGCGGAGAGTATGTGCGGCTGATTGGCATTGACCCGAAAGCTAAACGGCGTGTCCTAGAGACCATTATTCAACAGCCTAGCTAAAACGTTGAGGACTTACGCATTAAAACAAAGAATCGCCAGCGTGCGAAGGAGTCCTTGAGTCGGGAATTGGGAATTGCTCAAAGCCTGATCGAATACCAAACCTCTACTCTGGGACTTTCTACTAACAGTGCGTAAGTCCTGACGTTAATCTAAATTCCAAAAAGCGCGGTTCTGATAAGAATGCATTTGCCGACACTGCCGTTAATCAGTAACTCTCATGTATTTGTGGAAGGCGATGTGAGCATTGATGGTAGTGCCGCGATCGCAGCCGGGGTGATTTTGCGAGCCGCTCCAGACAGTAAAATTATCATCGCTGCTGGTGTTTGTATCGGTACAGGGTCAATCCTTCATGCTTACCGAGGTACTCTAGAAGTAGAAGCAGGTGCAAATTTAGGTGCCGGTGTTCTGATCGTTGGTACTGGAAAAATAGGAGCGAATGCCTGTATAGGTGCGATCGCGACGATTTGGAACGATTCCATTGAACCGTGGCAAATCGTGCCACCCGGTTCTGTGATTGGAGACAAGAGTCGTCAAGTCGTTGATGCTCCCTTGACTTCCACATCCACCAGTCCCCCTAGTCTAGAGACCTCAGATCCTCCATCAGCGTCTACTATTAAGACTAATGATGAAGAGTCTCTCAACGGGCAAGTCGCCTACAACTCATCGGTGGTGTCTGCCGATACAACTGATGAAGGCTCCTCAACCCAACCCGAAACAGAATCATCTTCCTTAGAAGCTGGCAAATCTGTTTATGGTCAAGGTAATCTAGATCGGCTCCTTAAGACCCTGTTTCCTTACAATAATCAATCCCTTAACCGTCCGCCGGAAGAAGACGGTTAGATTGATAAGTTGTTAGTTTTTAGTTGTTAGTTTCTAGACTTGTAACAGCCGACAGCTAACAGCCGACAACTTAATGGAGGTCTAAGGTATGGAGTTATACAGACAAGGGATTGTTCCTCAAAATCGATGGAAACAACGGGATGATTACAGAGATACGCGCGATCGCCGTCAGATCAGCCAAAGTTCCTTAGGTTTGGTTTCTACCCTGAGTTTTCCTGTCATTGTTAGTACGGCTGATGCCATGCTCAAAGCATCAGGAGTGACCTTGATCGGGTACGAAAAAATTGGTAGTGGTCAATGTACTGCCATTGTTCGGGGGGCAATGGCTGAGGTTCGGATCGCCGTTCAAGCCGGTGTTGAACATGCCAAACAAGAAGGTCAACTGATCTCTTCTTTAGTCATCCCTCGACCATTCCCCAACCTGGAAGTGATATTTCCCCTGGGTTCTAACCTACTGGATCAAGCTCAACATCACGATCGCACTCGCATTAGTAATCAAGCGATCGGTCTTTTGGAAACACGGGGATTTCCAGCAATGGTAGGCGCAGCTGATGCCATGCTCAAGGCCGCTGATGTTCAACTGACTGCCTACGAGACTATTGGAGCAGGTTTATGCACCGCTATTATCCGGGGGGCGGTTGCCGATGTCGCGATGGCATTACAAGTCGGGATAGCTGAAGCCAATAGAATTGGGGAACTCGTCGCCGTTACCGTGATTCCTAGACCTCTAGAAGACTTAGAAAGAACTCTGCCAGTCGCCAGCTGCCTGATTGAGGAGCAACCGCAACCTCTAATGCTACCTGTTGAGGTTAAGGAAACTGAAAAGGAATTGGTAGAACTTCCAGATTTAAGAAAGTTGCCAATTCCCCTAAAAGATTTATGATAACTAAACCTCACTATTTCAAATGCTGACCACCCGCTCTGTTACTATCCATCCAAACTTTGATCTTTTTCTTTCTAAGAAAAGAGGGAAGCGCCGCACAGCTCAGCGAAGAGGGGAATATAGAGCCACCTGTAAAATACAAGTTATAAATGACTAATACACTCCTAAACTACAATCTGGTAGCTGTGCGACACCGTAGGGAAGGAAAACTGTCACTTGTTCCAGTTACCAAAAATCATAGCCTGGTAAAGCCATAGATAGAAATCAGTTATTACAATGGAATTAATAGATTAAAATCTATATCTTAAGGAGAAGTAGCGTTGAAACAAGCCACGCTGCACCAACTAAAAGTTTTTGAAGCGGTTGCACGGCATAATAGTTTTACACGAGCTGCGGAGGAATTATTTCTCACGCAACCCACTGTCTCAATGCAGGTAAAGCAGCTAACAAAAGCTGTTGGTATGCCCCTGTTTGACCAAGTGGGTAAGCGTCTTTCTCTCACACAAGCTGGTGAGGAACTGGTGAAAACCTGTCGGGAAGTATTTGAAAAATTAGACCAGTTTGAGATGACTGTGGCCGATCTCAAAGGGATGAAACAAGGACGCCTAAAGGTTGCAGTGATTACAACAGCAAAATATTTTGTTCCTCGTTTATTAGGTTCTTTTTGCCAACGTTATCCAGGAATAGATATTTCGCTTCAGGTAACAAACCATGAATTTATACTCAATCGGCTGAGTGAAAATTTAGATGATTTGTATGTGATGAGTCAATTACCAGAAAATGTGGAAATTACTTGTCACCAAATTTTAGAAAATCCCTTGATTGTAGTGGCACCAGCTGACCATCCTCTTGCTCAAGAAAAAAATATTCCCCTGGAACGTCTTGCTAATGAGCCGTTTATTATGCGTGAACCGGGTTCAGGGACGCGCAAAGCCGTGCAAAGCTTATTTGAAGAGC
>DALYIW010000069.1:0-18070 GCA_031970155.1 Coleofasciculaceae cyanobacterium CTOTU46601 | reverse complement strand
ACTGAAAGTACAGTTGGATTTGGGCAGTAATGAGGCGATTAAGCAAGCGATCGCTGGTGGTTTAGGAATTTCTGTATTATCGGCTCATACCTTAGCACTGGAAAGTCCTAACAGTCAGCTGAGGGTTTTGGATGTCGATAAATTTCCCATTGAGCGCTATTGGTATGCTGTTTACCCAAGCGGCAAACAACTATCGATTGTTGCTAGTACTTTTCTTGAGTATCTGTTGGCAGAGGGGAAGCAGGTGACTGAGGCTACAGCGTCTCAAACGGTTTCTAGTCTAATCTGAAAATAGGGAGTCGGGAGTCGGGAGTCGGGAGTCGGGGGGAAGAGAAATTTTCATCTCTTGTTTGTGCGCTCCCCGCTCATGGTGTCTAACTAAAAATAGTGTACATATAGAGTTACCTTGCTCTCTCTCACATTCACATTCAAGGGAAAGTTTTTGAATTATTTTCCTACTCCTGACTCCTGACTCCTGACTCCTGACTCCCTACTTCCTTCTTCCTTCTTGGTAACATTTGCTTGTATTCAACTTTACATAAAGACTTAATCAATTTCCATTCTCTAGATAGAAACAAAAGCTAAATAGAGAGCGTATTGTTATGAGCATAGCAACGCCCGACGAATACCTGGGAGTACCAACAGGCTGATAACACTCCGAAGCAATAGCGCTTGACGTCTTTACCTCTTAACGGTTATCTAGCTTAAGTTGAGGCACCTCCCAGGTTACTTCTTACATTCACAACCGCTAGCAATGACTCAAACACTCATTGATTCTCAAGACTCTCTGGTTTCTCAATGCGATCGCTCCATTCTCTGCTGCCATATTAATACCACCCATAAAATTCAACTTATCCGGATTCGGAATATTCCTGATTTGCATTTCGAGCGAGTTATCTTTCCTGGACAGCGATTGATGTTTGAAGCCTTACCAGAAGCCAAATTAGAAATTTGCACCAGTCCTTATATTACCCTTGTCGTTCGTTGCCAGAATCTGCGGGTTAGTGAAGTTTTCACCCCTGAAAAGGCTTTAACCTAACTAAAGGAGGGAGTAGGGAGTAGGGAATCGGGAGTAGGGGAAAGACAGAAATCATTGGTGTCAACTTAAGCAAAAAACTAAGCGGGACAAGGGAGACACCAGAACTTTTTCTCTTGTTGTGTTCTTTCCTCATCTTCTTAAAGGTTAGTTCGTATAAGAACACTTGATTTAAGTGCATTTACACTTAAGTTGAGAAAGAAGCCTCCGGATTCTTTCGTGCAGCAGAAAGGAATCAAGTGTGTGGACAGACGAGGCTTAACTACACAAAATGTCGATATCAAATCACCTAAATTTACTTAATGGGGATTTCCTACTCCCAACTCCCTACTCCCAACTCCCTACTCCCTACTCCCTACTCCCCACTCCCTCTTAAATTTTCGCAGATTCAACGGCAGTTTGACTGTCAATGTTGTACCAACGCCCTCCTCACTTGCTACAGATATCTCACCCTTCTGTAAGTCTACGCACTGTTTAGCGATCGCTAATCCCAAACCTTTCCCAGTTACTGAGTCTACATTACTTCCTCGGTAGAACGCCTTAAACATTAATTCCTGGTCTTGTTGAGGAATTCCAATACCAAAATCTTGAATGCAAAAGATTGCATTTCTATCGTGACAAGCAACATCTAGTTTTACTTCGCTGCTTTTTGGAGAATACTTAATCGCATTGAACAGTAAATTTAGCAGGATGTACCGTAGCAGTTTTCTATCCATACAAACGCTGGAATACTGACCTTCAATGCTAAAAGTAATCCTGTGCTTAAAATCTGCACCTTGCTGTAGCTCTGCAATCAGTTCTTGACAGAACTTAGATAAGTCAAACAAGGATGGATTGGGCAACACTTCTCCGGCTTCTAGCTTCCCAATCCAGAGGAGGTCATCCAACAACTGATTTATCCGTTTAAGATTAACCTGAATACGTCGGAAACAATTGAGCTTCTTTTCATTATTTCCTTGATTATTATCAATTTCAATTAATTCAATGTAACCAAAAATATTGTGTAAGAGGTTTCGTAGTTCCTGGGAAACGACAAAGACAGACTGAGATTTGAGAGTACTCATTTCTTTTTCTGTTGCTAGGGCGATATTCGCTTCTGCTGCTGCCTGCTTGTGTTTGGTGATATCTTTAACTGTGACGATTACCGCCTCTATGTCGCTATAAATATCACTAACTGGGTTAATCGTATACTCATAGTCTCTGACACCCTGTACTGTAGTAAAGCTAGTTTCATCAGTAAGAGGTTCTCCCGTTCTGAACACAGCTTCTCGTTGAGTATCAAATCGTTCCATAATCTCAACGGGTAACTCTAGCTGCCGCCAAGTTTTGCCAATAAAATCGCTTTGTGAAAAACCCAAGGATTGTGCTGCTGTCCGATTCACATAAATGTATTTCCCAGTCCTATCTGTTACTAGAAAGCCGTCAGGAGTGCTGGATAGAATATCATCAAGTACTCTCCCTGCTTGGTGGGCTGCGATCGCGAATTGTTGGCTTGATATTTCAATGAGCTGATTTGAGGAAGCCAGCTGCTCTTGACAGTAAGATTTGATGGGACGCAGTACCGAAGGAAAAAGACTTCTTCCTTTTTGCTCTTGTGTTGTGCTTTCTATATCCCATTCTTTCTGGTTATGAGTAGGAAAAACCTCGAAGAACCGCCAGCGCAAGTTCACTACTTGCTCCTGTTGGTTGTGTACTGGTGTTACCGTGAAAGCTACTGTCAAACACGCATCTCGCCGACTCTGAATCTTGACTTGCCAATTTTTGATTGACTCGCCTCTTCGCAGCTGACTCAGCTGATAGTAAAATTTCCGACGTTCCTCAGCGGCAACAAAAACAATGAAGGGTTTGCCGACGAGATACTTGTGTGAAACATTGAGTAACTGAGCTGCCGTTTGATTCGCTTCAAGAATTGTTCCTTCTAAAGTTGTTACCAAGTAGCCATCCGGAACCAAATCAAACAGTTCTTTGTATCGCTGACGCTCAGCTTCTAGTGCAGTGCGACTGTTAGTTAACTCTTCATTTTGAACATGTAGTTCTTCAACCAGGACTTGCAACTCTTCCAGAGAAAAAGAGAATTCCTCTAAACTTTCTCTGAGTAATTCTTGTTGCTGTTCAGGAATTTGGTCTGTTTGTGACGTTAGATCTGTTGGTGGGTTTTGTAATTTGTCAGCTCGTTGCCATAGCTCTTCTAATCGGCGACGGGATGACAGGAGCTGTTGGTCAAACATTTCATTTGTCATGAATGTAGCTCCTCATGCTGATAGTTTTGGAGGTGCAAAAACTGGTCTTTAAGGTCAGGAACGTTGCTTTTTGAGCTGGAGTCTTGATGGAACGTTGCTAGCTCCTCACAAGAGAAGTCAATTCAGTGTAGTTGTAGCTGGTGCTATTACTAGGTACAGTACCCAACTGGGTACAGCAAGCACTAGCTGCTCCTAGCTCCGCCTCCAAGACTTCTTTGTCTTTATAGTATTACGGAAAGACCTCTATCTTGTGATAGATGTTGTAATTTATTTTACGGAACTTAACAGTCAATTTTGAGACTTACAGTTCTCTGAGCTATCTCTATAAGTAACGGCAAAGGCTGGAAATTTGGTTGAGTCAGATCATCACTTATTGGAGTCGTCTGAGCCATTTGCTGAGACTTCCTGACTTCATATGTTTTTCTGATAGTTTTTTACACTGGTATTTAACTTGATAATGTGTAGGAAAGATTGCTACCTAAGGAAAGGTCATTTTAAAAATAGGAAATTCCTTTTAGCCAGAACTACAAACTTAAAGCAACTTGTCACTTAATTATTTTTTGATTTCTGTAACGGAAGATACCAAATTAAACTTATAAAAATAAAGGAAAGATTAAACTGTGGTTGCAAAACAAGACAATAATCCTGAAAATGATCACGTCAAGCTCGAAACTACGCCCCGCTTGGCGAGGCATAGCCCCAATAACACAACGGCTTTGCCGTCTCTGGTCGATTCGTTAGTCAACCAAGAGGCGGCAGCGTCTGAGGAAAATCCCCTCTCTCAAGGCTTTGATGTTGTGGCGCTGACTGCCTCAGCGGACGGCCTCAATGCTTTGAGCAGTGTCCTATCTGCCCTACCAGCTAACTTTCCGGCGGCGATTGTAGTAGTGCAGCATCTGTCCCCTCAGTATCCCAGCTTAATCGCTCAAATCCTCAATCGCCGCACGCCACTGCTGGTGAAGGAGGCACAGGAGGGGAATCAACTAAGTCCTGGTAAGGTTTTTATTGCTCCGCCTGACTACCACCTGATGGTTAATCCTGACGGCAGTCTGTCCCTGTCTCAAACAGAAAAAGTGCATTTCGTCCGTCCTGCTGCCGAGATTTTGTTTGAGTCGGTTGCCCAGAGTTACAAAAAGCGAGCGATCGCAGTAGTGTTAACCGGAGGAGACGGAGATGGCTCTAGGGGAGTCCAAGCAATTAGAAAGATGGGTGGTAAGGTGATTGCCCAAGATAAAGCGACATCGAAAGTTTGGGGGATGCCTGCGGCAGCGATCGCAACTGGCTGTGTTGATTGGGTACTACCACTCGATAAAATTGGTGCGGCGCTTATAAATTTAGTGATGCATGGAGAGATTGAAGGTAACCTGGCATGAGTAACGCTCAAGAAGATCCAACATTTGAGGCGTTGCTGCAATATCTCAAACAGACTCGCGGTTTTGATTTTACAGGCTATAAACGTCCTAGCTTGATGCGCTTGACGAGCAAGCGAATGCAGCGCGTGGGAGTTGAGTCCTATGGCGACTACCTGGACTATCTAGAAGCCAACCCGCTTGAACTCAACGAGTTGTTCGACGCTCTGTTATTAAACGTCACCACTTTTTTTCGAGATTTACCTGCCTGGAACTGCCTGGAGCAAGAAGTAATTCCGCGTATCCTGGAAAGGAAACCCAACAATGAACTCATCCGAGTTTGGAGTGCTGGTTGTGCTTCCGGCGAAGAAGCTTACACGATCGCAATTCTCCTAGCAGAAGCGATGGGGGAAGAAGCATTCCGATCGCAGGTAAAAATCTATGCTATAGACTTAGACGAAGAAGCAATTACCCGTGGCCGCCTCGCTACTTATACAGCTAGAGAGTTGCGAAATGTTCCAGAGGCACTGCAAGAGAAATACTTCGACCTATCGAAAAATGCCTACACCTTTCGCAGCGATTTGCGCCGATGCGTGATTTTTGGTCGTAACAATTTGGTTCAGGATGCGCCTATCGGTCATCTGGATTTGCTGATTTGCCGCAATACCCTGATGTATTTCAATGCCGAGACTCAAGCCCGTGTCCTCGCGCGCTTCCACTTTGCCCTCAAGGAGCAGGGTTTTCTATTTGTAGGCAAGGCAGAGATGCTGCTGACCCATGCTAACCTGTTCACACCAGTTAATCTCAAGTATCGGATTTTTTCCAAACTCTCGAAAGTGACGCTGCGCGATCGCTTATTGGTGATTGCAGAAGCTGGCAACACAGAAGTTAGTAACCATCTAGAAAAAAATATGCGTTTGCGGGATGAAGCCCTGGAAAGTTTACCCATTCCCCAAATCGTCGTAGATGTCCAGGGTAACCTAGCGTTAGTGAATCGGCAGGCACGAATTCTATTTGGTCTAACCAACCAAGATATCGGCCGCCCCCTCCAAGACTTGGAACTATCTTACCGCCCAGCCGAACTGCGATCGCGCATCCAGCAAGCTTATACTGAACGCCGTTCAGTCCAGATTCATAATGTCGAGGTATCCAGGACAAACGAGAGTAATGTGCAATACCTGGACATTGAAGTAATCCCCCTAATGGATATCAATGGCGAACTTTTGGGTGTATCAGTTGTCTTCCAAGACGCAACGCGCTACCACCAGTTGCAACAAGAATTAGTGCGTTCCACTCAAGAACTAGAAACCGCTTACGAAGAACTCCAGAGTGCCAATGAAGAACTAGAAACCACTAACGAAGAACTCCAAAGTACTAACGAAGAACTAGAAACCACCAACGAGGAACTCCAAAGTACTAACGAAGAACTGGAGACAATGAACGAAGAACTCCAATCTTCTAACGAAGAACTCCAGGCGACCAATGATGAACTGCGCGATCGCACCGATGAACTCAACCGTGTCAACGCCTTCCTCGAGTCAATTCTCACTAGCTTACAGATGGTGATGATTGTTTTGAACAACCGCTTGAGCGTTCAATTTTGGAACAGTAGGGCAATAAATTTCTGGGGTTTGTCAGCTGAGGAGGTGGAAGGTTATTTTTTCTTTGACCTGGATATTGGTCTGCCAGTAGAGCAACTAAGGGAACCCGTCCGCGCCTGCCAGAATGGAGTATCAGATTACCAGGAGATTATATTAGACGCTGTTAACCGTCGTGGCAGAGTGATTCGTTGCCGCATCATCTGCACACCGCTCATTGTTTACAATCAGCAACAGGGAATAATCCTCTTAATGGAAGACATGACCAATGAAGAGCAGCACTAGAGTGAGAGTGTAGAGATTTAAAAACTTTTTGAACTTTTAATTTTGAATTTGAAGTGATAAATGAAGGAAAATTCGTTATGTCTGAACAATTAGAAGAGCATGGGAAGGATGCTCAAAAGCACGGCAAACAAATACAAAACTCTGGTAAAACAATACAGAAGCATAGCAAGGAAGCCAATAATCAGCAGCGAAAGCAGTTTATAGAGGCGCAAGGCAAGTTAATTGAGCAGTACGGCAAAGCTATAGAGGCGCACGGTAAGGCTGTAGAGAAATATGCGAAAGTACCTGAAGGGCAGGCAAAGGCACATCAGGAACATCAGCAGGCAATAAAAAACCATATAGAGGCAGTCCGGGCATTTGAGAAAGTCGTAGAGGTGCAATTGAAACACTCTAAGGAAGTTCTAAATCGCCTAAATAAATCTACGGAAAAAATGAAGAGCCAGCTAGATGAAGGCAGGAACTAAATTTGTTGTTGGTTATTGGTTGTTGGTTGTTGGTCTAGCAAGCGAAGCAAGGGTTAAGGTGTAATATAAAAGCCGATTGTATCGCCTCCTTGTTGTAAGTTGAACGACTGGAAGTCGTGGCTACGCGAACTCTAGTCAGAGAAGCGCAAACTAAATGATAAAGGGGATACTCAACTTGGATTTGGTACAATAGACAGAAGTAAAAAGAGAAAATCAAACACAGCTATTCATCCAACCTCCTAACCTAGACATCGAATTTTATAAAACCAACAACAAACAACAAACAACCAACAACAAACAACAAACAACAAACAACCAACAACAAACAACCAACAACAAACAACCAACTAACCTATCATCACCAGATTTAGTAGAGTAGAAGCGATCGCACTTACAGGCAGAACAAAATCTACCTTGCCAGTTTGAATCGCTGCATTAGGCATTTCGCAACACTCGCAAGTACTCTCATCCTGGGCAATCACTTTACCACCCATCTTATGAATCGCCTGCACTCCCAGGGCACCATCGCTGCCAGTCCCCGAAAGCACTACCGCGATCGCGTGCTCTTTGAAACTAGCTGCCACCGACTGCAACAGCAAGTCAGCAGAGGGAGAAATAAAGTCCACGAAGACCGCTTCAGACAGGGAAAGTATACCCTTTGAGTTGACCAGCAAGTGTTTCTCCAGGGGAGCAATGTAGACCATCCCCGGTTGTACAAACTCTCCTTCTTGTGCCAGTTTGACTGGCAAGGTCGCAGGATGGTACACCGCGTCAGTCATCACGTTGGAGCGAGATTGGGTGTCCAGGTGCTGCACCACGATGATTGCTGCTGGAAAGTCCGGTGGAAAGGCAGGCAGAATCTCGCTTAGAGCCTTCAATCCACCGACTGACGCCGCTAGCACTACTACCTTGAAAGGGGAGTCGTCAGTCGATTCTGTATTGCCTACTCCCAACTCTCTATTCCCTGTTTCCTGAGCGATCGCATCCGCCTTTACCGTAACAGGCAACTGACCTTGAAAAAGCGCTTTCCGAATCAGGTCAGCACGTTGTTCGGCCTCCAGCGCCATCGTGTCATAACGCTTTGCTGACAAATTACGATTGTTTACCTGTGCCTTACTAGCCATCTGATGCATGAGGTCGGCACGCTCTTCTAGAGAACGCATTGCAGCCCACAGTGCCTCCTCCTGGACTTCGGACTGTTGCGCCATTAAAGTAGCCGCTGAGTAAGCGTGACCTGTGCGACAGCGGAACTGGAGCAAATTTCTCTCGTTGAGTTGAAATAGAGTCCCGCCACAGTCTGGACAGGTAAAGCGCGAGGGGGGGCCTGGGTGTCCGCGCGATCGCAGAGTAGCCCCATCGAGTTCCACAACGTCGGGTTCTATTTCCATCTCGCGATCGCTAGGCATGGTTTGTGCTCCTTCCTCGACTACTCTTTCATGGACTAGACGCACTAAAAGGGATGCTATTGACGACACTGGCAGGATATGATCGACCGCTACGTGCTCGATCGCGCTACTAGGCATCCCCTTATACGCCGCCTCATCGGGGTTCTGAACGACAGCTACACCGCCCAAGCGCTTCACATCTATAAGTCCTGCTGTACCATCGTCGAGGGTGCCCGATAGAATTACACCGACTACTCGGCATCCATAGGCTTTCGCCGCTGTGCGAAACAGAGGATCGACCGCCGGACGACAGTTGTTCTCCTTTGGACCTTGCACTAAGCGGATGTAACCGCGTTTGACCAGTAGGTGATAGTCTGGCGGTGCTACGTAGATGCGGCCTGGTGCGATCAAATCACCGTCTTTACCATGATTGGCTAGGAGTTGCCCGCGACGGCTCAGGATATGGGGCAGAACACTTTTACTTTGGGCTGGAATGTGAATGACGACGAAGACCGCCGCTGGCAGATCCTTTGGCAAACCAGCCACCAATTGAGATAGGGCTTCCACTCCACCTGCGGAAGCTCCAACAACGATAATGTCGTGACCAGGCATTTCTTTTTCCTCATCAATGATTGATTAGTACCGCCCAATCAACCTTTCTGCCTGACTCAATGTCGATGGTTTAATAGTCTTGCCCGCCGGATAGGCTAGAGGCGGGATAGTTAACGATTTGAATACAAGCTTCGTACTCATTCAACTACGAAACTATTAGTTGTTACTTCCCCAATTGGGTAGAGTCTCAACAGAGATTTTGGTAGGTTACCAAGAAGGGATGGGGGATGGAGGATGGGGGATGAGGGATGATAGCGCAGCAGGACGTTAGTCCGGGATGAAAAACTTTGGGTACAAGCTCCTATATTTAATTAGGTTGAACAAAAGAAATCTTCAATATTGCAAGCTCCATTTTTTATTTATGGGGCTATCCATCCTGACGCTCCTTGCGTCGCTACCGCTGCGCTATCATCCTTCATCCTTAAGAGTGACTTCTTAATCAATTAGCCACCACTAATTTTTGCTTTGTAGCCCAGCTGAATCAGAATTTGAAGCAGCTTCTGGGTGTGGTCACCTTGAATTTCCAGCGTATCGTCCTTAACTGCGCCCCCCGTGCCACACTGAGTTTTGAGCTGTTTGAGTAAGTTGGTTAAAGTTTCTGGTTTTGTTTGAAAGCCGCTGATTAAAGTTACTGTTTTTCCTTTACGCCCCTTCCGCGAAGCCTGTATTCTCAAATTTTGCTGATTGGGAGGCAGTTCCTGAATCCCTCGTTCGACAGCAGCAGGATTGCTGCCAGGTCCAAACTCCCGGTAAACCACAGGATTTGTGCTGTTACCGGAGGTCTGAGAGTTGGAAGAGTTGTTCTTGGATTTTGATGAAGCCATATCAATTGCACTAACTCATTAAGAAAGCAACTTGAGAACTTTTCTGGTATTCAAAATATAGTTGAGAAAAATCCTCAGGGATAGGAATCGGACGACCGCTTGACAAATCTACAAAGCATCCCGTTTGTTCGGCAGTGGCGGCGATCGTTCCATTCACCAAGATTTCTGCACTCGCTACCCACTTGAGGGTTGTCATCTTGTTAATCCACATCCGCCCCAAAGGTTTTTCAGATAGCTTGATAGGTTTCCTGTATTCAATTTGAGTTTGCAAAATTACAGGTGCAAATTCACTCTCTAGTTGCTGCTCAATCGGCAAGTAATTCGTCAGCAGTTCACATCGTAAATCCTCTAACCACCGAACATAAACAATATTGCTGACAATGCCTGCAACGTCGATGTCATAGGTTTTTACGGGTAGAGGCAACCTGACTTCAAAAGCGTTCAAATTTTCTGATATCATAAGTTAATATGCCGTAATTGTTTCTATTAAGCTACCAATCCTATCAATTGAAAATAGGGAGTCGGGAGTCGGGAGTCGGGAGTCGGGGAAGAAGGGCTATTGTCATTTTCGGTGGCGGCGAATGGGCAATGATGCGTGACTTGGAAATAGGAGCTAGAAGTCAGAAGACAGGAGTTAGGAGAGCAATTTTTATTCTTTTGTCCTGCGCTATCGGCGCGTGGGTGGCCTAATTGGAAATAGATTTCCATTCGTGGTGGTGAGCGATCGCTCATGAAAATAGCTGGTTAATTAACAATGGGACTAACCTTCAGTCATCTCAGTTCCCGCAGCCTAGTGCAGGGCAGCACAAGGGAAGTGACCACTTCCCAGTGACAAGGAAGACAAGAGGGAGATTTTAGCTGGTCACTTATTTAGCGCTCAGTAGTTGGTTGATTTTGCTTTGTAGTTTTTCTCGCAATTGTTGTGCTTCTTGGTAAACTTGAGCGCGACTTTTGCCAAGGGATAAAGCTGAACTCGTATCGCCATACGAAGCTTTTTGTGGTTCAGGTAGCTGGGTTTCAAACGCTCCTGCTGTCCAAGGTTGATAGAGCGGTTGAATGTAATAGCGCAGCTTCGTTCTCATTGCCCAAACTCCCATGGACGGGAACAGCACAAAAACAACCATTAAAACCGACAGAGGAAAGAAGGGTAAGTAGAATCGTCTTGCCAGTTTTTTGATATTAAACGCCCAAGGATGCAAGGACTCATTGCCAATACAAACTACGGGTAGAATCGGGATCTGATAGCGATCGCTCAGATGAATAAAACTCGGATGGAAGGTTTCGAGCTGATAGCGCTTTAACCAGCCTTTCCCCGGACCGCGCACACCCTCCGGCGCATACAGCAAAGCTGTGTTGTGGGTGAGTGCCGCTTCAAACTCATCGAGTTGAGCTTGAACACCACCTAAAACCTGTGACCATCCAGGCGGCAGCCACCATTTTACCCAGGGATGCTCAAACAAAGAAACATTAGCAAGCGGTTGAACAGTCCATCCTCGTGTCTGACCTAAAAGATAAGCTAATCCCAAGACATCCCAAGGAAAACACATCCCAGCATGGTTCATTGCCACAAGCAAAGGCACAGATTGGGGCAGATGTTCAACCTGTTGTAATTCAGCGCGAAAATAATGCTTCAAAATCGGTGCAAGAATTTCATCTCGGAAGGCTTGTTGATAATCTAGATTAAACTGACTCACCTCTTGGCGAGGTAAACGACAGCCAAGACGCAACCAGCGCAGCAGCAGCGCCAGATAAAATCCTCCTGGAATCAGAAACAATCCATATTCCAACCAATTCCAGCCATCAGGATTTAGCTGATAGTGTTGCCAGTGGCGATTGAACAAAATCAGCCAACCTGGAGGATACCAAAGGCAAAACCAATCAAACCAAGTAAATCTATAGGACTCAACGGATGACGTCACCACAACGTTCGGCAGTTGGTTGTTAGTCTAAACATCAGTTGCTAATTATTTACATAAGTAAATGATAATAAAGTTTGGTAAATTAGCGGCGCTTAGGCAAGAAGATGGGTGCTACTTTAAAAACAGGCACAACGAAGAAGAACTTCGAGCTAAAAAGTCGGATTCGAGCCTGTGCCACCTGCTCTAATCCAGCGCCGCATTGAACCAGAAAGCATCTGAAATTCAAAAGTGGTCTTGTCCTCAGAGGTTTGAGGTGAGTTGTTAACCTTGAGAATCCGCTAGAGGCGATCGCTAAAATCTCCATCTGAATCGATGCAGTCAGGTGTAAATCTTAAGTAGATCAGTGGCGTTGCTTTATCCACCCCTAAGTAAATTCATTTTGATTCTCTTCAAAAGCTTTTCTCTTGTTGATTTGATTAAGTCTGATCGTTCATTACTTCCTTGTTAACCCGCCCTCAGTAGGCGGGTTTGTCGTGTTTTGGGAGTGTGGCAGATAGGATTGCAGGAGAAAAGGCGATCGCTACTAATGAGCATTTATTTAAAACTGCGTAATTGAGTTACTCGTTTTTTGTTGACGGTTGACGGTTGACTGTAAACAGGTTTCTCCTCAACACTCAACGGTCTTCACGAGAATATGCAATTTAAATGCACAATATCGTAGTTACTCGTTACCCCTGTGTCATCATCCCTGAGTAGTAGAATTTCTACTCCCTCAACAAAAAAGTGATTGATTATAACTTAAATATAACTTTAAAGTGTTGTTTAAATAACAGTTAAAGCTAAATATTAGTTTTAATGATTAAGTATTTTTGCCGTAATGCACTAAAATTAATCCCATCAGGAGTCTACTACAGAACCCGCCTAAGCCCTAACGAAAAACCATGACTAATCGCCCTATTATTCTTGGCATAGTCGGTGATAGTGCCGCCGGAAAAACAACGCTGACGCGAGGAATTGCTCAAGTCTTGGGCGAACAAGATGTCACAGTCATCTGTACAGATGATTACCATCGCTATGATCGTAAGCAGCGAGCTGAAATGGGAATTTCGGCGCTGCACCCTGACTGCAACTACCTGGACATCATTGAGCAGCACCTAAGTCTGCTTCGTAGTGGACAACCAATCCTCAAGCCAATTTATAACCACACAACTGGTACATTTGATGCGCCAGAGTACATCAAGCCCAGCAAGTTTGTGATTGTTGAGGGATTGCTGAGTTACTCAACTCGTGGCTCTCGCGATTGCTTTGATGTCAAAGTATATTTAGCTCCACCGGAACCTCTACGCACTCAATGGAAAATCAAACGAGATACAGCTAAGCGCGGCTATACAGCAGAAGAAGTTCTTGAACAACTCAGAAAGCGCGAATCCGATTCAGAAGAGTTTATCCGTCCTCAGCGCAAATGGTCAGATATTGTTGTCAGTTTCTACCCGCCCGATGATAAATCTGAGCAGAGTGATTTACTGCTAAATGTCCGCTTAGTACTCAGGCCCACTATACCTCATCCAGACTTTACTAGAATTCTCAACCCCAGTAGATCTCATCTCAGTTCAGCTATACGCTTAGAACTTGACCGAGATATGAGTAAGCCTGTTGATGTCCTAGAAATTGATGGTCATGCCACTAGCGAACAGGTGAAAGAATTAGAGCATATGCTATGTAAGGAGATTCCAGATTTAGGAAAATTCTGTAGTTTGGAAAACAATCAAAGTATTGGTAAAGTCACTGGTACAACTGGGGAATCGCTCCAGAGCTACCCCCTTGCTCTAACACAGTTGCTCATTACTTATCACATGCTCAAAGCTGCTGGTATCTATCACTCAGATGAACCAGCGCCTATTTCTTGATGCATCTTTTGCATAAGTTTTTAACGAGTTTCTGGAAGTACTAGGGAGATTGAGGTAGACGTCTACTCCATGCCCATGATTACTTCTAGAGATATTTTTTAAGCTGAATGTAGTTTTCAGGACTCAAAAAGGGATTAATAAAGATAATCCCCTTTTTGTTGAGTCTTGGTCTGTTGCATCTATGGTCTATAGCCTGAGAATTGCCGACATCCCTGCAAGTGAGCGCCCTCGTGAACGACTAATGGCTCTAGGAGCTAAAAATTTAGGAACAGCGGAACTATTAGCAATATTGTTAGGCACAGGTCAAGGCAAAGGCAAGCTTTCTGCGGTAGGTTTAGGCCAATACATTTTGCAGCAATTAAGTCAAAACCAGTGCGATCCGATGGATGTACTACGAGACATCAACCATCAAGAGTTGATCAATATCCATGGTGTGGGACCTGCAAAAGCAACAACAATTCTGGCAGCTGTTGAACTAGGGAAACGGGCATTTCTGTCTAGACCCACAGAGCGTACAGTAATAGATAGTCCTATAGCGGCAGCCGCAGCCCTCAGTCATGACTTGATGTGGCAACGCCAAGAGCGATTTGCAGTAGTGCTGCTAGATGCGAAGAATCAATTACTAGGCACTAAAGTGATTACGATTGGCACAGCAACTGAGACGTTAGCACACCCTCGTGAAATTTTCCGAGAGGTGCTTCGCCAGGGAGCGACACGACTGATTATTGCTCATAATCATCCAACAGGGCATGTTGAACCCAGCCAAGAAGACATTACCTTGACTGAACAACTTTTAAAGGCGGCACAATTTTTATATATTCCTTTACTCGATCATCTGATTTTGGGGGATGGAAATCACCAGAGTCTGCGGCAAACCATGACAACTTTATGGGAAAAGTATCCGCAGGGAGATTAGCAGCTATTGTCGTGGTTGTGACTTGGCGTTATCTTGTGCTAGATTAGGATGCTGAGGGCGATTAGCACAGTGGTAGCGCGCTTCCTTCACACGGAAGAGGTCACTGGTTCGAAACCAGTATCGCCCATCCATAAATTATAAATGCAGTAAGGGATTCAGTAGTTTTTAACCCAACGCTGAGGTAACTGCCGTAACTCTTTTTTTGAGACTTTTAGCTTGACTTTGACTATTAATTGAGTATTGCCCAGGTTTTGAGTATTTAACTTGGAAGGAATATTTTGTCAGAGTTAGGAGGGTGTGAGAGAAGAGCTCCAATACAATTAGGAAGTTCATAGCTTCTGGACTGGTCTTCTTAAAACATACAAGTGCACTTCATGGTGAAACAGATCGACCTGCCTTTAGAGGGCATTATTACTCAAGTCCCTAATGTAAGCCGTTGATTGTGTTGTGTGCGACAAAACTGGGTGTGCTGCGAATCCAGGCGCTAGAATTTGCCGCACTTGAGAAAATTCAAACCAATGCTGCTCAACTGCAAACGGATGCTGTGGCTAGGCGCGAAGTCCAGTATCGGCTATTCCACACTAAGCGCTTGCTAGATGAAAGTTTGAGCCAAGCGTTTGATGTGGCGGTTCTACGGAATGCCTGCTGGATTCAGGGAGAACGTGAAACCATTCTTCACGCTACAGAATTTAATGCGAAGCTGTCGAAAGTCTGCGACAAGGTTTACTACAAAACTCCCGTTCTCTGGAATGAATTAATTAATCGCCGCGAATTAACCTCTCAAGGTGCTAAAGCAAGGCGGGAATTGATTGAGGCGATGTTGGAGCATTCCGATCGCCTCATATTGGGATTAGAGGGGTATGGCCCTGAAGTTGCCATGTATTACTCCTTGCTGGATGAAACGGAGATTCACCGACAAGAGGAGGAGGCTTTAGGATTTTACCCGCCTCAAAAAGACTCAGGTTTGTGGACGGTTTGGCAGGCGATTGAGGAGTTTTGTTTTCAGGCGAAGGAAAAACAGCAAAGTGTAGACAAACTCTATCAGTACTTAGAAGCACCGCCTTATGGAGTCAAGCAAGGTTCGATTCCGGTGTTGCTGGCGGCGGTTTTGCTGTATCACGTTGATGATGTGGGGGTTTATAAGGATGGGACGTTTATCCCGATTTTGGGGGCAGAACATTTTGAATTACTGGTGAAAGATGCTTCGCGCTTTGCGGTTAAGTATTTTGAAATTACTGGATTGCGATCGCAAGTTTTCAAAGAACTTGAAGCGGTTTTAAAATCTCCCAAGTCTCGGATGCCTGCGGGAGTGAGGAACGTGACGGTACTGGCAGTGGCTAAGCCTCTATTTCAGTTTGTGAAAAAGCTACCTGCCTATACGCTCAAAACTAAGCGCCTCAGTGCAGAAGCACAAGCGGTTTTGAAAACTTTGCAGCGGGCACAGGAACCGGATGAACTTTTGTTTACATCGTTGCCTCAAGCTTGTGGATTGCCGCCTATCGGTACGGGGGAAGCTGACGACGGAACAACGGCGAAAACATTACGAAAAAAGCTAGTTCAAGCGCTTCATGAGATTCAGACAGCCTATGACCGATTATTGAGTGAATGTAAGGTACGTCTGCATGATGCCTTTGGGGTTAGTGTTAATGAAGCCAAGCTGCGGGAAGAGTTAACGGTTCGTTCTCGTTCTCTCAAGGGGCAGTGTGTTGAACGAATGCTCAGAAGTTTTACGCTAGCAGCAACGGATGAAACAAAGACAAATGCAGATTGGCTAGAAGCTTTAGTCATGATTGTGGTGGATAAGCCTGCTGAATCTTGGACAGATGAGGATGTTACTCGGTTTGAGATTAACCTCTCAGATTTGACTAGGCGGTTCAAGAATTTAGAAGCTTTGCGGGCAGAGGTTGCTGCCAAAGGTGGGGGGTTTGAGGCGCGTCGAATTACCGTTACTCGTCCGGATGGTGAAGAAATTAATCAAATTGTAGGAATTGATCGGGAGTGCCAAGACCAAATTGAGGAACTGGTGGAAAAAGTTCTGGAAATTCTGCCTAATAACACTCAACTACGGCAAGCTGTAATTGCCAAGTTGACTGAGAGGGTTTTGGATTTAGCGTCTGAAACATTGCCTAGGATTGGGGAAAAGCGTCAACAGCGAGAGGATGGGCAAAAAACAGGCTAGTGCTGACGCTTGTCATTTTTCAATCTATAAAAATTGTTAGTGTACAAAAGGCAACAGCAGCCAAGGATTTGTGCCATGACGATGACTGAAGTAACGACTCAAGTAGAAAATTCTCCTTTGGTTTTGCACCTACAACCAATAATCAATCTAACGGATGACCAGTTTTTTGAGTTCTGCCAACTCAACCGAGACTTACGCATTGAACGTGCGGCTACGGGAGAGTTACTAATTATGCCCCCTACCGGAACCGAAACAGGTGGACGCAACTTTAGGCTTAACGGACAGCTATACAACTGGATTGAGCAGGATGGAACTGGCGTTGGCTTTGACTCTAGTACTGGCTTTATGCTGCCTAATGGTGCGGAGCGATCGCCTGATGCGGCGTGGGTGAAGCTGGAACGGTGGAACGCTTTGACTCCCAAACAACAGAAGAAATTTGCTCCTATCTGTCCTGAGTTTGTGGTGGAACTGCGATCTGCTTCTGATAATTTGGAACCGCTTAAAACTAAGATGCAGGAGTATATTGACAACGGCGCACTTTTGGGATGGCTAATTGATCGCAAGAATCGACAGGTTTACATTTATCGCCCTGGAGTGGCTGTGGAATGTCTGGATAATCCGGCTAGTGTTAGCGGTGAGTCGGTATTACCCGGATTTGTGCTGGATTTAAGCAAAATTTGGTAAATTCCTCTACTGATATCCTGAATCTACCCGATGACCCACCAGGGAATTAATTCCTAAGGCTTTTAGCTCAAGTCCTCCTAAGAAACTAGCAGGGGGAGCAGAGGAAGCAGGGGGAGCAGGGGGAGTAGTTTCTTTCATCTATAACGGGTTGCCATCGCCGCCCGTGAAACGCTCTCAAGAGGACTAAATGCTTACCGGGTATAGATTTCAGTCCACAAAGCGTGGACTTGAGCTATTAGCCCAGAGTTAAAACTCTGGGCAGGTGTGGCGGCTTACCCGATTTTGCAGAATTACTTACAACTCAGGTGTTACTACTGAATTTTTTTCCACAGCAGGATCGAAGATTAGCTCAAATACTGCTGCCGGAATGAAACGTCGCAATACTCTCACAGAGTCATGAGCGTCTTGGCGATTGCGATAACGGGCGACAATGCAACGTTGGCATTTGGGCAGAATACGCACGACTGCCCAAGGGCAATCCTGAAGATTGTTTGCAAGTTCTATCATGGTCTAAGGTTTCCTTTTCAATACGGAATGAAACCCAAAAGGCAGCGGGGATCTGTAGGAGGAGAAGCGCTGCCTTTTGTCTTAAAAGCCATGTATTCAAAGCAAGTGGGCTTGATGCCAGGGTCGAAAACAAGTTTAAACCCGAAGCATTTAGTTATCATAAATGCTAACTAAATAGCTGTAAAGCGTTATCATTTAAAATAACGTTATTAGCTTACGCTTTTT
>DALYIW010000068.1:0-30538 GCA_031970155.1 Coleofasciculaceae cyanobacterium CTOTU46601 | reverse complement strand
AACAAACAACAAACAACCAACAACAAACAACCAACAACAAACAACCAACAACAAACATTAGAGTTTAGTGAGACTTACTTGATAGCCTGTGCCTTTTTTTTCCACTTTGAAAGCACTACAGGACTGTACGAACTCCAGAAAGCTATCATTTCGATTCAAGCTCTTGATTATCGCAGAAACAGGTTTACGATAATGCTTATTAAATTCAGTTCCTAAAATCTCAAGAGAAATGTGCTTCTGAGAAGATTTAGCCATTAAAGTAGTGAGAATATTTAATAAGCCCTGCTCCAAGTCCTGAGGTGACTTTATTTCATGAAAAGAATACTGAGAAAGATTGACTTCAGCGTTAGTCCCAGTATTCTCAATTTTAAAAGTTGTGCATGACTGTAAAAACTTAGTAAGATTACTACCCAGTTTTAACTTTTTTACAACTGCATTAGCGGGTTCACCACAGATTAGTTGCAGAGCTAAACTGAGTTTTGTAACCGAGACTTTAGTGAGTGGAGATTTGGCTTTCATTGAAGTAATAACTTCGACCACTGTCTGCTCAAAGTCTTCTTTAGAGTTGATCCTCTTTATCGAGGAGCTAGAGATATTTGTTTCAGAATCACTGGCTTCCACAGCCGCTTGATCAAAAGTAGGTGGCGGAGATTCCGGTTGGACTACAGGAGGTGGTGAGTCTTGATTTTGAGCTGCCGCTAATGAGCCATTAGCTCGATGACCATTTAAACTAAGATGCCGTCGTTCTTGGAAAAGGGCAGTAACAGTTGACAACCGATCTAGCCGTTCACTGATTGATTCATGTTCGGCATTAATTAGCTCCTCAATTTTCTCAACAAACTTGTCAAAAGAAGGTATTTCCGTTCCGATCGCAATGGAATATTGACGGCTTTCTCCTGTGTTGCGGTTATTAACACTCAGACTGTTGTCTTGTCTACGTACTCGATACACTGTTAGTCCTTGAATTTGTAATTCAGTGCAAAGATTAGTCAATAACCAATCAGAAGAGCAGACAAAGACTTCTTTCACATCCGGATAATAGCGACTAATCGAAACTCCCATCGCAATCATTTGGGCGTCAGCACTATTTTGACCTCCCGGAACATGAATCAGCTGATAGCCACGCTCATAAAGTTCTGCATCTTGCTTACCAATGGTATGGTTTCTCCAGTTGGCAAAGGCTATCTTGACTTGGAGGGGATAATGACAAAGCCCAGCTAAGAACTTTTCAGCATTAATGTCGAGTTTCAAGTTTTCTGCATCTAGCAGTAAAATAGCTATTCCTTGTGGCGATCGCTCCCCATTTTCGTTAGGTTGTCCCAGATTAGTTGGAACAGGAGGAGGGGATAGGGTGGCAACGATATCCTCAGCACTATACTCTTGGGTCTCTGCTTCCTGAATAAAGTGGTGGTTCCCCTGTTCCTCTACTCCAGAAGGAGAGTTTCCGTTACTAACAATCTGTACTACCTCAGTCTCGCTGATGGTCAACTGTGGCAAAGATAAAGGCTCAAGAAATTGCTTTCCACAAGCTTTGCACAGATATCGTTGTTTTCCGCTTGAACGACCATTTTTACGCAGTTGAGTCGATTCACATCTCGGACATTTCATAGTTGCAATACTGCTTGATTTATAGAGTTTCGCCAGAGAATATTTCTGTACTTTTCCCTCAGTAACTCTGACTGCTGATACTGGAGAGCAAGTATGGCTTGATCAACATAGAGGCTTATTTCATGAATAACGGCTGAATCCTTAGCTGGTGTCACACTGGTTTTATTTGACATAGGTGTCCCAGTAAGCTATTTTGAGGCAATTGACTTCCGAAGTTTCCAGACGTGGCTCTTACTGTTAAGTTTCCCATCATAATAAGAGGAGATGCTTAATCTTTCTTAATTTATAATTATGGCGAGAGACTTGCGGGGATTTATCAAACTGCTCGAAGAAAGAGGACAGTTGCGACGAATTAAGACCCTAGTTGACCCAGATCTGGAAATTGCAGAGATTTCCAACCGGATGCTACAAGCGGGTGGACCGGCGCTGCTGTTTGAAAATGTCAAAGGGGCCTCTTTTCCCGTGGCGATAAACCTAATGGGAACAGAAGAGCGGGTTTGCTGGGCGATGAACATGGAGCATCCGCAGGAGTTGGAGACTCTGGGTAAGAAGTTGGGGATGCTTCAACAGCCGAAGCCGCCGAAGAAGATTTCTCAAGCCGTGGAGTTCGGCAAGATTTTGTTTGACGTGGTGAAGGCAAAGCCTGGGCGCGATTTTTTCCCGGCTTGTCAGCAGGTTGTGATTGAAGGAGATGCCCTGGACTTGACCAAGCTGCCGCTGATTCGCCCTTATCCAGGTGATGCTGGCAAGATTATCACATTAGGACTAGTTATTACAAAAGATTGTGAAACGGGTACGCCGAATGTGGGTGTCTATCGGCTACAGCTGCAATCGCACAACACCATGACAGTACACTGGTTGTCGGTGCGGGGTGGGGCGCGGCATTTGCGGAAGGCAGCCCAACAAGGGAAGAAGTTGGAAATTGCGATCGCACTCGGTGTCGATCCCTTAATCATTATGGCCGCTGCTACTCCGATCCCCGTAGACTTATCAGAATGGCTATTTGCAGGACTCTACGGCGGTTCTGGCGTTCAGCTAGCCAAGTGCAAGACTCTAAATTTAGAAGTCCCAGCTGACTCGGAATTTGTTCTAGAAGGCACGATTACGCCAGGGGAAATGCTGCCAGATGGGCCGTTTGGTGACCATATGGGTTACTACGGTGGGGTAGAAGATTCGCCGCTGATTCGCTTCGGGTGCATGACGCATCGTAACGATCCAATTTATATGACAACGTTCAGTGGGCGTCCACCGAAAGAAGAGGCGATGATGGCGATCGCACTTAACCGCATCTACACCCCCATTCTGCGGCAACAAGTCTCCGAAATCGTTGACTTCTTCCTCCCCATGGAAGCCCTCAGCTACAAAGCGGCGATTATTTCTATCGATAAAGCTTATCCCGGTCAAGCGCGACGTGCTGCATTGGCATTCTGGAGTGCACTACCTCAATTTACTTACACCAAGTTTGTAATTGTTGTAGACAAAACTATTAATATTCGCGATCCCCGCCAAGTGGTGTGGGCGATTTCTTCCAAAGTTGACCCGGTGCGAGATGTGTTTATTTTGCCGAATACACCTTTTGATAGTTTAGACTTTGCCAGCGAAAAAATTGGTTTAGGTGGTCGGATGGGAATTGATGCAACCACAAAGATTCCCCCAGAAACTGAACATGAATGGGGCGCTACTTTAGAATCCGATCCAGATGTAGCCGCCATGGTGGAACGTCGCTGGGCAGAGTATGGATTGGATGATTTAAAGTTGAGTGAAGTTGACCCCAATCTGTTTGGCTACGATATGCGGTAGAGAAAACACGTTTATGCCAATAGTGATCAAGGATATCGAGTGGAAGAAACAGAACTGGTTTCGAGTCGCTTTACGAATTCAAGGGTCAGTCATTCCCGCTATTCTGCCTCGAGTAATTTTGTGTAGTGTTTTTGGTGTTTTTATTTCAGTCATTCATCAATTTGGCTTTTCTGTATCTTGGCCAGTTCTAAGCGGAGTTGTTCCCAGTGTTGTCTTAGGTTTACTCTTGGTTTTTCGGACGAATACGGCTTACGAAAGATTTTGGGAAGGTCGTAAAGCGTGGGGAACTTTAGTTAATACGGTTCGTAACTTGGCACGTCAAATCTGGGGAGCGATCGCAGAAAATGAGCCAGAAGATAGAAAAGCCAAAATAGAGACGCTGCGGTTATTAGTGGCGTTTGCCGTTGCTGTTAAGTTGCATTTAAGAGAGGAAAAATTAAATAGTGAAATAGAAGCATTGATGTCACAAGAACGATATCAAGTCCTCCAAAAGATGAATCACCCACCCATAGAAATTGCATTTTGGATTGCCGATTATCTCCAAGAGCAGCACGAACTGGGTAACCTCAATACCTATCAACTCTCTGCCATGCTGAAATTACTTGATCTAATGGTGGATGTTTTAGGAGCTTGTGAGCGAATTTTAAAAACACCCATTCCCTTAGCTTATGCAATTCACTTGAAGCAATTGTTGTTAGTTTACTGCCTATCACTGCCTTTTCAAATGGTTAATGAGTTGAATTGGTTGACTGGGTTAGTAGTGGGTGTAATTAGTTTTGCTGTGTTTGGTATAGAAGCGATTGGCATTGAAATTGAGAATCCTTTTGGTTATGACTCTAATGATTTACCCTTGGATAAGATTTGTGCCACCATGCAACGCAATATTGAAGATTTAATTACACTGGCTCCTTGTGTAAGGCGTTGGAAGACCAAAGCAATAAATTAGCGATGGTGCATTCCATTTCTGTCAATTTGTAGTGTGAGCATCTTGCTCACATCTGGGTGTACGTGAGCAAGATGCTCACACTACCCAATAAATTTGCAACATTGGGCACCCATTAGCGATCGCAGACAATCCCCACTAGATCTTCACTCTTTGCTCTGTGATTAAAGTGAGGCTAATCCATTCGCCTTTGTCACTATAACTGCGAACCAGTCGCTGCCGTTGATCAGGTTGCACTAACCAACCCACCTCTAAAACAAAAAAGTGACCCGGTTTAACTTGTAAAGGGCAGTTAGAAGATGCTCCATCAGGCAGCAGCAACACCTGCACGGGTAGGGTACCCTGATCAAAATGGAGTACTGAGTTATTAATTTGAGCAGAAGAGGTGAGGGTGCGAACTGACGTACCAGTCCCATACGTTAGCTGTTGTACTAACCGATTAGGGTCTTGACGATACAATGTAAGCCGAGTGGGATAGGTATCAGGCGATCGCCAATCTGGATACATCGTTACCGCCTCCCCCTCCCATTCCCCTAACAGCTGTTCTAAAGTTAGTTCTGGGTGTTCTGACGCATCTGTACCTGCTAGTTTTTCCCGAATCAACGTTAGCTGCGATAGCTGACTATCTTTGTTGAATAGCTGCACTAAACGCACACGGCGATTTCCATCAATTAAGCCTAATTCTGCCCCAAATTCTGAAAACGGCCCCCACTGCATCGAACCTTGGGAGAAAGCGCCGTTTTCAAAAAACAGGGTGCTTCGATTGAGAGAACTATATTCTAAAACTTTTTCGTCTACTGTCTGATTAAGTGAACACAGGCGAATCGTCTGACGAATTGTTTGGTTATTGTTTAACCCTTCCAAACTCACCACACTGGGCGTATCTTCCAGCTGTTGCCCTTGAGGTGAAAAGCGGGTAAATGAGCCTTGCCATTCGCCTAGATTTTTTAACAGACAGTCCCATTGTGATGGCATTTTTGTAAGTTGCGATTTTTATTACTCTATGTTTTTTTGACAATAAAACTATATATCAATTCAATTATTAAACTAAATCATGCCCATAAGAGAAGCCATTTCTATCCTATCAATGTTAACCTTACGGGTGTTGCGGGAGAATTAGAGCTGCTAAGCTCCTCGTTAATTTAGCAATGGCTAAAAGGGACAATTTGTCAAGACTGATATCAAGGCAGTTACTACAATGACTTAGATCACACCCATCAATAGTATTTAGTCATTCAAAAGCTTTTCTCTCATCACAAATTAAACCGATGTTTTTCACAACTAACTTGTGGAGTCAATCACTGTTGTCTAAGAAATTAGTGAGATAATTAAAGAGTGTGAGATAGAACGGAACAAGTCTTATTTTCATAAGGGAGAAAATTTATGAAGCTCAAACTTTTAGCAACTCTAGCCTTATTAACTCCCCTATTTTTCACTAGCTCAGTTAAAGCTGAGAATCCACAGCATGTAAAAGAGTTACTAGCTACTGGAGCCTGTTATCAGTGTGATTTATCAGGAGCAGACCTCAGTGGCGCACATTTAATTGGTGCTGACTTGAGAAAAGCCAATCTGCAAGGAGCCAACCTTACTGGAGCGAACCTCGAAGGTGCTGACCTCACCGGAGCCAACTTGCATGGCGCTAACTTAACCTCAGCTTATGTAACCAATGCTGATCTCAAGAAAGCCAATCTTAACCAGGCGAATTTAACTAGCGCTAAGATTTATGACGCTAATGTGTATGGAGCCACAATGGACGGGCTGATCATCACTGATGCAGAAATCTTCAACACAGGCATCGGTATCGGTGGAGAAGATGCAAATATTCCTGATTGGAACGACTTACCTACAGAATAGAAGTTTTTCAGACGTTGAAGCGTAGGTCTATCAATACTCGTAGTGCCCTTTTTGTTCATCTCTCGTCAGAAATTGGCTAGAGATGAATTCACGCATCTATCCATAGAATGAGCTAGGAATTACACCTCACTACCATGAGAAGATTTGGGGCATCTTCCAAAGACTAGAAGCCCGCGATAAAGTTGAAGGAACTGGTATTGGTCTCTTTGTCGTTAAGAAGCTCGTCGAGAGCCGAGGCGGATGGGTGTCGGTCGAGGCGGAGATGGATACCGGAGCAACATTCCGCTTTACTAGTCCAAATACTCTCAAACCGTTTCTAGTCATGATTCTCTTTGGTGGAGATCCGCACGGTGATTTCACGCCCATTATTAGAGCTGTGAAAATTTATGCTCCAAAAGCTGTGATTTTGCTGGGCGACTTTAGCCTGGAGAAACCGTTAGAGCAAGAACTTTCAGTCATACTCGACAAAACTGAAATTTGGTTTATCCCTGGCAATCATGACGGCGATCAAGATCGTTGGTATGACCGCCTCTTTAAATCTAGACTGAGCGATCGCAATCTGCACGGTCGCGTCGTTGAAATTGACGGCAAGCGAGTTGCTGGCTTAGGCGGTGTGTTCCGTGACAAAATCTGGATGCCACCAACTCCACCGAAATTCCGCTCTCAGAAAGAGCTGTTATCTAACTGTCATAAGAAAGACCGTTGGCGAAACGGTATCCCACGCAAGCATCATGTGAGTATATTTTGGAAAGACTATGTGGCACTGTGGGGCAAAAGAGCGGATATTCTTGTAACCCATGAAGCGCCCTCTAGTCATCGCTATGGATTTAGAGCGATTGATGAATTAGCTCAGGCACTTAGGGTTAAAACCATATTGCACGGTCATCACCACCAGGAGTATAGCCGGAAGATCTGTGGCGGCAGAATTGTGGTGCATGGGGTTGGTAAAGCTGGGGTGAGTGACGAGCAGGGGAAAGTCCTGATTGCAGGTAAGCCGGACGAGCAACGCCAGATTCGGTGGTACAGTTAGTGCGGCGTGGTATGGGTGGTGAGGGTGCGATCGCATTCATCAGTCATCACCCTCCTTTTTTCGTTCATACAAATCTGACAGCGTTGTTAGTCCGAAATAATCCATCAATATCTCAGCCGTATCACAATCAATTCGTCTAATCACCTGATTCCGGTAGAGATTGCCAATAGTTGTAGGGCTTAAACCAGTCGCCTGAGAAAGCTTTAGCTGGTTTATGCCTCGTTCATCCATTAGTTGCTTCAGTTTACAAATCACAGGCATTTCCTAAACCCTAATCTATATTAGGTAGTTAATTAGTTATTGATAATTAATTAACTAGGTGTCATCCTAATTATGAGGCAAGCGAAAGCAAGCCACAACAAAGCCGCTTCAGTTCCGAACTTTGGACAGGCAAGAACGCGAAGCGGCTACTCACTCAACAAAAATGAGCAAATCCATAATGCCATACATCATTACAGAGATTCCCCAGTCAGAAGGAGAAAACTCAGACTTAGACGACGTGATAACTGCGTTAGATTATCTGAATGAGCTTACTGAGCTTCGAGAGCTTCTCGAAATGTGCCTTGAAGAAAACACCGACAGCGAAGGAAATACTCAAAACATCAGGATCAGGTTGTTGATTGATTGCTATCTGAGTCGCTCAGAGTATTGTGTAGATGAGTTTCGTGCAGTTTTAGAGCAGTTGAAATCGCTGGTGAAGATGAATTGATTTCAGGAGAAGTTCATAGCGATCGCGTTTTGTGGAGAGGACTTATATCATGTCCGCTGAAACGCTTACGATATAGGTAGATATAGGTAGGTTGGGTCAAGGTACGAGACCCAACATCTGAACTCTCGGTGTCAAGCTACAATTCATAACTAATCAACCAGACATGATATTACGCATTGACACATTCCTGTTGCAAAGCCCCAGATAATCGTGGTGGTAGCAAATTTTTGGGGTAGTTCCTTCAGGTTGACGAGCCATCAGTTTCTCCTAGGAAGCTCTATGGCTTTATTATCGCCAATCACTGGTTAACCTAGCTCACCCCAATTAAGGGTTTTTTTGACAAAATCTGCTTTAACCTATATGGGCAAAAAAGTAGGTTAATTATTTTAAAGCAGCGGTTGTAAGTTCAGGATAAGCCTCGGTTTGCGAGAAATCCGGGGTTGATGAAGCGATGCGATCGCTATTTAACTTCAGACTCGGACGCTTGACATTTGACCCGATAAACATTACCAGCCGAGGCAAGCAAATACAAACGACAGTATTAAGCAGAGTTATGATTACGATATCTATTAAATCCATTTTTTGATTGGCTACTCTTTGGGAAGTTGCGGTATAGGAAAATACATTTTTTCCATAAGATTGAGTATGAAGGAAAACTTCCAAAACTTGTTAGGTGCAATGGTTTGAATTACTTGTCAATCTAATAAGTTTTATTTATATGTAATCAAAAAGGAGCGATCGCCATGTCTTTTAAGAACAGGCGATCGCCCCCTTAATGGGTAAAAACAGCTGATTGTCACCGAGAAATCAAATAATTTAATAGTTAGTTACTAGTTATTTGTCTTTGTATTTTTTAACCAACAACAAACAACCAACAACAAACAACCAACAACAAATAACCAACAACAAATAACTCTACTATTGCACCTGTGCACCGTGGCTACGAGGGTCAGATTGAGGATTCTCTGGTGTGGTTACGGGGGCGTCAAAAGCAGAAACTTGTCCGTTAGCTTGGATATAGGGTAGAGGCAAAGCGGCAACTAAAGCATCTAGGTTCGCTTGCAAGACAGGACGGGGTTGTTCGCCAATTGTTTGAGCGATCGCTTTTCCACCTGAACCCATATATACAAAATGAGGAATACCATCTACCCGATACTTTAGGATTTCTGGTAACCATTTAGTATTATCCACATTCAGCATCACAAAATTTACTGAGTCAGCGTACTGCTGCTTGAGTTGGCCCAAATCTTTTGCCATCGCTTGACAGCTTGTACACCAGTTAGCATAGAACTCCATCAACGTTGGCTTACCATTACTCAGTGCCACTTCCAGAGGGGTAGATTCTGCCGCTTGGGTGTCGAGGAGAGTTGTATCCGTTTTGGTTTGCAATCCTAAGAAGAGAGCAACACCAAGAATTATCGCTACCAGTGCAATCAAAAAGTTTCTGATGCGAGTACCACTGGTGACTTCAGACTTCTGGGAGGATGTCGATATCGAGTCGGGTGTATTGGTAGCCATACTTAAATAAATTTATTATTTGCTAACTTTCATAAACACTGTAGCAAGACCATGAAAAAACGGGTAACGCTGACTTTTCCTAAACGCACCGTTCAAATGCCAGTAACTTACCGACTGGCAAAGGATTTCAATGTAGCGGCAAATATCATCCGCGCCCAAGTCGCACCCAATCAAATTGGCACACTAGTGGTCGAACTGTTGGGGGATATTGATGAGTTAGATGCGGCGATTGAGTGGATGCGATCGCAAGGCATTACTATTTCCCTGGTAGGTCGAGAGATTCTGATTGATGAAAACAGCTGTGTCGATTGTGGCCTATGCACAGGTGTCTGTCCGACAGAAGCCCTTACTCTCAATCCTCAAGACTTTAAACTCAACTTTACGCGATCGCGCTGCATAGTCTGCGAACAGTGCATTCCTACCTGTCCGGTTGAGGCAATTTCTACCAATCTGTGACACAACTTACAACCATCAGCTGGGGCAAATAGATGCTTCCCATAGATCAGTGTATGCCCTTGTCCTAGGATCAGACTTCAGCCCTGCTGTAGGCGTTTTTTGCAGCGAATAAAGAGGTAAATACACGCCTATTCTGACGCCGATATTAGCTGTATTGGAATTGGGAAGCAATCCATCGTCGCCCAAACAAGTGCAACAACTTAACGACTTTTTAACAACGGTCGTACAATTAAAAACCCAGTTCCAAATGCAAATAACACAATCATCAAGATGGCTGTGAGTAATAACCAACCATTGACCTCAGGGAAGCCCTCTGAGTGGGAACTGTGGCGGGAGCGAGGTTCTTCCTGTTCAATCACCAATGTCTCGTTGTAAGGAGAGAACTCAGGTTCAGGGTCTTGGGGAGGTGGTGGAAACTCGACGGCTGGGGCACTTGCAGCGGGTCGAGGTGCTGCTGGTGGTGGCGTTGGACGTGGTTCGGGTGGCGTGAAGGGTCTAGATTGAGGTGTTTGGTTCCCACTCACTGACCCAAAAGACCCAACAATTTGCTGTAGATGCTGGGCTGACTGAACAACTTTTTCAACTTCTTGTCGCAGTTGTTGATTTTGTTTGACTAATTGCTGATTTTGAGCCTTTAAGGATTCCAGCATCGCTTGTGCTGCGTGCAACTCACCTGCCAGTTCCCGATAGACGGAAATTGGGACAGAGGCTGAGTATGTATTCGTTGATCTAGGTGGCGTGTAACGGTCTGTTGGCGGGTTTTGCATTTGGGAATTGATCCGAAAATCAGAAGTCATGGGTATGGCAAACTTATGTAAGGCAACAATAGTAGAAAAGTGAAGCTAAACGCAGCAATTTTTTCAGAAATTTCCCAACTATTCAACCCTACGCGCACCCACCTTCAAGTTCAGGAAATTAAGATCTCAACAAGGGAAAAAAGTGTCCTACAGGTCCTGAACCCTGACCAATATCTAGGGAGTACTTTAGGGCAGTAGTCACATAATCCTTGGCCAATCGTACCGCAGACAGCAAGTCGTTCCCTTTGGCTAAGTTGGCGGCGATCGCACTACTGAGTGTACAGCCTGTACCGTGATTGTTGGATGTCTCTACCAGCGATGTTGTCAGGGTAGATACCTCTTTTCCATCAAACCAGACATCAACACCACGTAAATTACCAGTCATCCCACCTCCTTTGACTAAGACTGCTTTTGCTCCCAGTTGATAAATATGTTGGGCAGCAGTAAGCATATCATCTAGGGTCTGAATCTCCAAACCACTTAAGATCTGAGCTTCATAGCGGTTAGGCGTGACAATCGTTGCTAGCGGCATTAAAACATCTCGTAAAGACGCCACAGCATCATCATCGATCAGTTGAACCCCAGCACGAGATACCATTACTGGGTCTACTACCAAGTTATTCAGACCTAAAATTTTTACCTGCGACGCCACAGCATTAATAATTTCCTGGTTCAGTAACATCCCAGTTTTCGTAGCCTGGACGCCGATATCACTGACTACTGCCTCAATTTGGGCAACCACTGCCTCTGCTGGCAGTGCATCAACCCGTGTGACACCCTGAGTATTTTGTGAAGTGACGCAAGTTAGGGCACTGGTACCATGAACGCAGTGAAAGGCAAATGTCTTCAAATCTGCCTGAATTCCAGCACCGCCGCCGCTATCAGAACCAGCAATTGTCAGAGCAATTGGTACGCTCAATTGAGTTTGACGCATCATACTCAGCAGTAGGATGGATTTTTATAATCGAACAAATCATTGTGGGGTTATGGCAAGCGCGAACTCTGGCAAATTCAACTAAATGCAATTTTTTTGTCTCCACATCTACAGGAGACATTCAGACGCCTTGTATTTTACTGGGAGGAAGTTGGCACCCTGGTGCGATCGCTCATCTGGCAGCAAGACTCACCGCTTAAGCATCGCTCTTAGTAAAACGATAGAACTGGTCAGGATTTCTGGAGTCAAGCACACAGTTTAGGAACTCTGAGGTTTGACTTCAAGATTCTTTTGGATCCGATATTAGCTCCCTCTAAGGCTTGGGAAAACGACGCCTTTGCAGAAATTCTGGAATATCCAATTCCTGTTGTCTACTCCTGGGATCAACTGTAGGCGCAGGAGGAGTTGGTGTGGGTACAATCGGGGGTCTCCTGTTACGGGGAGCTTCTCTCATTGCCGGAGCATTGGATTGAGTTTCTCCCGTGAATCCAGTGGCAATTACAGTAATTCTGATTTCACCCTGAAGGCGATCGTCGATCACTGCCCCAAAAATAATATTTGCATTGGGATCGACAACCTCATAGACAGTTTCTGCTGCTGCATTGACTTCATGGAGAGTGAGATCGCTACCGCCAGTGATGTTCAGGACAACGCCTCTAGCTCCATCAATGGACGATTCTAGTAGGGGAGAGGAAATTGCCTGAGTTGCGGCTTCTCTGGCGCGAGACTTGCCAGAACCTGTACCAATCCCCATTAACGCTGTACCTGCATCCGCCATTACAGCCCTAACGTCGGCAAAATCCACGTTAACCAAACCCGGAATCGTAATAATATCCGAAATACCTTGTACACCCTGACGCAGGATATCATCAGCAACCGTAAAAGCTTGTTGTACTGGCATTTGTTCGGGAATCACCGACAACAATTTGTTGTTGGGAATCACGATCAGGGTATCAACGCGGCTTTGCAGGGCGGCAATTCCTTCTTCTGCTTGAGTCGTGCGGCGGCGTCCCTCAAAGGTAAACGGACGGGTAACGACGCCAACCGTTAGAGCACCCATTTCCTTAGCTACTTCGGCAACAATTGGTGCTGCGCCAGTACCTGTGCCACCTCCCATGCCAGCCGTAATAAAAACGAGGTCAGCGTTTTCTAGGGCGTGGGCAATTTCGTCACGGGATTCTTCAGCGGCTTTCTGACCAATTGCCGGATTTCCGCCTGCACCAAGTCCTCGTGTTAACTTCTGCCCCATTTGTAGGCGTTTAGGAGCAGAGGCTTGGGCGAGTGCCTGAGAATCTGTGTTAATTGACCAAAATTCGACCCCAGCCACCTCACTAGCGATCATGCGGTTGACTGCATTGCCCCCACCCCCGCCGACACCAATGACTTTAATTTTGGCAACGCTACCTGGCACGATATTGTCACTCCTAGTTTCTTCCCTGGGTATTCCCTTGGAATCATGTGATTGACTGAACTGTAAGCCAGAGTTACTAAAGGGATGTGTATTTCCTACGCCAACTGAAAGGTCGGCGTTAAGTGTGATATGAGAGCTTTGATCGGCAAGCTCTAGTTTACTATTAAGCGTCATTGGAATCGGTTAGGGTCGATAAACAACTTTATCAGTTATGGATAGCAATCTGAGTCAACTATAGGGTAAGTCGATGCAAAAACCAACGAACCCTGATTAGGGCGCGTTGAAAGTATTGTATTGAAGAGGACGATTGTCAAGGGTTGCCGATAAAGATTTAGCAACAAACTTAAATACATCTATAGAACACTATTAATCTTAATGAGTGTCCGGGCGAGGTGTATCATTTTCCTTGATTATCTGAATTGTCGGCATTTGTGGGTTTTTGAGGTCAATATAGGCGATTTGGGTAGGCTGTACGTGCGTTGGCAATTCTCGCATCCGGTCTAGAACGCGCAGTTGCTCAGTAAATTGGGAACTGTAAGGACCAAAATGAACATTTCCTAACTCGGTTTTCAGGATTAAATTGGCTGGATTTCGCCAATCTATCTCGAAAACTTTGACAGGAGAGTGACTCACAGCCTGGTAAACGTCCGGCCAGTAAGGGCGATATTGCTGGCTTGACCCAATTACCTTGAGTGTTGGCAACTCTTGGTTTTGCTCCAGTTTGGGATAGCTGCTAGAGGGCATCCAGACGCCTTGTTCGTCCAATAACCCCGTTGATGGGTCAGACGGGTCAGGTTTATCGTTTTTGGCAGCTGTTGTTTGAGCGATCGCCACGGGTTTACGCTCTTTGACTTGGATAGTCAATCCAGGCGGCAAAAGTTGACGCCGGACAGTGGCTTCAGCAATTGGGGCCTGAGATTCCAGCGATTTAGCGATCGCTTGCGGTTCAACTCGCAGTAACGACTGAGGGTAAGACAAAGGCAGTAGTGACCGAATCGTTTGGGAGGAAAGAAAGTGATTGCCTTCGATCGCTACTTGTTCGGGTTTACGAATCACCCAATCTGGCAAGGTTATAGCCCAGACTAGACTGCTGGCCATGCCGCCAACCAATAGCGATCGCCAAATTGCTTGAAAAGATTTAATCCGGCGTGCGCGTCGCAGCTGTTTGCGCCGGGTGGTCAACTCTGCTTGAGAGACTGATGCGATGCTTGCCATCTACTACCGATCAATTTAAAAGATGTAATATTCGTAATCGTGTTTTCCACAGAACACACAGAGAAAGAAGACAGGTGGAATCCTGTCACCTCCTCTTGTCTATCCAATTAGCCCAAGATACTTTTCCCATTTAACCACTCCTTTTCCAGGGTGCTGTATGTTATGTCCACTATTGCTGATCCCCGCTCCAATAAAGTACGGTTGGATGAACATCAAGCCAGATTCCCAAACCGTGGCGTTCCTTGGACAAATAAAGCCTGGGTCGCCACTAAAAATCACGGTGGGAGTTGCCTTGAAAGCTTTGCCCACCAAGATTTCGAGGTCTGTCTTGAAGCTCATGCTACCTGCTGTGTGCAGAGCATTTTCCTGGGTTTAGCCGCGCCAAAGACTTGATAAAGTTCTACAACTCAAAGCGACTAGCCATCAGGAAAGATACTGTTAAAGAGGAAACTCATCATGTGAGTTCTCTTGACAACTTCTTCACACGTTTTGTCTAGGAGCGATCGCTAGGTGGTGTCGGACTTTTGTCACTGGCAAACCTGGTGACTCCGAACAATAGTCCAAAAGGGTAAGAATGAAACTGCATCTACAGACATTTTTTAAAGCTTGTAACCCTGCTAAAACTCTTGTTGTGGGGAATCTTGAGGATCGTCAATACTATATCGATTTTTCTTCTGTGCGGGGAGGAAGGATTATTGAAGCTTTAGGACGAACCATCACTCGCCTTTCACCGGATGAACCCACCTGTCAGCTGTTTACCGGACATATTGGCTGTGGTAAGTCCACCGAACTGTTTAGACTCAAGGCGCAGTTAGAACAGCAACAATTTCATGTTGTTTATTTTGAGTCCAGTAAAGACCTGGACATGGCGGATGTAGATATCACCGATATTTTGCTCAGCATCGCCAAGGCAGTCAGCGAAAGCCTGGAAACCATCGATATCCATCTCAAACCCCGCTACTTTGTTAAATTATTCGACGACATCAAAGACTTTTTGCAGACCCCGATTGAGCTATCAACAGAAGCTGAACTCTCGGTCGGTATTGCCAAAATTACGGCAAAAACCAAAGAAAGCCCTCAGTTGCGCGACCAGCTTAGACAGCATCTGGAACCTCGAACCAAAAGTATTTTAAACGCGATTAACGAAGAAATTTTGGGGCGGGCGACTGAGGAACTCAAGCGGCGTGGCAAGAAAGGCTTGGTGGTCATTGTTGATAACCTAGATCGGGTCGATCCTCGACCAATGCCTTCGGGGCGATCGCAGTCTGAGTACCTATTCATTGACCGTGGCTGTCAGTTACGAGACTTAAAATGCCATGTTGTTTACACCGTACCCTTAGCTTTGATGTTCTCCAACGAGTACGAAACCCTAAAAAATCGCTTAGGTGCTGGTGTTGCTCCCAAGGTATTGCCCATGGTGCCCATACAGTTACGAGAGGGTTGTGATTCTCCTAAAGGTATGGCACTGCTGCAACAGTTAGTCTTAGCGCGAGCTTTTCCTGGTGTTAACGAGCAAGCTAGGCTGAATTTGATCTCAGAAGTTTTTGACGATATCGAAACCCTCAACCGGATGTGCCGCATTAGTGGTGGTCATGTCCGTAACTTATTGGGGCTGCTTTATAACTGTCTACAACAAGAAGACCCACCTTTCTCGCGTAGTTGCTTAGAGAGTGTGATCAAAGGTTACCGCGATGACCTCGCCCTGGCAGTTGATGAGGCTGAATGGGAGTTGCTAGAGCAAGTAGTGCAACAGCAGCACATCAAAGGTGAACGAGAATACCAAGTTCTGCTCAGAAGTGGATTTGTCTATGAATATCGAGATGAATTGGGGCGCTGGTTTGGCATCAACCCAGCACTGCTAGAAACATCAAGATGTCAGTCATTGACCGCAGCAGCAATCAGGAGCTAGTACCATTCGACAGAAATAGGCATTGTGTAGAGACGTACCCTACTAGCGTCACGCCTCGCTTCTTAACAGAACGCTGCGCGAATCGGTGGAACGTCTCTGCTCTTGTTGTGAAAATTATTAAAAAAAGGGTATAAAATATAAAACCCGGATTTGAGATGAAAACTTCAGTTAACTTGAGTTAACCGGAAGCATGAAGAATGTGTTAGCAGTGGAGATTGATTTCTAGGATGAATACTAAGTTGAGAATACATTTGCTTGTACCCACATAATTTTTTTCATCTCCACGCTCGGTCTTCGCTATCATCTTTTTGATAGCAGTGACCAGTATCACGAGCTGATAATAAGTTGATCACACCACTGTTTCTTGTCTGCTCACAGACAACTTCTTGAGTATTCTTAATTATTAAATAATAAAATATCTACAGGATACCCCTGATAGTAGAATTACGCAGTTTTTTAAGGTTTAATACCACCGGCCTATCTTAGGGAAGTACTGTTACTGATATTGACGATCGCGAATCGAGAGCTAAATCATCAACAAGCGGGCTTTGGACGATGACAACCCTCAATTGCGGGTCATATCGAGTTTTCACCTTTTGGGATAGCCAAATTATACCTAAGTTCACCTGAATTCAAGATGCCTGTCCTAAATGTATTAGCTACAGGTAATACTGAAAACAGTAGGGCGCTAGTTCACTCAAATTCGTGTCATTCTGACGATAGAAGACCCATGCTTAAGCCTAAAATCGAGGCAATGCATAGGAGTTCTTTTTAAGCAAGCCAATGTTGGACTTGTTTTTTCAGCAGAGTGTCAAAATTGGGCTGGGCTAAAAGTTCCTGATTTTACTTTAGCCAGAGAAATATCAAAGGGGTAGAGGATTCTGCACGATAGAGGTCAAAACATTTATGGAATGAGAGATTCAGATCGATCAAAAGAAGTGGCGGTCTCCAATGAACGTTCGCTAATAACTCTCTCGCGGGCTATTACTCTTTCTGAGGGCAATTTTGCACTGATTTTAGTGCGCTGCAATTATGAGGTCTGCAAAGATCAAATGTGGCAGAGACTGCAAGAGCTTACAGGAAGGCAGCTGAGTAAGATCGTTCTGCAACAGTCCATTAAAAGCTTATTTACAACCATTTTTAGTGCCCAACGAAGCCAACAGACAGCGGCTCTAATTGTATTGGGTCTAGAGTCAGTAACAGCAATTGAGCAGGTACTCATTTCAACGAACCAGATTCGAGATGAGTTTAGGAAAAACCTGAATGTTCCTTTAGTATTGTGGGTCACTGAGGAGGTACTGCAAAAACTAACGCGCTTTGCCCCCGATTTCAAAAGTTGGGCAGCTACTTCTATTAAGTTTGAACTCACCACCAACCAGTTGCTGGCGTTGTGGAATCAAACAGTAGATGAACTTTTTGCCACTATTTTGAGTAGCGATTGGGGAAAGTTTATACCCAATGACGTTTTTAATTTAGCCCCTGGGTGTCGCCGACGCCAAGAAATTGAGACAGCAATGCGGGACTTGCAAGCTCGTCAAGTTAATTTAGAGCCTGCACAATGCGCCACTTGGCAGTTTATTCTAGGGCGAGATGCTTTTAGCTATGACCAGATTGATGTAGCCATAGAGCTATATGAGCAGAGCTTAGGCTTTTGGCGACAGGAACTAAGGCACTGGAGAGATGGAGACTTAGGGAAAAGAAGACAAATAATCCGCCAGTCTGACGACGCTAGCACGTCAAGATTGCTATCACACGGAGATACTCAAGGCAACACAGAACCTTACTCGACACTTGAGCAACCCCCCACCTCTTCGCCCGTTCATCTCCTCAGTTCCTCATGTTTAGAGCGGCAAGGAGTAGTGCTTTATCACATCGGCTTGGCTTATTGTCGCCAAGCTGAGTTGAAAAGGGCACATAGTCAAAGTAATTGGGAACAAGCTAAGGAGTCATTTAAGGCAAGTATTGAGGTGTTGACAGCAGCTTGTCGCTCAGATTTGGTTGCTCAGTTGACGATTCAGTTAGGTGAGGTACTGCAACGCTTAGAACGTTGGACAGACTTACAGACTCTGGCTCTACAATCTCTGGAACAGCCGGAAATCAGAAATACTCCAGTGAGACTGGCTCAATCTTATGGCTTTCTGGCAAGTGTTGCTTATAGCCAGTCAAGTTGGGAGGATGCAAAAACTTTAGCACTTACCGCTCTTAATATTCTTGATTGTTCCCAATCGCATCAGCCCCAGCATAGAGCCTTGTATCTGCTAGTTTCAGCTAAATCGCAGCGTCAACTGGGTGAACCGTTAGGGGCGATCGCACATTTGGAACAAGCGATCGTTGATAGTCATGTAGAAACGTCGCTGCCAAATTCTCTACAGCAGCAGCCACAACTTTACATGGATATCTTAGAAGAATTGCGATCGCTCTACCACGAGCGCAAGCAATACTTACGAGCCTTTGAACTCAAGCAAGAGAAACGCTCAATTGAGCAACAGTATGGGTTCTGTACTTTTATCGGTGCTACCCCCTTACAACCGAGGCGACAGCTCCAGGAAAATCGAAATTCGACGCGACGAGAAATTGCGGCCGCTGGGCGTCAACCGGATGTCAATCAACTGATCGAACGCCTCAGCCGCAATGACCACAAACTGACAGTACTTCATGGCTCTTCTGGTGTTGGTAAAAGCTCGCTAATTAGTGCAGGTTTAGTACCCACCCTAGAAGCACGAATTATTAGCGCTAGAGTAGCCATCCCTGTTGTGCAAAAAGTATACGGAGATTGGATCGGGGAGTTAGAGAGATGTTTAACAGAAGCCCTGGCAAATTGGAGCGTTGGTCGATTGCAGGTTGAAGAAAGATTACAGATTAGCCGATTAAAAGTTGAACGTTCAAACCTTCAAATTTCACCCCACGACAAGCTTCAAACCATTTTAGAACAGTTGCAGCTTTCTTACGAACGTAACTTGTTAACTGTTTTAATTTTTGACCAGTTTGAAGAGTTTTTCTTCGTTTGTACTAATCCAGTTCAACGACGTCAGTTTTATGACTTTTTGGCGCAGTGTCTTAATCTTCCCTGTGTGAAAGTTATATTGTCGTTGCGAGAAGATTATCTGCATTATTTGTTAGAGTGCGAACGCTATAGCAATCTCAATACTATCAATAACAATATTTTAGATCGACAGCTTCGCTACCATTTAGGAGATATTTCCGCAAAAGACGCCAAAAACATTATTTGCACTTTGGCAACCCAGTCACAGTTTCAGTTAGAAGAACCTTTGATTGAAGCTTTGGTGCAAGATTTAGTAAGCAATTCGGGAGCTGTTCGCTTGATTGAGTTGCAAGTTGTGGGCGCTCAGTTGCAAGCCGAAAAAATTACAACTCTTGAAAAATATCAAGCGCTTGGTGCTTACCCGATCGCATCTCTAGTAGAGCGATCGCTTCTCAATGTGATTGCTGATTGTGGGTCAGAGAACGAAAATTTTGTATGGCAGGTACTGTTCTCTTTAACTGATGACCGAGGTACCCGCCCATTGAAAACTAAATCTGAGTTAGTCAAAGACGAGTTGAACGTTGGCAGTTTAAAAGTGGAAAGTTCTCACCTACAACCTTCTCGCCTGCAATTTTCACCCCAAGAAGACCAACTCGACTTAATTTTAAGTATTTTGATCGGTTCGGGTTTGGTCTTCCGAGTGCCTGAAGAGCTACATGAGCGATATCAACTTGTTCATGATTATCTGGTTGAACCGATTCGCCAAAAATATGAGCAACGTGCCCAATTAAATTACTTGACAAAACTGGAAGAAACTGCTGGGGAAATCTTGCGGGTTCGGAAACAGCGAGTGCGAGCGATCGCGCTTGGCTTCTCAATGGCACTTCTAACTGTAGCAGCGGGTGGTTTGGGGTGGCGTGCAGAGGTTCAAAGAAGACGGGCGGCAGAACTCTCAATGAATGCTCAGCTAAGTGCAATGAGTGCTTCCTCAGAAGTGCTTTTTGCCTCACAAAAAGATTTTGATGCTCTGCTCGAAGGGTTAAGAGCAGCAAGACGCCTGATAAAAGCTGAGACTGTTGATACTCCATCTCTACGGGTGGAACCAGATACTCGCTTACAAGTAGTAACAGCTCTTGAGCAAGCTGTTTACGGGGTACATGAACGCAACCGTCTAGAGGGGCATGGTGATGTAGTCTCGAACGTTAGTTTTTCACCCGATGGTCAGCTGATTGCCTCAGCTAGCACAGATAAAACCGTGAAACTCTGGCGTCCCAATGGCACTCTAGTCAATACTCTCATCGGTCACCAGGCCAGCATCACCAGCGTGGCTTTTAGTCCTGATAGTCAGATTCTGGCTTCTGGTAGTTGGGATGGCACAGTAAAGCTATGGCGTCGCGATGGTACTCCTCGCGGCACCCTCAAGGGTGAAATGGGTCATGTACATGCAGTTAGCTTTAGTCCAAATGGTCAGCAAATCGCTGCTGCTGCTGACAACGGCAAAATTTGGCTGTGGACAGTTGGCGGTAAGTTAGTTAGAACCTTTCGCGCTCACCAAAGTCACATCACAGGGGTAAGCTTTAGTCCTACAGGTGACTTGATTGCTTCTGCCAGTCAAGATCAGACAATCAGGCTGTGGACGCCTCAAGGAAAGTTGCTGCAAATCCTCAGTGGGCACAGTGGCAAGGTTAATAGCGTGGCATTTAGTCCTGATGGTCAGACAATCGCCTCAGCTAGTGACGATCGCACACTCAAGCTTTGGAATCGCCGTGGCGAACTGCTCCAAACTTTCCCGATACAGCCTAAATGGTTGTTGGGAGTTGCTTTCAGTGCTGATGGTCAAACAATTGCTTCAGCAGGTGCTGACAATACCGTAAAACTGTGGCATCGCAATGGCACTTTACTCAAAACGTTTACAGGACACAGCGATAAGGTCACTGCTGTTAGTTTTAGTCCCCTGAAGCCTTCCGAACGTAGCTCTGGTTACCCGGTGCATCAGTTAATTGCCTCAGCAAGCTACGACAAAACCGTCAAGCTCTGGGGTCTTCCTGACCAAGATAGACTAACGTTGCAGCATCCGGATGATGTAAGAGATGTCACATTTTCACCAGATAATCAACTAATTGCCACGGTGGGTAATGATGCAACTGTAAGAATCTGGAATCGTGCTGGTCAGATACTCAAGACCTTAAAGGGGCATACCGATCACGTTTGTAGCGTCACGTTCAGCCCTGATGGTCAGCTTCTGGTTACTGGAAGTCGGGATGGAACGGTGAGATTTTGGAATCGACAGGGGGCTTTAATTAAGGTCTTAAGAGGGCATAAAGACTGGGTGTTAAAGGTCAGCTTTAGTCCTGACGGAGAACGACTGGCTTCTGCAAGTCGAGATGGAACGATGAAACTTTGGAATCGTCAGGGTAGCTTCATTAAAACCTTAAAAGCTCATCAATCTGGTGTTAATGCCGTGAGCTTCAGCGCCGATGGGAAACTGCTGGCTTCAGCGGGTGATGACAAGATGGTGAAGCTCTGGACAGCTGATGGAGTATTGCTGAAAACTCTTGAAGGGCATAGTCACTGGGTTTTGGATGTCAGCTTCTCACCTGACGGCCAGATGCTAGCTTCAGCCAGTTATGATGACACGGTGAAGCTCTGGAGCCGCGAAGGAAAGCTAATCCGAACCTTGAGAGGTCATACAGATAGTGTTGCTCATGTTCGTTTTAGTCCTAGGGGAAATATTCTGGCTACAACTAGTTGGGATAACCGGATACAGCTGTGGCGGCTCGACGACACGTTGATTCAAAGCTTGGAAAACCACAAGGATCGCGTAACCAACGTCAATTGGAGCAACGACGGAAAAGCTCTGGTCAGCGCGAGTCAGGACAATACAGTGATTGTGTGGAATCTAGATTTGGATGATCTGTTACACAAAAGCTGCGACTGGCTGCGGGACTATCTAGATAACAATCCAAAAGTCAGACAGAGCGATCGCCTTCTTTGTGAGCCAATTAAGTCCCCAAATGTGCCAAAAAGTACAGAAATTTTCTCGCGTTTACCAAAATCTCACTGATAGCTCTGGCAAAACATCGTTGGCGGACTCGGAACTCGTTAAAATACAAAGATATATAGGCTTAGACGCTTCTGGGTATAGCCTGTGTTAAAGTGAGCGTAATTCCTTTACAGTAGTTTTCCTCCAGCTTGTGAAAGGACTATGGTAATTACAAAACGTGGCCTCGTTCTTGGAATAGTATTCACGACAGTCGCTATTTCAAACACGAGTTGTCAGATACCTCCAAGTCAAGCTTTTTTTAGCGAAAGTCCTAAAGAGCTAGTTGACGAAGTTTGGCAAATTATTGACCGCCAATATGTGGATGGTACTTTCAACCAAGTAGATTGGAAGTCCGTCCGCTCCGAATATTTGAAACGTTCTTACGCAAATCAGGAAGACGCTTACAAGGCAATCCGGGAAATGCTGAAGAAGCTGGGGGACCCTTACACCCGGTTCATGGACCCAGAAGAGTTTAAGAACATGCAGGTGGAGACCTCTGGGGAATTAACCGGTGTTGGTATTCAGCTTGCCCAGGATGAAGAAACCAAAAAGCTAGTCGTAATTGCACCCATTGAAGATACACCCGCTTTTAAAGCAGGTGTTCTGGCAAAGGATGTGATTACTAAGATTGATGGCAAGAGTACTCAAGGGATGGATGTCAACGATGCCGTCAAACTGATTCGAGGTCAAGAAGGAACTGCCGTGACGCTGACAATTCAGCGAGGCAATAAGGACATCGATTATCGGCTGACACGGGCGAAAATAGAAATTCATCCTGTACGCTACAACGTTCAAAATACTCCTACTGGGAAAATTGGCTACATTCGCCTCAATCAATTTAGTGCCAACGCACCTGATGAGATGCGAAATGCCATTAAAGAGTTAGAAAAGCAGCAGGTGACTGGCTATGTCTTAGATGTGCGCTCTAATCCAGGGGGCTTACTCTATGCCAGTGTGCAAATTGCTCAGATGTGGATCAATGAGGGTGGGATTGTCTCTACCGTTGACCGCCAAGGCGAAACTGACCGTCAGCAAGCGAACAATCGCGCTCTTACAGATAAGCCGATGGTAGTGTTAGTGGATGGTGGTTCAGCCAGTGCCAGTGAAATTCTCTCTGGGGCATTACAAGATGATAAACGCGCCACGTTGGTGGGAACTAAGACTTTTGGTAAAGGCTTAGTGCAGTCGGTGCGAGGATTGGGAGATGGATCGGGTTTAGCGGTGACGATCGCCAAGTATCTCACGCCCAGTGGTCGCGATATCAATAAGCACGGAATTGACCCCGATGTTGTATTCGAGCTTACAGACGCACAACGTAAGCAATTGCAGCAAGATCGCACCAAAGTTGGAACTACAGCCGACCCTCAATATGCCAAAGCCGTTGATGTCTTAAAGCAGAAGATCGCGGCAAAGCAAAACAATAGGGCAGCGGTTCCAGATAAATAAAAAGTCGGTGTTGTTGGTTGTTGGTTGTTAGTTGTTGGTAAAAAAATACAAACAACAAACAACAAATAACAAACAACTAACAACAAATAACTATGCAGGTTTACACTTTCCTGCACGAATCAATCCAACTCGACGAGCGATCGCTTCTTGTTGAGAATCGAATGGGCCCCAACGTTCGGCTACCTCTGAAGATGGTTCGTCTTCAGTTTCGTCGCTGGGTACAATCTCACATTGACCCTCGTCACCTTTCACGATGTACCAAGTTTTTGAATCGTTCATTGTCAATTTTTAGCACGCTATATGCTGGGAATTTGAATGACAAACTCTGTACCTTGCCCTAGCTCACTAAAGCAGAGTAACTGACCACCATGTCTTTCTACCACAATTTGATAACTAATTGACAATCCCAAACCCGTACCCGTACCGACAGGTTTGGTGGTAAAGAAGGGGTCGAACAGTCTAGCTTTGACTTGCTCCGTCATTCCAGGACCATTATCTACAATCCGGATCGCTACTTGGTGGTCATTAAGCAGTTCAGTACAAACTCGGATCGTGCTGGGCTTGGCTTGAATTTGTTCCGGGGTGCGGCTTTGGTTTTGCTCATCAATAGCATCAATAGCGTTGGAGAACAAATTCATAAATACCTGATTAAGCTGTCCTGCGTAGCACTCTACTTTCGGAAGGTTGCCGTATTCTTTAATCACATGAATTCCCGGACTATCCCCGTGGGCTTTCAGGCGGTTTCGCAAAATGACTAGGGTACTATCGAGACCTTCATGAATATCGACGGCTTTTCTCTCGGCTTCAGCAATGCGGGAGAAGTTACGCAGCGAACTGACAATTTCACAGATTCGCTCTGCCCCACTCTTCATTGAATCCAGCAATTTTGGCAGGTCTTCAATTAGAAAATCTAGGTCAAGGGCTTCAATTTCTGACTGAATTTCTGGGGTAGGAATGGGATATTGTTTCTGATATAGCTGTATTAAACTCAGTAGGTCTTTGGCATATCCACCAGCATGAATTAGATTGCCATAGATAAAGCTGACCGGATTGTTAATTTCGTGAGCTACCCCAGCAACTAGCTGACCTAGGCTGGACATTTTTTCACTCTGCACCAGCTGAGCTTGTGTTCTTTGCAGTTCTTGCAGGGCTTTTTCCAATTGCTGGGCTTGTGTTAGGGCTGTCGCTGTCGCTAGGCAACTTTGATTGTACAGTTCTGCTTGTTGAAGAGCGATCGCTAATTGATCGGCCACCTCACAGATCAATTCCACCTCAGAGTCTTGCCAATGGTACGGCCCAACATCCATCATCAGTCCCAAGGCACCCCAGACTGATGAGTTAAAGTGCAGTGGCACTAGCAACCATGCCCCTGGAAAGTTTTGAGCGGCACCTCGATTAATCTTGCCCTTGAAACTATCGGTATCGTCAATCCGAACAACTTCTAATCGCTTGAGTCGGTTGGCAATCTCATTATTTTCATCTGGAATTTCTAAGCCTACACCCACGGCTAAATCTAAGCCTTTACAACACTCTGCTACAGTCACCCATAATTTCCGCTCAGGTAAATACTGCACGATTTGAGCGCAGTCTACTTGTAGGAGTTTCTCAATTTCATGGGTAGCTGTGGAGAAAATAGTCTCTAAGTCTAGAGACCGACGAATTGACTGAGTAACCTGATTAAGTGCCTGCTCTCGTTTAGCTTGGGCTTTTGCTTGTTCATATAGTTGACTTTGCTGAATGGCGATCGCTACCTGAGAAGCCAATGAAGTCAGCAAGTCAATCTCGAATTGCTGCCATTGCCGCCCGTCACAACAGTGATGAGCAACCAGCAGTCCCCATAACCGTTCTTTGTTCAAAATCGGTACTACCAAGTTGGCTCTCACCTGAAACCGAGCGAGTAAATCAAAATGGCACTGGCTTAAATTTGCTGTGTGGATATCCTCTATTGACTTAACTCGACCTTGCTGGTACGGCAAGATATACTTTTGTTCAAAACAAGGGTCGTAAATGTTGGTTCCCAGGATAGCCGGCCAAATAGAGCCTACAGATTCCACTACTACATTCCCACTCCAGTCGGGTTCAAAGCGAAAAATGATTACCCGATCAGTCTGGAGAGCTTGTCGCACTTCAGCTACCGTAGCGTTCAAAATTGTATCGAGATTCAGGGATTTGCGAATGCGTTGAGCGATCGCTGCTACTAGGCGTTCTCTCTGAAATTGCTTTCGCAGCGCGTCTTCTGCTTGCTGACGTTGAGAGAGTTCAGTTTGTGCTTGCTGATACAGCTCAGAGCGCTGGATGGCGATCGCACTTTGAGTGGCCAGAGATTTGAGCAAATCGATTTCTGAAGACTGCCATTTCCGGGTTTCCCCGCACTGCTGGGCAACCAACAGCCCCCACAATTGTTCTTTATGTACAATCGGTACCACCAAGTTGGCTCTAGCTTGAAACTGAGCCAGTAAATCGACGTGACATTGACTTAAACCTGCTGCGTAGATATCTTCTACTGCATGGACTCGCCCCTGTTTATATAGCCGGATATAGACTTCTGCAAAGTGGCGATCGTTAATCAATGTTCCTGACATAGCGCGCCATTGAGAGCCTACCGATTCTACAACCACCACCCCGCTACCATCTGGATGGATGCGGAAGATAATAACGCGATCGCAGCCGAGAAACTGCTGGACTTCAGCAACCGTTGTCTTGAGAATCTCCTCCAGGTTCAAGGACTGGTGAATACGCCCTAGCGTCTTCCCTACCAGTCGCTCTTTCATCAGTTGCTGTTGCAACGCTTCTTCGGCAATCTTATGCTTAGTTTCTCTGTGAGCCTCCTGTTTTTGTTGTGGGCTGATAATTTCTTCGCAAACTAGAAAAATTATAGGATTGGATTGAGTTTGGGGTACCAAGCGAATTCGTGTTCTTACCCACACAACACGATCATCCTTGCTCACAAGTCGGGCTGACCATTGACTAATCTGAGTTTGCTGTTGTAGTTTAGCTAGCTTAGCTTGACATCTAGCTCTGTCTTCTGTGTGAAAAACTTTACTAACTAATTTTTGGTTTAACTCAAAAGCGTCATAACCCAAATACTCAGCACCGAACTGGCTGACAGAAAGAATCACCCCTGCTGAATTGAGTATGAATCCTATGCAGGGAAGAGTGTCAAATACTGTCAGCAGCAACTCGAATTCAGATCTGGTTTCTTGTGAAGATTGAACAGCTTTAGATTCCCAGTGTTCACGAGTATAGTTATTCAGCGGGGGGTGTTTCAACTCGGATTTTTCCTGAGGAGACTCAGACCAATTGGATGGATAATAAGAGTTCATGTTTTAGCTTCCAACTCTCAAATGATTAACTGTTTTGAGGGTTAGAGTTATAGGTTTACTGTTTTTTGATTTAATCTCAATCACAGAAATTTAATGATAGTTATTCAGCAACATTTTCTAAATCCTAACCAAATTGCTCATCAAATTAACTCCTAGTTGTTTATAAAACTTTTCTTAAGCACCTCTTAAAGTGTCACCTCGGATGCGAGGAGATTGGGGTGTAGGAAGTGGAAAGATGATTCCTAGCTTTTATCAGTATAAAAACATACCTTCTGCCAGGGCAAAAAAACGAAAAAAATAATAGTGCAGCTAAGCCGTGCTTGCGATCGTCTTGTGACAGTTGAGGATACCCAAGATTGGACAGAAAATATATTTACTATAAATTTTCTGTCCTTGTAGTAGGAAGAGCCTCCTTAGGGTTAAGCCATTAAGATTACCCTGGTACGCTTTACTCGATAGTAAAGTGTGAGGAGTCCTAACGGTTCCACTGTAATAAACTACCTTGGGCACTACAATATCAAGGCGTTGCTATTGGCATCGCCCTGTATCGCTACCCTCAATTAATCCGCTGAAATTGAGGCTGACCTTTCCAATATTCTTCCGTCTTCTATCTAAAAACTTAATCCTAATCTAAAAAAAATGTGAAGAATGTTTCAATAACTTAAATATTTGTGTTAAAAGTCAAATTTTTTTGTCCAGATTGAATATAAATTAAGGGGTGCATCCCAATTTGGAGAAGAATAGCCCTCTGGATCGCATTCCCTTTCATCAAATTTTTGGGCGGCTGGTGTTGCCTACCCCACCAGAAAATATCAGGACTTACACCTGGACACCACATATAGTAGTGGTGAACGGTCGTTCACCCGTACAAATGGTGGTTCAACGGTCAATTTGCGTAAGTCCTGAAAATGACTTTTGTGGGATGGGCTGAACAGTCCGTCCGTCGCTATTTTTGCAAGAGGTCTAATATCGGGATGCACCCAAATCAAGCGACTTTAAGATTAATCAATCTAAGCAGCAGCAAGTTCTGATGCCGCTGTTTCTGGGATATTATCTGGCATTTCCTCCGGAACACCGTCTTGCACTAGTGAGGGAGATTTTTCACTCTCTTGGATTAAATTAGTGACCATCGCCATTAAGGCGTTCACCTTGCGAGTTCGCCACTCATCGACTAACCGCTGCACAGCGTCAGCACTCAGACGACGTTCTAGTGCCTCACGGAGGTAGGCAGCATGTCCAATTTCATCCTGAGCAACGCTGAGCATACTTTTTTTCAGATTGCGGCTGGTTGACTCGTCTTCAGGTAGTACATTAGCCATCCGAGCAAAGTCTTTACTAGCGTCTAGTTCCAGAATATAGGTACTGGCCATAAACACCAGCCAGTCGATTTTCTGGGGTGATAAGTCTTCTTGGGGGTAACCCTCGAAGTAAGCGGCAAAGAAAGGACTACGTTTACGCTCCTTAGGTTTACCATCTTCAGTAGTTTTAGGTTGACTTTTAAAGTCAATGACTTGCTTGTTGAGCTGTTTTAAACTGTGAGCAAAGATTTGTCCATGACGCTCTTCGTCTGATGCATGACGAGCAAGTTTTTCTGCCAGCCATGTATCACCTTCTGAGGCAGCGCGTTCACTGAGAGTTTTCAGGAAAGGGACAGAACCCGATTCTGCCAACTGAAAGCCAGCAAGCACGTCAGGGCGAGTTTTGAGGTCGCGTATTCTGCTGGCAGAATGATAAGCAATGGCGCTTGACCCTACCAAATGCAAAAGGTATGTTAAAAAGTTCATAAACAGCTGACCAGCTTGTAGGTAGCTTACAAAGGAGATCGTAACTTGATTTTCTGATTTGGACTGGCTGAGTCTGATACTGTTGAGGAGTACAAAAAATCAAAATTTCTCTTCTTCCCCGACTCCCGACTCAAGGGCTTCCGACTCCCTATTTTCTAAGACAGCGCCTATTGTATTTGTTCCTGCGATCGTGCGATGAAGATGAAACTCAAAATCCTTACCACTGCCACTTTGCTAACCACAACAACGCTAAGTATGTTGGGCAATTCGCTGAGTGTGCTTCCAGCCAACGCGGAAAATCTGCAACATATCCAAAAGTTACTTTCAAGCAAACAGTGTCAACAATGTGACCTTAGCAATGCGGGTCTAGTTTTGGCTGACTTAGCAGGTGCCCAATTAAGTGGAGCCAACTTGAGTCGCGCCAATCTCAGTCGTGCTAATTTAGCAGGGGCAGATCTTAGTGGTGCCAATCTCAGTGGTGCCTCCCTTGGTGGTGCCAATCTGACTGGTGCCAACTTGAGTGGTGCTAACCTCACTGGTACTGATCTCAGAGATGCTTATCTAGTCAATGCCAAATTATTCGGTATCAACCTGAGTACAGCTTTTGTGCAAGGAGCAATTGGCATTCCTGAGTCAGCAGGGAGTATGGAAGACTTTTATGCTTGGGGGATTGTAGAGTCCGATCGAGGCAACTACCGAGCGGCGATTGAGAATTATAATAAAGCGCTGAGCCTGAAGCCTGACTTTGCTGCTGCTTTACTAGGTCGTGGAGTCGCTCGTTACAATCTAGGAGATATAGCTGGAGCTACTCAAGATGCCCAGAGTGCAACTGTACTCTTTACTGTCCAAGAGAATATGGCAGGTTCTCAGGTATCACAAAACGTGGTTCAAGGTATACAAATTGCCCAGAATCCTCCTAAAGCTCGAAGCGGCACATCACTAGGGAACGCTGTAATATCGATCGCTTCGTTTCTATTCCAGATGATTGCACCTTTTTGAGCCAGAAGAGATGAGACTTGGGTATAAGATTGTAGGTTTATACTTTTCAGGGTAGCGATTGGGAAAGCGATCGCCAGTTCTCCTTCCTTTCCCAGAATCATCCCTAAGCCTTGTTAGGATCAAAATGACTACTACTTGTTAACTATTTGGGTATGTCATCCACCTCAACCCCCTTACCAGATGCCCTCGCTCGAATTGTGGAGCGTTTTCAACGACGTACCAACCCCAAGCAGCGTTATGAACAATTGCTGTGGTATGCTAAGCGGCTTCCAGAGATGCCAGAAGCGAATAAAGTTCCAGAAAACAAAGTTCCTGGCTGTACGTCTCAGGTGTTTCTGACGGCTGACCTGAAAGACGGGAAAGTCTGGTATGAAGGAGACTCGGATGCCCAATTAGTGAAGGGGTTAGTAGCGCTGTTGATTGAAGGACTTAATGGGTTAACCCCGGAAGAGATTCTACAAGTTTCTCCAGACTTTATCCAAGATACAGGCTTGAATGTTAGCTTAACGCCTTCCCGTGCTAATGGGTTTTACAACATTTTTCAGATGATGAAAAAAAAGGCGCTGGGGTACCAGTTAGGAACGTCTTCTCAGCCACTAAGTTAATGTTGTTTGTTGTTTGTTGTTTGTTTTTTGTTTTCTGTATTTGCTTTCCATTTAATTTTTGAGGCGCTACTCATTGACCCTCTATGGCGTGTTTTTTTGCCACAGAATTAACTTAAATTGTAGGTTGGGTTGAGGAACGAAACCCAACATTTCTCGAAGCTTTGTTGGGTT
>DALYIW010000067.1:0-30865 GCA_031970155.1 Coleofasciculaceae cyanobacterium CTOTU46601 | reverse complement strand
TGAGGGGGTGAGAGGGGGAGGGGGTGAAGTTTGGTCGAGACTTGATAAGGGTTCTTCTGAGAATTCTCCTGTACTTCCCCTGCTTCCCCTGCTCCCCCTGCTTCCCCTGCTCCCCCTGCTCTCCTGGTGCGGAACTTTGCCACTTGCAAGACCAAAATGCAGTAGGGTGTAGAAGCAAAAACTTGCCAGAGCTAAGCCAGCCAGTGCTGAAGGGAGGCGGGCGGCAAATTCGTTGACGCCGAAGGTGAGATAAGCGATCGCCTGAAACCAGTAGATTAATGGCGGCTTATCAAAGCGAGTTTCGCCGTTGAAGTAGGGAGTAATCCAATCTCCCGTTACCGTCATCTGTCGAGACGCTTCAGCAAATAATGGCTCTGTTTCATCAATTAAGCCAGTGCTGCCCAAGTTCCAAAAGAAAGCAAGCCAGCTAATCAACAGCAGCCATAAAATCGACAGCACCCAAGCGATCGCCCTATGCTGCTCCCAAGTCTTCAAACCTTGTGTAACCAGGTGATTCAAACTAAATTTCATCGAGCTTTTGATGATTACTAGGGGAGTCTAACCCATGAGGGATGAGGGATGAGGGATGAGGGATGAGGGATGAGGGATGAAAAAACTTTGAGTACAAGCTCCTGAATTTATTCATGGAAAAGAAATCTTATTTATTTATGGTTAGTCATTTGTATCAGCACAAACAACAAACAACAAACAACAAACAACAAATTACCGCTTAAACTCGTCCCCTAGATAGTACTGTCGCACCAGGGGATTGTTGTAAAGTTCTTCGGTACTGCCAGAAGCTAAGATTTGTCCATCCCTCATAATGTAAGCGCGGTCAGTGATGGCGAGGGTTTCTCGGACGTTGTGGTCGGTAATCAAAATTCCCATGTAGCGATCGCGTAATCCGGCAATCATTTTCTGAATTTCTGCCACTGCGATCGGGTCAACACCAGCAAATGGCTCATCTAGTAGCAAAAATTTGGGGCCATCTATACCAGCCGCTAACGATCTTGCCAGTTCTGTGCGACGCCGTTCTCCTCCAGATACTTGATTACCTAGGGTATTAGCGACTTTTTCTAAACGAAATTCTTGCAGCAAGTTATGCAGCCGAAATCGCCATTCTTGACGAGGTACGCCAGTTTGCTCTAGCACAAGTAGGATGTTGTCTCGCACACTGAGGTGACGGAAAATACTAGCTTCTTGAGCGAGATAGCCAATACCCAAATGTGCTCGCTTGTTCATCGGCAGAGCTGTTATGTCTAGGTTATCCAGCCAGACTTTGCCCTCGTTGGGTTTTTCTAAACCTGTGGCGATGTAAAAGGTGGTTGTTTTCCCGGCACCGTTGGGGCCGAGCAGTCCTACAACTTCTCCTTGTGCCACTGAAACGTTGACACGTTTGACAACTTCTCGCTTTCCGTAAGACTTGTGGATATTCTCTAATACGATTTTCAAGGAGACCACCTGTTAGAGGTTGCAGGTTAGCTGGGATTGAAGGTTAGCAGGTTACAAGTACACCGATTGTAGAGACTAAGGCTTTGCCCATTAGTATCAACTTAACGTGAAACCCAAACGTGGCAACAATTTCTCCTTAACACCCGCAGGCTTTCTGCTTGAGGCTACACGAAATTGACACTGCCTCGGCAGGCTGAAAAGGCGAGTCCGCGCAGGCGGACGAGAGTTTGTGTAGCCGCGACTTCCAGTCGTCAGGGCTTAAGTTATCACCAATGAGCAATACCGTATCTCTACCCCGTACCTCAGACAATTGAAAACCCCTGTATTCCACTTTCTGACCTTCAACTTTCCAACTTTACCCACCTTCAACCCTTTTACTTACCAGGTGATGGGTTACTGACAGGTGTTTTGAAGGCCGGTTTAGGATTAAATGGGGGAGTAACTGGCGGTGCTACAGGTTCTGTGGGGGCTTGTGGATCAGAAACGAGATAGATGGATTCTACTTGCCGACTGGCTGTAGGCAGTGCTACAAAGCGTCCCTCATCAATCAAATAGGTAATTGTCTCGCCTCGCAGACTATTGCCTTGCTGCAAAACATAGACATTGCCGCTGAGAACGATCCGACGCTCTTTGCTGAAGTATTGCGCTTGGGCCGCAGTTGCTTGAATTTGTCGGGCTGGGTAGTCAATTTGCACGTTGCCGCGAGCTGTAACCACCCCAGTTTGTGAGTTAGCTTCCTGGACGTCGGAACGAACGGTAAGGGCGCGTCCATCTCCGGTTTGTGCTTGGGCATTTTGGAGGGAGGATGGAAATGCGATCGCTCCTACCAAAGTAGCCGGAAGCATTAGCACTAAACCTAGACGTCGCCTTAAGTTAGAAGTGAGTTGAAAGGAGAGCTTCATGGGTTTTGTGGGTGACTGACGTCAAAGACAGTGATGCTGCTGTGCTTAGTTTACAGAAATCCCGCACTAAAGCCTATAGGCTCTACTTCGGGACATGTAAACATCCTTACTGCTACAAAAAGCTGTAGATGTTTTGACGATTATGCAGCTGAAAAGGTTTCATCCACCTTGAATAACTACTCAATAGACCTCCCAGGAAAATAGGGAGTAGGGAGTGGGGAGTCGGGAGTCGGGGAAGAAAGGCTATTTTCATAGTAGGTGGCGGCTTTCTGGGATATGACGCCTGTTTTGACAACACAACAGGACTTACGATCAAGACACGATTTATGGTAGGGGCGTATAGCTATACGCCCCTACCGATGGTGGTTCCACGGGAGAGTTGCGTAAGTCCTGAGAAGTCACGAGTCAGGAGAGGGGAATTTTTATCCTTTTCTTCCCCTACTCCCCACTCCCTACTCCCTACTCCCCTTTCTGGTCAACTCGCACAATTTTCGGCAAACGGCAAACTGCTTCACTGCTGGGTGACTCTACTTTGTTATTTTCAGCTGCTGCCAACTGCTTGACAAAATCAGCAACTTGCTCTTGTCCACTGTGCTGAAGCGCCTTCAACAGTTGGCTACTTTGCATCAGTAACCCAGTTACATCAATCCCCTCATAAACGGGTTGATAGTCATTGAGGCGTCTATTTCCCTCACCCAGCAAAACCACAGCACCGCGCCAGTTTAGATTCCCCAGATGATAACAACCAACGGCAATTTGTAAAATGCCCTGGTAAAACTGCTTTTGCGGTTCTAAAGCTTCCATCCACAAAGCTTCTAGGGTGTCATGACAGGCGTAAAATTCCTGCTGATTAAATTGCTCGACACCCTGCCAAAATTCATCTGGTGGTAAGCTCTCAGCCATGATTATGTACTCCAGGCGCTATTGTGCGTAGCAGTATAGCGCTGGCTTCCTTTACTAAGTCTGGGGGGTTTAATTTTGAACAGCTTGTGGCTTGCGTCATGCCATACTGTTTCGCACAGTTTGAATTTCTTCCATAGCAATATCCTGCTTGTCACCTGAAAACTCGTTATCCGGCGTCAGGAACAACATACAATGGCAGTCTTTGCGTTCGCGCATGGGAATGCAAGGACAGTTCCAATAGGCGGCTTTTACTTCTGCTTCTTTGTCTTCATAGTGGCGGCAGGGGCATAAAGGTGCACCAAGCTCATCTTTATGTTTAGCAAGTCCTTCAATGACTACGGCGGTTACTGAAGGGTCAACGCAAAAGTATGTGCCAGTACGCTTTGCATAAGTTTCGGAAAAATTTTTCATGGCCTCCAGGTTCTTCTCGCTGGAGAGTTTAGAGTTTTGTGATGTAGTCATTTATAAAATTAATGTGGATGGGTAAGTCATACTGCATTGTAACGCAAGGCTTTCACTCCACAGTAGGGGGAGGGAATCAACAGGGGATACTGCGTGGTGAGTTTATGGTTGAGATAGCTGGAGAACTGACTTGTGGGTGTACGTGAGCTTTCCGGCTCACACTACGAATTTATACCCAACGGAATGCACTCTAACTATGTTAATGGATGGTCTTTTTTGAGTGTATGTATGTGGGTGTACGTGAGCTTTCCGGCTCACACTACGAATTTATACCCAATAGAATGCACCCTAGCTATCTTAATAGATAGTCTTCACCTTCTTTTTTTATGAGATTTTGCCTTTGATTTGAAAATTTACGCCCATATTATGGTAAAGAAAAAGCTATCAATATTAATGTTGAAGATTTCGTAAACGCTGACATATCTTCTCTCATTCACTTACTTCTTGGGAATCATAAGAAGGTAACCCTTGATGTATAGATACCGAGAAGTTAACATGGCTGACTCAGAACAAGATTTAGCGTCTTTAATCTCAAAGATTGAACAGCTTGAAGAACGGCAAAATATTACGGCAAAGTATGCAGTAGGGGTTAAACGCCAGTTAGAAGAGCTGACTGAGAAATTTAACAACTTACAGCAGCGTCTTGAGCAGCAATCAGCTTTGACTACAAACGGATTAGTAGCGATCGCATCCGCAGCTATTGAGTCTGTGAATGATGGAGATGAAAGTATCATGCTCAACAACTCAACTGATGTATTGCTTGTCACACCAGTTGAAGTGAATGTTGATGGTGACTCTGAACAAAACAACTCAGCTGAAGTGCAAGTAAATACTGATGTTGTTGAAACTGACATAGATGAAGAGACTGCCGCTACTCAACAGGAGGAATTTACTACAGCTTTCAGTGATGAAGAATTCAAGATAGAGAGAATGATGTGGCTGCTTAACAGAATCTATGCAGCTGAGGAACCGAATCAGGAAACACCTATAGATGCTGAAGAATTTTGGAGACGGTATAACGAAGGAGAACGGGATTTCATTGGGGTTAACTTAGCAGGAGCACAGTTGAATCGATTCCCAAACGGCGCTAATTTAAGCAATGCCAATTTAACTAGAGCCAAGCTAAGTGGAAACTGGAGTGGTAGAAACCTAAGTGGAGCTAACCTCAGCAGAGCTAACCTCAGTGGAATCAATCTAAGTAGTGCAAACCTGAGCGGGACAAATCTAAAAGAAGCAGATTTGAGTGAGGCAAACTTATCTAGTGCGAACCTGAGTAAGGCAAACTTAAGCCAGGTAAACTTTAGGAAAGCTTTATGCGGAGAACTGGACTTCAGTGATGCAAATCTTCGTGGAGCTGACTTGAGTACAGCGCACTTGTGGAAGACAAAACTCACAAGGGCAGATCTGAGCAATGCCAATCTGAGTAATGCAAACCTTTTAGGAGCAAATCTCGAAGGGGCAAACCTTGAGGGAGCCAATTTAGAACAAGCGTTTTACAATGCAGCGACTATCTTTCCCAAAGATTTTGACCCTGTTAAAGTCGGTGCCTATTTGATTGCTCCTGGCGCATCACTGCAAAATGCTAACTTGGCTGGTGCTAACCTGAAAAACGTAAATCTGAATGAAGCAAATCTGCAAGGGGCAGATCTGAATTCAACTAAGCTTGTTTGTGCAACGCTGAGTGAGGCAAACCTTAGTAAAGCAAATCTAGCTAATGCCGATTTGAATCAGGCACAACTGCTGCAAACAAATCTTAGTCAAGCCAACTTGAGTGAAACAAACTTCAGCAGTGCAGATTTAAGTGTAACCAACCTAAGAGAGGTCAACTTGACTGGGGCAAACCTCAACCATGCAAAACTAGCTGTGGCAAGTCTAAATGGAGCAAATTTAAGTCAGGCAAACTTAAGATACGCAAATCTGAGTCAGGCAAACTTGAGTAATTCCAACCTCACTCAGGCAAACTTGGAGTACGCTAACTTAACTGGAACAGACTTGAGGCAAGCTAATCTGAAAAACGCAAACCTTGGTGGTGGTTCTAGTTCCACCAATTTCAGCAGAGCTAACTTAACTGGCGCAAATCTACTTGGGGTAAAGCTATCGGGTGGGAAGTTGAGTGGAGCCAACCTTAGTGAGGTAAACTTCTGTGGAGCAGACCTTGGTTCAGCCAACTTGAGTGAAGCCAAGCTTACTTCAGCAGATCTGCGTGCGGCAAACTTGAACGAGGCAAACTTAGAAAAAGCAAATCTCAAAGACGCTAACTTAGATGGGGCAAACCTCACAAACGCAAAGCTTAGTGGCGCTATCATGCCTGATGGTACTACTCACGAGTAAGCTTTGCCTGGTTTCTCTCGTCAGCACTAATAGCTTGGTAACCTCTTAGAAGAAAACGCGATTCTCAGTTGCAATATCACAGGGTAAGGGCACGATAATATCCATTAGTTTCAACTTAAGCCCTGACGACTGGAAGTCGCAGCTACACAAACAAAGTCCGCCTGCGCGGACTGAATCTTTAGCCTGCGTAGGCAGGCTTCGTTTGTGTAGCCCCAGGCTTCCAGCCTGCGGGTATTGATGGGAAAATGTTGTCATGCTTAGGTTTCACGTTAAGTTGACGCCAATGGATGATACCCTTGCCCCTACGAGTTGATATCAAAAGAAGCGATTGATCGCATTTCCCTCTCTCTCTACCTAAAAGGTTGCTGTAGCTGTAGTTGTAGAGGTTCCTCTGGGTCGATGACAATGCCTAAGTGACTAGGGTTTGCTGGTTTTGCTGAATCACCCTCCACTACATTTGATGACCACAGTACCCCACGACTACCAGGAGGTAGAGAGTCGAAACTAACTGGATTTTGAGTAAGCCAAATTAAAGGCATGTAAGGTGGCTCACCCGCACCACCATCTTCTCCAGCATTAGTAGCAGCAAGCACTTCTAAAACTACTTGATTGCCATGCAACAATCCTGTTTTGGGTGTCCAAAGTTTGGCATTTAGCTGACGATTACAGGCATAAAAATACATCGACGCCGCAGCAATAACAGCTTGTTCAAAGTCCTCAAATCGCCATTTAGTCGAGCTATCTAAACAGATAATAATATCTTGAGAACCCGTAAAAACTTCTAATTCACGCACCTGCAATTGACCGTAACGAGCGCTAGTACGCCAGTGAATCAGGCGGATGGGGTCACCTACCCGATAAGGTCGTAGTGCCCTGGTGAGGTCTTCTGTGGCAGAGTGAGAACGGCGATCGCTATAATTTTGGGCACTCTCTTCTCTACCCATTTCATCCACTAACGGGCAACTAGTCAGAGGTAACACCGTAGGATAGACAATTGCCTTTGCAGGCGCATTCCAGCTGCGACGGCACCAAAACAATCCTAAAGGTGTTCCTGTTCTTAGCTGCACCTCATGCCACCGATAAACCCCTCGTTTTTGAGTGGGATAGTAATAAACCCAATGATGGACGCTTTGAGGTGCGATCGCTTCTACTGCTGTTTGTACCGACTTCCCTAGTTCAGACTGTAGAATGTCCTGAACTTGCAAAAGGGTTTTGGGCCTGGAGGATTGATTGTCTATATCTAGTTCTATTGTTAGTTCATCACCTACGCTTACAGGTGAGATGGGGCGTCGATTTACCTGAATGTGCTTAAGCGATCGCGCAGGCAGTACAGCCGCTAGCACCAGCAGAGCAATAATGATGCCACTAATAACATAAAGCCAACCCGCCATTGTATTAGTAGCAGCGCCAAAAAAAGAGATAGCAACGCCTCCTAAAAGCCAACCCGCATAAGCAGGAGTAACCCAGTGAGTTTCTAACCAGTCAGTAATGCGATTGATCATATTTATTGCAGCGTTTAATTGAAATGCGATCGCTTCTGTTTATTAAATGCTTCAAACCAACCAACAACCAACAACCAACAACCAACAACACCCCCTAAAGTGTAGTGTTCTTGAAAGCTTCATCTTGTTCATCTAATCTTCATAAATTCCTTACAAGATTTTTATCGTCTTAATGCACTATTTAACTACGGCTAACGTAAAACTGACACAGTGCTAACAGGAGGTGAGGTTTGCCCTTGCCTGAAAGTGCTGCAACTCAGGGTAGTACATAGCAACTTAGGGCTACGCAAATGGATCGACGAACTTTTCTCAAGTATGCACTGGCTAGCAGTGTGGTGGTTTGGGTCGGTGATCAAATTCCTAAACACCTAGGTTTGGATCAAGCGGATATCAAGGGGTTATTTTCAGTAGAACCTGCGAATGCTGCTTACTCTGCTTTCCCGCAAAGTGTGGCTTCTGGCGATCCGCAACCGAACGGCATCACCCTATGGACGCGCATTGCCTGCACAGCTAGTAGCGCTAGAGTAGCGATCGAGATCTCATCAAACCCTTCCTTTTCAGGTCAAACTTTACGTGGCGTAACGGTAGATACTAATCCTCAACGAGATTACACGGTCAAGGCTAAAATCACTTCCCCAGAGTTAAAGCCCTTCCAGACTTACTACTATCGATTTATTTTCAACGGTACAGCTAGCCGCACTGGTCGCTTTAAGACCTTACCTGCACCAAACGCTAATGTAGACCGAGTGCGTTTTGCTTATGTCTCCTGCTCTGACTATACAAATGGATATTTCAATGCTTACACCTACCTAGCTCAGGAGGATGTGGATTTCGTTGTTCATTTAGGAGACTACATCTACGAAACGGTTAACGACCCTAGCTTCCAGAATGCCCAAGTTCGACGCATCCAGCTGCCTAGTGGGAACTCACAAGCTGAGACACTAGAAGACTATCGTTTTCTGTACAAAACCTACAAGTCCGATGCCAACTTACAGCGCGTACACGAAAACTTCGCCTTCATTAACGTTTGGGATGATCACGAATTTGCCAACGACTGTTACCAAATCTACGACACAGACTCAGCTGATGAGCAGCAAAACCGCGCCCCAAATCGTCGCCAAGCCGCTAGCCAAGCTTGGGTGGAATACACGCCAGCTAGCATATCTTTCGATGCCAACCAAGAACCGCTAACAGCGTTGCGGATCTACCGTAGTTTTGCCTTCGGAAACCTCCTAGAACTTGTGATGACCGACGAGAGGCTTTATCGTGACGGTCCCCCATGCGGCTTAGAAATGAGGCAGCGTTATGTCACACCAGGATGTGCCAACAGAAACAATCCCAACCGTACAATGCTGGGTAATACCCAACGAGATTGGTTCCTAAATAAAATCCGTAACTCTTCTCGCATCTGGAAAATTTGGGGTAACGAAGTCATGACGATGCAACTCAAAGTGTTGTCAACCTTTGCAACTGTCTTTTTCAGGCAGTTCACCCCAGATTTGTTTATCGTACTTGATCAGTGGGATGGTTACCCTGCTGAACGTGCCCAAATTTTTAGTTCTGTGCGTCAGGCTGGGGTAAAAAACTTTGTCACTATTACTGGCGACCTCCACACTTTTGTTGCTGGCTATCAAAAAGTGAATTTCGATAGCCCAACTGAGCCACCTGTGGGTGTATGTTTTGTTGTCGGGTCGATTTCTGCGGCTAACTTCTCTGAGCAGTCTGTATTTAGCGCCAGTGGAAGTCCCACGCCACCTATTAATCAAGTGACCCAGATACTGCGAGCCAGTAATCGCCATCTCAAGTATTTCAACTCTGCTACTCACGGCTACAATCTAGTCGAGGTCACGCCGCAATCTCTCACTTGCACGATGAAGGCGGTGGATACTGTCACAGAACCGCAGGCAAACCTTAGAACTCTTAAGGCTTATGTTGTACCACGCGACCAGATCCAAATTCAGGAAGTAGCTGGTTAACTTGATTGGGAATCAGTAGTAGTAGGGTGGGCACTGCCCACCTACATGTTGTAGTAGTAGGGTGGGCAGTGCCCACCTTACATGTAGAGGTTCTGTGTAAGTTCTGCTTGATTGGGAATCAGAAGCGCAATCTCAAGAACTTTACGTCACATTTTGCGATCGCTTATTGAGTTGTGAGTCGTCAACTCATATCAAATAGAAAAAAGAATGCGACATATCGAGGTTTTTTAAATATAACCTTATGCAAGACTAGCATTACCCTTGGGTCTTAACCTCATACTCTTGGACAAACTTCACGAAATCTTCGCCAATCCGTGCTTTTATGGCGAAATTATTGAAGTTAATATGAAAAATTTCCCCAAGCATAAAACCTTCGATTATCCCTATGATTCAATATGAATAGGGTCAAAACCAAGCTTTCTGTTTAAATCAATAATGTTATACCTCACCTATCTTCAAGCCTGTTACGTAGTCTTGAATATCGCGACTAGGCTTGGGGAAAATTCTGGATGAGAGGAAGATTAAAGGTTTAGAGGAATTGAATTGCTGAACCAATCATGATTATCTCAGCTTCAATTTTGGAAAGAATTGTTGCAAGTACCAGAGTTATTGCATTTAACTCACATTAAAAACATATTGAATAATCATGAACATTACTATTACTACAGGCAGTGGTGACGATACTGTAATCCGACCAGTCTTTGATAAGGGCACAGTATTTCGTAGCAATGACACCATCAACACAAATGCAGGCAACGACACCATCAACGCCGGACTCGGTAAGTATGAGAGGATCGATGGTGGTACAGGGATTGACCACCTGATCATAGACTACTCCGTTGATGATACAGGCGGTGGTATGGTCTTCAATAACGTAAGTCCTGATTTCGGCTCTGCCTATCGAGCTAGCGCAGTTCCAAACGCCTTATCATTGGATGATATTCAATTCAGAAATATTGAGAAGTTCACTGTCATTGGCACTAGCAAAGATGACACTATTACAACATCCTATGGAACCAACATAATCCAAGCGGGTGCTGGTAATGACCGTGTTAGTGCTATTTCAGGCACTCTAGATGGTGGATCAGGGTTTGACTACCTCACGCTTGACCTCTCCAGACAAACGGCTAATATCAATCTCTCCAATCTCTCAAATATTATTGCTCCTGGTGTGACTGCCATCAATTTCGAGCGGTTTGCTATCACTACAGGCAGTGGCAACGACACTATTATTCAATCTGCACTGGTCAACTGCTGCGATGTCTTGCGGGCTAGTGACACCATCAAAACTGGTGCTGGCAACGACATTATTAATGCAGGATTGGGTGGTAGAAGTATGAGCGATCGCGACCTTGTTGATGGAGGTGCGGGTATTGACCACCTAATTGTGGACTACTCCGTTGGTGATACGGGCACTGGTATGACTTTCAACGCTCAATGTTACCGTCCCTATGCTTATCGAAACGTCAGCAGTGCAAGAAGTTCCCTTCGCTTGGATTATATCAACTTCGTCAACATAGAGGAGTTCACCGTTATCGGCACGAGCAAAAATGACTCAATCAAAACTGGTGCTGGAAATGACATTATCAATGCTGGCGCTGGAAATGACGCTATTACAGGTGGAGCAAAAGCTGATACCCTTACCGGGGGGACTGGAGTAGATACCTTCAAGTATGATCGTTATACCGATTCTCTGTTAGCAAATTATGATGTCATTAAAGACTTGGAAATTGGCCTAGATGTGATCGACGGTCCTAGTTCTCGTGCGGTAACAGCGTCTCAACTTAAGGAACTAGGCAATGTTACGGCATTAACTGAGACTGCCATCAAGCATGTCTTAACTGCAACAAATTTTAGCGCTTATGGTGCTGCTACCATTAGCTTTGGCGATCGCACATTCCTAGGAATTAATGACAGCATCGCTGGGTTCTCTGCTAGCACAGACAGCATCATTGAAATTACTGGATTTACTGGTAGTCTGACTAATCTGGCGATTGTCTAAAATGTCACCTAATTTCGGCAACAATATTTCTTGAGGCTATCAGAGGCGAATAGCCACATATAGTAGGGGTGAACGGCCGTTCACCCCTACAAATGGCGGTTCAACGGTCAAGAAAGCGTAAGTCCTGACGAAAAACCCGACTTCTTGTTTGAGATTTATCCTTAATTAAAGGGTTTACTTCAGAAGTCGGGGATTATGTACCAAAGACCAAAAGCTTAACGCTTCACTAACTTCTTGGTCACCTTCCGCAAGCGAACCGACTGAGGTGTCACTTCTACCAGTTCATCTGGCCCAATGTATTCTAGAGCGCGTTCCAAACTCATATCTACAGGCGCTTGCAACTGCACGAGCTCATCACCCGTAGCTGAACGATGGTTAGTCAGCTGCTTAGTCTTGCAAACATTGAGGTCTAGGTCTTGAGGGCGGTTGTGTTCTCCCAAAATCATCCCCTTATACACCTTAGTGCCGGGAGTAATAAAGAAGACACCCCGATCTTCAGCATTCTTCATCGCGTAGAAGGTAGCGACACCTTCCTCAAAAGCAATCAAAACGCCGTTGCGTCGTGCTTCAATCTCCCCAGTGATGGGGCGGTAATCCAGGAAGCTATGGTTCATGATGCCATCACCACGAGTCAGGCGCATGAATTCACCTCGGAATCCGACCAAACCACGGGCGGGAATCACAAACTCTAGCTGAGTGCGATTATTGCCTCCAACTTGCATATCCTGCATCTCGCCCTTACGCTGACCTAATCGCTCAATACAGCTGCCGACAGCGGCTTCAGGAACGTCTAGCACCAAGCATTCATAAGGTTCGCAAGGTTGACCGTTGATTTCACGGTAGATTACTTGTGGCTGGGATACCTGAAACTCATACCCCTGACGACGCATGGTTTCAATGAGGATACCTAGGTGCAGTTCACCGCGTCCTGATACTAGGAATTTATCGGGAGAGTCACTTTCTTCGACGCGCAGGGCAACGTTGGTTTCTAGTTCTCTCATCAGGCGATCGCGTAATTGCCGTGATGTCACATAATCCCCTTCCTGTCCCGCAAACGGCGAATCATTCACCGAGAAGGTCATCTGCAACGTTGGTTCATCCACTTTAATTAGAGGCAACGCTTGCGGTTCATTAGGACATGTAATCGTCTCACCAATATTTGCACCAGCAAACCCAGCGACGGCTACAATATTGCCTGCTGTAGCTTCTTCCAGGTCAACGCGCTTGAGTCCTTCAAAACCCATCAACTTGGTGATTTTACCCTTGACAATATCGCCTGTTTCTGTTACAAGTGCGGCTTGCTGACCGGATTTGATGGTGCCATTGTGAATTCTGCCGATCACAATTCGACCGAGATACTCGGAATAATCCAGCGTCGTCACTTGCAGTTGCAGTGGTTTGGCGACATCCCCTACTGGTGGTGGGACATGGCGTAGAATGGCTTCAAACAGAGGTTGCATATCTACACCCTCTGCATCTAGGTCTTCTTTCGAGTACCCTTCTAAACCAGAGGCAAACAGATAAGGAAAATCACACTGAGCCTCGTCTGCACCCAATTCTATGAACAGGTCTAGGACTTTATCCACTGCACCATGGGGGTTGGCTTGGGGGCGATCGATTTTATTAACAACAACAATCGGGCGCAATCCTTTTTCCAGGGCTTTTTTCAGCACAAACCGAGTCTGAGGCATTGGTCCTTCGTTGGCATCTACAATCAAGATGCAGCCATCAACCATACCCAATACTCGCTCGACTTCACCGCCGAAGTCAGCGTGACCTGGAGTATCTACAATATTGATCAGAGTTTCTTTGTAGCGAACAGCGGTGTTCTTGGAAAGAATAGTAATGCCTCGCTCCCGCTCCAAATCGTTAGAGTCCATAACACAGTCTGGAACGTCTTCGCCTTCGCGGAAGATACCGGATTGTTTGAGCAGGGCGTCAACCAGGGTAGTTTTGCCGTGATCGACGTGGGCAATAATCGCGACGTTACGAATAGGGAGACTCATAAGAGCGTTGTAGAGCTATAGAAAGAGCGTTGATACTTCAACTGAATGTCAAAGGCTTATTAACAGAATTTTACATTTATCCAGTAATCCTGTAACGAACCTTTAACAATTCTAGCCTAATCGTTTTACACATGGGGCTGCGGTATCTTAGACCACTTCCTGTGTTTGGGCTAAACGACATTACAAACATTTTCTTGATGGGGAAGCTTCATGCCGGAAATTTTCAAAACTTTTTTGAGTGCAGGAGGGTTTATTCCCCATGGACACTGCTATCTCTGGAAACCCGGGTTGGTTTGGCTCCATGTCGTGTCGGATTCTCTGATTGCACTGGCTTATTATTTAATTCCAGTCATGCTGGTCTATTTCGTCCGCAACAGACGAGATGTGCCCTTTGACTGGGTTTTCCTGATGTTTGGGGCTTTCATCGTTGCTTGTGGAACAACTCATTTGCTAGAAATCTGGACGCTCTGGCATCCTACTTATTGGCTATCTGGCTTCGTCAAAGCTTTTACGGCTTTGGTTTCACTGTATACAGCAGTACTGCTAGTACCATTAATTCCGCAGATAGTGGCTATTCCAAGTCCGGCACAGTTGGAGGAAACCAACCAAACTCTCAGAAACGAAATTACTCAGCGTCAGCTTGCTGAGTCAGCACTTAGAGAAAGTGAAGAACGTCTACAGGCACTTTTAGACAACGCACCTGCGGTTATTTACCTCAAGGATGCCGAGGGTCGATTAATTCTCGTTAACCGCGAGTTTGAAAACCTCTTCCAGATATCTAAAGAAGAGGTACTAGGCAAAAGTGACTACGAGCTTTTCCCAGCCCATGTAGCTGATGCATTTCGGGCGAACGACCAACAAGTGCTTGAAGCAGGAACTCCCATAAGGTTAGAGGAGGTTGCCCCTCAAGACGATGGTTTACACACCTACATTTCTATTAAGTTTCCTCTCTACAACTCTAGTGGTGTTATTTGTGGACTCGGTGGTATATCGACGGACATTACGGAACGCAAGGAAGCTGAAGAGAAGCTACAACAGCTAACAGTGCTTCAGAATGCGATTTTAGATTTCGCGAACTACTCAATTATTTCCACGTCTGTTGACGGCATAATCCTTACCTTTAATGCAGCAGCAGAGCAATGGCTGGGATATACCGCTGATGAAGTCGTAGGTAAAACAACACCTGCGATCATCCACGACTCTGAGGAAATAGCGCAACGGGCGCGGGAACTGTCCGCAGAAATGGGAGTACCGATTGAGGGATTCGAGGCGTTTGTAGCTAAGGCAATCTGTGGAACACCAGATGAGCGGGAATGGTCTTACATTCGTAAAGATGGCAGCCGATTTCCAGTGCTACTGTCCGTGACGGCTTTGCGCGATGCTGAGGGTAATATTACAGGTTTTCTCGGAGTTGGCAGCGACATTACTGAGCCAAAAAGAGCCGAGGAAGCACTCCGTAAGGCATATGACGAATTAGAAATTAGAGTTCAAGAACGGACTGCACAGTTATCTTTAATCAACGCTTCTCTGCAAGCTGAAAGTGCTGAACGTCAGCAAGTAGAGATGGCACTACAAGCCAGCGAACAGCAATTTCGTGCTACTTTCAATCAAGCTGCTGTCGGTATTGCCCAGGTCGGAACAAATGGGCAATGGTTACGGGTTAACCAAAAGCTTTGCGATATTGTTGGTTACAGTAGTCAGGAACTTTTAGAGCTAACGTTTCAGGATATTACTTACCCAGATGACTTGGAGGTTGACCTCGAATATGTCCATCAAATATTGGCGGGTGAGATTGAGACGTACTCGATGGAAAAGCGCTATATCCGCAAAGATTCATCCCTGATCTGGATTAATTTGACGGTATCGCTTGTCCGCAATTCCTCTGATGAACCACAGTATTTTGTTTCTGTTGTTGAGGATATTAGCGATCGCAAACACACAGAGGAAACACTCAAGCAAACTCAGTTCTGCGTTGACTCGGCTACAGATGCCATTTCTTGGGTTGGCCCTGGCGCAAAACTCATATACGTCAATGACGCTATGTGTCGTGCGCTGGGTTATTCACGATCGCAATTACTATCAATGAGTGTTCCTGACATAGATCCAGACGCTCCATTAGCGGTTTGTGAGGAACTGTTGCAAGCCCTTCAGGAACACGGTTCTCTCCAGTTTGAATCTCGTCACCGTCGCCAAGATGGCAGCCTTTTTCCGGTTGAGATTGTCGCCAATTACGTGAATTTCCAGAGTTTAGAATATGCTTGTTGTTTTGCTCGTGATATTAGCGATCGCAAACGCCAAGAAGAAGAAATTCGCCTTTTGCAGACGATAACCCAAGCCATTAGCGATGCTCCGGATTTTGATGGTGCTATAGAGATTGCACTTCGCAAGGTGTGTGAAATGACCGGTTGGAATTTCGCAGAAGCATGGATTCCACAGCCTCACGCACAAATTTTAGAACTAAGTCCAGCGTGGTATAGCAGCACTCCCCATCTACATCAATTCAGACAAGCTAGCGAAGAATTGACATTTCCCCTCAACACTGGCATACCAGGACGAGTGTGGGCATCTCAGCAACCCGAATGGATTCAGGATGTTTCACTGCAACCAGAAACAGTGTTTCTGCGGAGTCCGATGGCGCAAGAAGCAGGTATTAAAGCGGCGCTGGGAGTTCCCATCGTGGCTAATGTTGGTGAAGCTACTGTGCAGGAATCTCAGGTGCTAGCTGTTTTCGTATTCTTTACCTTTAAATCCTACCCAGAGGACAAACGGCTAGTTGAAATTGTTTCATCCGTTGCTAATCAATTAGGTTTAGTACTTCAACGTAAGCGTGCAGAGGAGACATTGCGAGAGAGTGAACAGAGATTTCGTGCCATCTTCAATCAAGCGGCTGTCGGTATTGTACAGATAGGACTAGATGAAAAATTTCGACTGGTTAATCAATCGTATTGTGACCTTGTTGGTTACACCTATGAAGAGCTATTAGAGCGCAATCTTGATGATCTTACTCACCCTGACGATCGCGATACCGAGTTAGAGTATGTCCGTCGCATGTTGATGGGTGAAATTGCGACAGTTTGGTGGGAAAAGCGCTATATCCGCAAAGATGGTTCTGTCGTTTGGGTTAATGTCACTAGCACCCTGGTACGCAATTTTTCAGGTGAAGCTGAATACTTTCTCGGCGTTATTGAAGACATTAGCGATCGCAAACGCACAGAGGAAGAACAACAAAAATTAATCTCACTCATCGAAAACTGTTCTGACTTTATTGGCGTAGCTTCGATGGAAGGAAAAACCATTTTCCTCAATCAAGCCGGTCAAAAACTGGTTGGACTTAACAGTATTGACGAAGCGAAGGAAATGATGATATCTGACTACCTGATGGAGGAAGATCGAGGCGAGTATCAAGAGCAAATCATCCAAGTGATTATGCAAAACGGTTCTTGGGAAGGTGAACATCGCTTCAGACACGTTAAAACTAACCAACCGATTAATGTTCATCAAAAAGCTTTTCTGCTCAAAAACTCACACACAGGTGAGATAAGCGCGATCGCCACCGTGACTCGCGATATCACCGATCGAAAACTTGCAGAGGAAGCATTGCAAGAAAGCGAACGTCGCTATGCCACCTTAGCACGGCTGTCTCCCGTGGGAATCTTCCGTACCGATGCTCAGGGGCAATACCTCTATGTCAACAAGCACTGGCGTGAAATTACCGGACTTACGAAGGAGGAAGCATTAGGAGGTGGCTGGGTACAAGCCTTACATCCCGATGATCGCGATCGCGTCTTGAGAAAATGGTACCAATCCACTTGTCAGCAAATACCCTTTCAATCAGAGTATCGGTTTCGGACTGCTCAAGGTCAAGAAACTTGGGTAATGAGTCAGGCAGTGACCGAGAAAGGGAATGATGGAGAAGTTATAAGCTACATCGGGATGGTGGCGGATATTCGCTATCGCAAGCAGGCTGAGGAGGAACTACAAAAAAGCTATAACCTCTTACAATCCGTCATTGAAAGCACTGCCGATGCCATTTTAGTTAAAAATCTCCAGGGTCGTTACGTGATGCTTAACTCGGCCGTTGCCAGTATACAAGGAAAGCCTAAGTCAGAAATTCTTGGCCGAGACGATCGCGAATTGTTTGGAACCCAGATAGGGCTTTCACTAATGGAAACTGACGGCCGCATCATGGCTACAGGTAAAACTGAAATCGTTGAGGAAGATGTACTAATAGGGGGCACTCTAAAGACTTTTCTCTCCACAAAAAGCGTCTGGCGGGATTCTCAAGGCAATGTCATCGGTTTAATTGTGATTTCCAGAGATATTAGCGATCGCAAACGCGCAGAGCAAGAAATCCGAGAACTTAATGAAAGTTTAGAACGCCGGGTTCTTGAACGAACTGCCGAACTCGAAGCCGCTAACAAGGAACTCGAAGCCTTTTCTTATTCAGTCTCTCACGACTTACGGGCCCCACTGCGGGGGATTGATGGCTTTAGTCAAGCACTTTTGGATCGCTATGCCGACAAACTCGATGACAAAGGTAAACATTATCTCCAACGTGTCCGTGCAGGCACTCAGCGGATGGGAGAACTCATTGATGATTTACTCCAGTTATCACGAGTCACCCGTAGCGAGATGCACCGCACCAAGGTGGATTTGAGTGCTTTGGTACAAGAGATTGCGACAGAACTTCAGCAGACACAACCCTCAAGACAAGTTGAATGGGCGATCGCCTCTGGACTGGTAGCTGATGGAGATGCGCGACTTTTGCGAATTGTTCTGGAAAATCTACTGAACAACGCCTGGAAATTTACTTCATCTCGTACACACAGCCGTATCGAATTTAATGTCATAAAAGAAGATAATAATGGTATGTTGGCTTACTTTGTACGTGATGACGGAGCCGGATTCAACATGGCTTACGCCAATAAACTATTCGGAGCTTTTCAGCGTTTACACAGTACCAATGAATTTCCCGGTACAGGCATTGGACTAGCAACCGTCCAGCGCATTATTCACCGACACGGGGGTCGAGTATGGGCTGAAGGCGCGGTGGATATGGGTGCAACTTTCTACTTCTCGCTTTAACTTAAATAGTTATAGTCTTACTGGCAATAAGCCAATGTGCATAAAACATTGCATATTGTTGTAAAGACCGTCTTCGAGTTAACTGTTGAGGAGAAACCCGTTGACACTCAGCAGTTAACAGTTAGCCGTCAACAGTCAACAGTCTACAAGAAACTACTGATATACATGTCCGGTTGCATCGGTATTGCAAGACAAAAGAATGAGTAATTGATAGTACTCTTAACCCATTACCCATTACCCATGATGTAAGAACGAAGCCAACGAACTTGATAGGACTTAAGTATGCTGTGCGTAAATGAACAACAGTTAAAACCACTTTCTGATAGCTTGGCAGCAATAAGGACTCTACTGTCTGGTACTAAACGAACCTCCACCAGAAAACGTAAGTTACATGAAAAGCCTACTGCGTATTCTCATTGTTGAAGACTCACTAGACGACACTGATCGGCTGGTGTTGGAACTGGAGAGTAATGGCTATAACCTAATTTACAAGAAGGTGGATACAAGTACCTTCCGGGCAGCAACCAAAGACAATATCGCTGACTCTGAACTTGATGTAGAGAATTTGACTCCCACTGATATAGAAAAGTGGTATTTAACCCATGTTGAAAGACTCGACATTGCTATTGAGTACCTGAGTAATAGTCATTTTGATGTAGTTTTGTTAGATCTGTCTCTTCCAGATTCAGCAGGATTAGATGCTGTGAAAAAGCTTCAGGCGATCGCACCAGAAATTCCAGTTATAGTGCTAACGGGTTATGAAGATAGAGAACACGCCTTGCAAACCGTGGCATTAGGTGCCCAGGATTATCTGGTGAAGGGTCAAATCTCAGCGCCTCTACTAGAACGTGCTATCCGATATGCGATCGAGCGCAAAAAAGCAGAAGCACAACTCATCAAAGCATTAGAACAAGAACGAGAACTCAACCAGCTGAAGCTAATTCATAACGAAAAAATGGCTAGCCTTGGACAACTCGTTGCTAGTGTTGCTCACGAACTCAGTAACCCTATTAATTTCATCTATGCCAACATCATCCATGTCGATAATTACGCCCAAGATTTACTAGCTTTAATCGATCTGTATCAACAGGGCTATGCTCATACGGCTTCTGAAATCCTAGACAAAATAGAAGAGATTGACCTAGGTTTTATCAGGGACGATATGCCAAAAACCATGTCCTCAATGAAGATGGGAACCGAACGCATTTCTGAATTAGTGCTGACGTTGCGGAACTTCTCCAGACTTGATGACGCCCAAATGAAACCCGTCAATATTCATGAGGGACTCGATAGTGCTTTACTGATTTTGCGCGATCGCCTAAAAGAAAAGGCAGGGCATCCGGCGATTGAAGTCATTAAGGAATATGGTAACTTGCCTCTAGTCGAATGTTATGCCGGACAACTGAACCAGGTATTTCTGAATATCATCAGCAATGCGATAGACGCCTTGTGTCAGAAACAGCCAGATTTCTCAGAACAAGTGAAGCCACACCAGCCCGCTACCATTAAAGTTCGCACTCGAGTTTTAAACAATAATCGGGTAGAAATTAGTATTAAAGATGATGGACCAGGAATAGCTGAATCTGTAAAGGCAAAAATATTCGACCCCTTCTTTACCACTAAAGAAGTCGGTAAGGGCACAGGTTTAGGATTATCTATCAGCTATCAAATCGTTGTAGAAAAGCATCTTGGACAGATGCAATGTAGATCACAACCAGGACAAGGGGCAGAATTTCTAATTGAGATTCCCATCAGACAAAGCGATTAGTTAAGATTTGTCTTTTCCTACTCCCTACTTCCACTCCCCACTTTCCAGAAAAACATCATCGCCTAGAAAGCCACCACTCCCATGAAAATAGCCTTTCTTCCCCGACTCCCGACTCCCGACTCCCGACTCCCGACTCCCTATTTCCACGGAAGAACCTTGTACTTTACCCTGTAACATAAAAAGTCTCTTACCTAAAAGGAGAGTCGCGTGACTCAAAGAAGCCTACTAATGCTGGTAGAAGACAATACTGATGATGAAGAGTTAACTCTGCTAGCTTTCGAGCAAAACGACATACCAAGTGAGGTAATAGTAGCGCATGACGGGGTAGAAGCACTAGATTATTTATTTGGTACAGGCATCCACGCTAACCGTGACCTGACTATCATGCCAGCCCTAATTCTACTAGACCTACAGCTACCTAAAATCAATGGTCTAGAAGTGTTACAGCGACTGCGTGCTAACAATCGCACAAAGTTAATTCCTGTAGTAGTTCTAACAACATCCAATGAGCAGCAAGATTTAATTACTAGTTACAGTCTTGGGTGCAACAGCTACATCCGCAAGCCAGTGGACTATGACCAATTTCTGGCAGCCCTACAGCAATTAGGAATGTATTGGCTGATCTTAAACGAACCCCCACCAATGCCAGTAATCTAGATGAACAGACCTCTGCGTGTTCTAATCGTTGAAGACTCAGAAGATGATGCTGAATTATTAGTGTATGAACTAGAACACGGGGGTTACGCTCCGGTTTATGAACGAGTAGATACGCCATCTGCAATGAATGCTGCACTCGATAAACAGCAGTGGGATATTGTTGTAGCCGATTATACTTTACCTAGTTTTAGTGGCCCTGCGGCCTTAAATCTCTTGCAGGAAAGAGGTATTGACTTACCATTCATTATTGTGTCAGGCACGATTGGTGAGGAAATTGCTGTTGCTGCGATGAAAGCAGGTGCTCATGATTACCTGATGAAAGGCAAATTAGCACGACTTGCCCCTGCTGTTGATCGTGAATGCAAGGAGGCACTTGAGCGACGCAAGCGACGTGAAGCCGAACAGACTGTGCGTCAGAATGAAGAACGTTTTCGAGCATTAATCGAAAATGCACTAGATATCATCACAGTTCTTGGTACTGATGGCATCATTCAGTATGAAAGTCCCTCTATTGAGAAGGTTTTGGGATACGAACCAGGGGCTATAGTTGGCAAAAACATCGTTGACTATATTCATCCAGAAGATACGGCAAACTTTCTCAATACCCTAAATCAAGTAGCTCAAAACCCAAGCATTACCCTATCCATAGAGTTTCGTTTTCAGCATCAAGATGGTTCTTGGCGTATTCTTGAAGCAATTGGGAAGAATTTTATTGATAACACCGTGAGACATGGTAACGTCTTTTCTTCAGGACTATCAAGTATTGTTCTCAACTCTCGCGACATCACAGAACGTAAGCGAGCAGAAGAAATTCGCATGGCTCTAGAAATGGAAAGAGAACTGAGCGAAGGTAGATTCAATTTTGTTTCAATGATGTCCCACGAGTTCCGTAACCCCTTGAGTACAATCATCATGTCTGGTGAATTACTCAAAGATTTCAGCGACACAATTAGCAAAGAACAAAAGGATAGATGCCTCGATCGCATTGAAGATTCTGCCCAAGAAATGATGCGACTGCTAGATGATATTTTAAGCCTCACTAAAGCAGAAGTTGGCAAATTAGAGTTCAAACCACAGCCTTTTGACTTAGCCGAATTTTGTTACAACTTAGTGGAAGGAATGCAGGTAGCTGGTGGGAATAAATCAAGAATCAATTATGTAATTAAAGGGGAATGCAGCCCCGCTTGCATGGATGAAAATCTTCTCGGGCATATCCTCGCTAATTTACTCTCAAATGCAATGAAGTATTCACCAGAAGACAGTGAGGTAGAGTTTGAAATCTCCTGTCACGAGAGAGAAGCTAACTTCAAGATTCAAGACCAGGGCATAGGTATTTCTACAGAAGATCAACACCAACTGTTTGAGTCATTTCATCGAGGGCAAAACGTCGGCAAGATTCCTGGTACTGGACTAGGACTGTGCATTGTCAAAAAGTTTGTAGACTTGCATGGCGGCAAAATTTCACTACAAAGTCAAGTCGGAGTGGGCACGACATTTACAGTCACCTTGCCATTGTACAGCTAGATTATTAATGGTTGTTTGTTGTTGGTTGTTTGTTATTGGTTGTTTGTTGTTGGTTGTTTGTTGTTGGTTGTTGGATATGGCAACGGATGAAGTATTGCTAGAATCTGCTTTTAGTCGTTTTTAATAACGAATATTAGCGAAACGGTGCGTAGTATCAACTAACAACCCATCCATTACTGAAAAACGAGAACTAGCGTTACTGAGACAGAACATCCGTTGTCAATGAGAAGACAAAATTTTTTTGATAATATTTCTGTAAAAAACAAACAACCCAACGACCAAGCTCAGGGCAAGCCAAACAACAAACAACCAACAACCGTCGAGTTAACTATTTACAGCGCCGCAATTTGCTCTGCTGCCTGAGCTAATTCAGAAGCCACACGCGCTGCATAGGGGCGAATTAGCCACCAAATTAAGGGTGATAACCAACCCCGTAGCGTCACGGAGTAAGATACATAAGTTCCGCAAACCGTAGACTCAACCTGGTAAGTCACCCGTTTCTCAACGCCAGGAATTGCCAGAAAGCGTACACTAAGTAACTCACCAGGTCGTACACGCTCAACAAAAATTCGCACGGGAATTGGTATCAAGCGAGTCACCACTTGGTAAATCAAACCCGGTGTAGGAATTAATCCTCTAGGAGCATTGGTACTCGACAACAGGGGATTCCAGGAGACATCGGCTAAGTTGATTAATTTTTGCCAGAGAACATCCACAGGGGCGGTACTCAGGGCACGATATGTCCTGAACAGCGTAAACTTGCACCAAATCCCCTCTCGACCAGCGATTAACTTAAAGGAAAAATTGAGAATCACAACACGCCTCCCAAGAGCGACGCTCAGGCAAACTTATAACCCTACAAAAGTAAGACAGCAAATAAAACCCCCCTAAAGGATATAATTGCGACTCACTGAAGAACAATTGACGGCAGACTAGGGATAGGTGTTTTTAAAGAGCCAATCCAAGCTAGTCTAAGAAAGTACGATGACACTCTAATCTTGGGTTTTTATCTTGGTTTTGGGAAAGGGTAATGTTTTAGATAGTCCATAGAAGGCGGCTTTTGTGGATGTTTCTGCATGTCGCTGGCTCCTTCATTGAGCGGCTAGGCTAAAGCCTGAGCTACTCCCAATCAACAGCCAAACGCGATCGCAACAGCCAAAATGCATCGCGCCTACCCTACAATAACTTCACGGCGCAAGAACCATGAAGACGCAAGAGCAACAGCAATGCGCTTTTGGGTTAACTCCATTGAATTGAGATTATGACAGCTTTTAAGACAGACGCAACGACCAACACTAATTCTTTACCAACTGCTGCCTCTAGGGAGAGAGTCAAGCAGTTTATGCAACAGCTGCAAGACAAAATCTGTAAGGCTCTCGAACAACTAGATGGTGCTAGTACTTTTCAGGAAGAGTCCTGGGAGCGAGAAGAAGGTGGCGGAGGTCGTTCCCGCGTACTTCGAGAGGGTGCAGTGTTTGAGCAAGCTGGAGTCGGCTTTTCTGAAGTTTGGGATAGTCAGCTACCGCCTTCAATTTTAACCCAGCGTCCAGAGGCAGCAGGACATGGTTTTTTTGCCACTGGCACATCCATGGTTTTACATCCTCGCAACCCTTATGTGCCAACAGTTCACCTAAATTATCGCTACTTTGAGGCAGGACCGGTCTGGTGGTTTGGTGGGGGTGCGGATTTGACCCCTTACTACCCATTTGCCGAAGATGCAGCCCATTTTCACCGGACGATTAAAACTGCCTGTGATGCCCACCACCCTGAGTATTATCCAGTTTTCAAACGCTGGTGCGATGAATATTTCTATCTCAAGCACCGCAAAGAAACGCGAGGTGTCGGCGGACTGTTTTTTGACTATCAAGATGGCACAGGCGCACTATACCGTGGCCCTCATCAAGACGGTTCAGCAGCAATTTATAGCAATCAAATTGGAAGTATAGAGCCTCGCAGTTGGGAAGATTTGTTTAGCTTTGTTCAAGATTGTGGAGAGGCATTCTTACCCGCTTACCTGCCGATTGTAGAGCGTCGTAAAGATATGGAGTATGGCGACAAACAACGCAACTTCCAGCTTTACCGTCGAGGTCGTTATGTTGAATTTAACCTCGTTTACGACCGAGGCACGATTTTTGGACTGCAAACGAACGGGCGTACTGAGTCCATCCTCATGTCTCTCCCCCCCTTAGTCCGTTGGGAATACGGCTACAAGCCCGAACCCAATACACCGGAAGCCGAATTGTACGATACTTTTCTAAAGCCTCAAGACTGGGCTAACTGGACACCTTCAACCTAAGAAGGTATCTGAGTTAGACTACTTGAGGTGAGTAGCTGTAGGAGCGCAATCAGGGTGCTCGTTGTTTTAACTGAGTTTTTAAGGTTTAATTGACGCACCCAGATTGCCACCGCAACGCTGCCGCAGCAAGGAGATACAGATGATTCACATAGAGCAAAAAACTCACACGACGCCAGATGGCACGACCATCATTGTTTTGGCACCAGTCGGACGCTTAGATATTACTACGGCTTGGCAATTTCGCCTGAAGTTGCAAGAGTGTATTTCCAAACTTAGCCGCCATGTGGTAGTTAACCTGAGTCAAGTTAACTTTATTGATAGCTCTGGTCTGACCTCCTTGGTAGCAGGAATGCGAGATGCTGACAAAGTTAAAGGTAGCTTCCGCATTTGTAATGTTCATCCAGAAGCCAAGCTGGTATTTGAAGTTACCATGATGGATTCGGTGTTTGAAATCTTTGAAACCGAGAAAGAAGCTTTGGAAGGTGTTCCTCGAAGTATGCCTACTTGAAGTGGATTGAAGGTTGTTTTGAAAATAGGGAGTCGGGAGTCGGGAGTCGGGAGTTGGGAGTTGGGAGTTGGGGAGAAGAGCAATTTTCACCCCTTGTTTGTATAATCCTCGCTCATGGTGCCTGATCTGAACCTACAACCTGTTAACATGCCAACCTGCAACTCTTTAAAGTGGTAACTCCTCGGCAAAATCTTGGCGTTTGGTGAAGCAAAATGGCCCTAGTATGGCTCCCCACATCACTTTTCCCGTTGTGGGGTCAATGCCTTTGTCAAAACTGCGAAATTCCTCTTTTGTTGCTTCAAATCCTAAGGAGATTTGGTAATTGTTGCCTTGATAGCTGAAACAACAGGGTTCACCAGTTTCCGATGAAGCTGAAAACTCATAGGAATTTGGCGTAACTTGGCGTTGTTGGATATTAAGGGAACAGCCGGGTAAGAACTTGATGTTTTCTGGAGTCAGCTGTTTCAACAAATCTGGATTACGACCAGCACCTCGGATTGCTTCTGGGTCTTTTAGCATATAATACTGCACTTGTAAAGGTGCTGATGTCGTGTCGCTTTGATGTAACCGCAGAAGGCGAGGACGGTAAGGTTGATCCAGGTTGACGATACTAGCCTGTTCCGCATACAGAGTCAGGCTGTCTTCGGTAAACAAAGGAACGGGTCGTAGCCAGAGGCGGAGATGAACATACCACACTGGTTGTGCGATCGCCTGTTGTTGATTATCAAATTCACCTGCCATATAACGTGCCAAGGTGATCAGTTCAGGAGAAAGGGTCATCAGAGTTAAAAGTTGAAGGGTAAAGGCTGATAGCTTTGACCCCGTGCGATCCCGGATTGTAGCTGATTAATAGCTTCGATTAAACTCTTGCCTTGGCAAACTTCTCGTGAAGCGAGACAATGATCATACGTCCACCTATGAGTCTGCTTTGTTAGAAATCCTACAATTTTAAACGTGGGATTCTAGGATGGTCTTCTGGCTATGGCTCGAAGATACTACAAATCCTAACCTAACCAGACTCAGCCACTCCCCAAGTTTCCTCTTTTCCGGGGGAGATTACGAGAGTAGGCTACGTTTAGGGCAAGAGTTAAAGTTCCTACCTTAGGAATGCGCTAAAAGCAAATTCCATAATCTAGAACTAAATCGCTCTCTACCCGACACCTCAGGGTGTCATATCGTTTTTCCTCCCACCCCTAGAAGGAGTGGGCGCACTATTCGGCCCGGAGTTTTTGTGAGTAACCTTCGCACAGTCTCGGACACTAAACGAGATTTCTACCATCTTCACACTCGTCCTGTTAACTCGATCTATCGGCGGGTAGTGGAAGAATTGATAGTGGAAATGCATTTATTGTCAGTCAATGTTGATTTTCACTACGATCCCATCTATGCCTTCGGTGTCGTGACGTCCTTTAATCGATTTATGGGAGGCTATCGACCAGAACGAGATAAGGAGCCAATTTTTGACGCCCTGTGTAAAGCTGTGGGGAATGAACCGCAACAGTACAAGCAAGATGCTGAACGGCTCCAAATTTTAGCAGAACGTTTGACGGGGAAAGAATTAGTCTCCTGGTTCAGTTCACCAACTCCCGTCGAGGGTGTGGGGGATTTGCATAGTACTGTTGGGGCGATCGCAAATAATCCTAAATTCAAGTACAGCCGTCTGTTTGCGATTGGTCTTTATACCCTACTAGAACAGGCAGACTCTGAGATGGTTAAGGACGAAAAGCAGCGTAATGACGCTCTCAAAGAAATTGGTAATGCCTTACATCTACCCGAAGAGAAGCTGCAAAAAGACCTAGAGTTGTACCGCAGCAACCTAGAAAAAATGGCACAAGTGCAGTTAGTGATGGAAGATGCCATCAAAGCCGAGCGAAAAAAACGAGAACAACGCGCCCAGGATAATAATAAAGCAGCAACACCTCCGGGTGATTCTCAAGAATCTCCCCAGGCGTCTGAATCCTCCTGAAGATGAAGCAGCATCTTCTCTAGGTCGATGAATCTTCTATCTAGTTGAACGCTCTTGAAGGTAGGTGCCTAAACTAATACTTGTAATTGTTGGATGAGTTGCTCTGCTGCGACAACACCCTCAATGCGCTCTACTGGTAGACCGTTCTTGAAGAGTACCAATGTAGGCAAGGCGTGAATTTGATACTGAGACGCTAGCTGAGGATATTTATCGCTATCAATTTTTACAACTTGTAAGCGCCCCTTCAGCTGAGCGTTCACTTTCTCTAGGATCGGAACCATCATCTGACATGGCCCACACCAAGTCGCATAAAAATCTACCAACACTGGAACATCGGAGCCAGAGAGTAGCTCCTCAAAACTTGTGAATTGCTTTTTTACCGACATAAAAAAAACTCGTGTTAGTCTTTCAGCTCGATTCTAGTGCAAAATTCTGGGAGCTGATCCGAAGTTGCGCTCAGTCGTAGTACCTTCTCGTTTTTTGTTAGAAGATGGGTGGGTTGGACGGTTTTAAGGTTTACCAAGAAAGCCTATCCCTACCCCAATCGCTAAAAAACGCAAGGAAGAGATGGCTTTTGGCCGCAACTTGGTATGAATTAAGCAGGCTAGTTTAAGAGGAATTTTTCATGGAAGCATCACAAACATCTCAAGAGAACTTGCGCGATCGCGTTGCGATCATCACCGGGGCCTCGCGCGGAATTGGTCGAGCGATCGCTGTAGAGTTAGCAGCCCAGGGAGCCAATGTGGTGGTAAACTACGCAAGTTCTGGTGATGCCGCGCAACAAGTAGTGGCGGAAATTACAGAAGCTGGGGGGAGTGCGATCGCGCTTCAAGCCGATGTTTCTAAACTTGAACAAGTAGACGCTCTTGTCAATAACACACTAGAAAAATTTAGTCGGGTTGACATACTCGTTAATAATGCTGGCATCACCCGCGACACCCTGCTTCTGCGGATAAAACCTGAAGATTGGCAAGCCGTAATTGACCTGAACCTGACTGGCGTTTTTTTATGTACGCGGGCAGTTAGCAAAATTATGCTCAAACAGCGATCGGGTCGAATTATCAATATAGCCTCAGTTGCAGGGCAGATGGGAAACCCAGGTCAGGCAAATTACAGCGCCGCCAAGGCAGGTGTGATTGGATTTACCAAAACGGTAGCCAAGGAATTAGCAAGTCGTGGAATTACAGTCAACGCAGTTGCACCGGGCTTTATTGCCACAGATATGACCAGCGATCTCAAGTCAGACGAAATTATCAAGTACATTCCCCTAGGCCGCTACGGTCAACCAGAGGACATCGCTGGAATGGTGAGATTTTTAGCCACTGACTCAGCCGCCGCTTACATCACAGGGCAGGTATTCAATGTCGATGGTGGAATGGTCATGGCGTAGCTTTGTGCATGTAACTGTTGTCAGAACATATTAATAACAGGACTTACGCAAATTGCTGATTTCAACGCTACTGCTAGTAGTAGGGTGGGCAGTGCCCACCCTACAGGTAGAGGTTCTGCGTAAGGTGGGCAGTGCCCACCCTACAGGTAGAGGTTCTGCGTAAGTCCTGGATAAGTCGTATCGCACAGACGTTCCGCCGGAACGTCTCTACTGTTGTTGTGCAGGTATTCTTCTGCCGAAATGCACTAGCGCTATACCTCTAGGAGGATATAGCAACTGAAGGATGTTCTGAGAAAAGCTTCTGAACTAACATAACAATGAGCAATAGACCATTAATTATTAAGTTATTCAGGTTGATAACCCAGACTTTAAGCGTAGCTTGTTGCTACTGAGAGGAAAACCATGCGGATGACCTTTGAACGAACTGGTGGCTTTGCTGGCATAACCATGACAAAAGTTTTTGATACTGCCGATTTACCTGAAAATGAAGCAAACCAGCTGCGCCAACTAGTTGACGCCGCTGATTTTTTTCGTTTGCCCAAAACCATAACTTCCAACAGTCAACAGCCTGACCGCTTTCAGTACCAGCTAAAGGTGGAAGATAACAGTAAGCAACATACAGTAGAAGTTAGTGAACAAGCAGTACCTGGAACCCTAAGACCTCTACTTGATTGGTTAATGGCAGGAGCAAGACGACAATAAAAAAGAAGGATGAAGGATGAAGTGATAAATTGTGGTCTTTGACCTTTATTTTTTCGCTAACTTCACACTTTAACCCCTTTCATCCTTCAGTTTTCAACAACTGTTAAAAGAGTCCTGACGGTTCGACTCCTACTTGTTTCCAGGCTTCACGAACTGCATTTTGCTCAGTACTTTTGTCACCGTAGAGTTCTCCAGCCACAGTGATAGTATGCTTCGCTGCCTTGGAAAAATCTGACCAAGGACGCAGACGGTCTCTTAAAGTGATATACCAAATTTTCCCGGCTTTCTCCCAAGCATAGCCGCCGATCGCAGTTGCTGTTAGGTAAAAAGCACGGTTCGGAATACCTGAATTGATATGGACACCACCGTTATCTTTATTGCCCTTATAGATGTCTTTCATGTGACCAGGCTGAGGGTCTTTCCCTAGCAGTTTGTCGTCGTAGGCTGTTCCTGGCGCTTTCATAGAACGAAGGGCAACACCATTAACTTTAGATGTTAATAAACCTTCTCCGATGAGCCAGTCAGCTTGATCTGCTGTCTGCTTTTTAACCCACTGTTTCACCAAGGAACCAAATACATCAGACATCGACTCATTGAGTGCCCCCTGTTGGTTCATATAGATCAAACCTGCTTCATACTGGGTGACCCCATGAGTGAGTTCATGCCCAATCACATCTATGGAAATAGTGAAGCGGTTGAAAATCTCTCCATCCCCATCACCATAAACCATCTGTTTGCCGTTCCAAAAGGCGTTGTCATACTTGACATCGTAATGAACGGTGGAATCTAGACGCAGCCCTTGATCATCAATAGAATTGCGTTCCAATGCCTCTTTGTAGAAGTCATAAGTCGCACCAGCACCGTCGTAAGCTTCATTGACGGTTATGTCGCTGTTTTCAGAGTCGCCCTCACCTCGAATCAGTGTGCCAGGAAGTTCAGTGCCATTTTTGGCATCGAAGATAGTGCGACGCTTGGTACCCGCTGACGCCATTACTGTTGTAAGATTGCCCATGACATCGCGCTGTCCGCGAATCCGTGCCGATCGCGTTAAGTTTTGAATAGCCCAGTCCTGTTGATCTGGGTCGCCATTCCTAACAATCTCTCGCAAGATATGAGGGGGGATAACACTGCATACAGGACAGCTAAGGCGACGACAACCTTTCAGCCCAGCTGATAATGTATCGGTAACGAGTTGGCGAAAGTCTTTTTTATTCTTATGAGACATTGATGATCTCCTTTGTGAATTAGTTGGCAGCAACAACTCAATTTTTCACTACCTTTACAGATTGCACGATTCAAGCTATCCAGAAACTGGGACAGCTCCTCACAAAAACGTACTCAACTACTTTCAATACCAGTTCAAGCTGGAAGAGAACACAAGTAACATCTACAGGACTTACGCACTTGAAGCTCTAAATCTTGATCCCCTCTAG
>DALYIW010000066.1:12041-30894 GCA_031970155.1 Coleofasciculaceae cyanobacterium CTOTU46601 | reverse complement strand
AACAAATAACCAACAACAAATAACCAACAACAAATAACCAACAACAAATAACCAACAACAAATAACCAATAACAATAGAGGTTTATGACAGGTTCAACAATTGACGAATCGAAAACAGCCCTTAATTATCACCACGAAGTTGAGGCGACAGGGCATCACGAGGAACATCCTGATTTTCGGATGTTCGGGGTGGTTGTGTTCCTAATTGCTGAGAGTATGATTTTTCTCGGCCTGTTTACAGCTTTTATGATCTATCGCTCGATCTTACCCGTTTGGCCTCCAGAAGGAACGCCAGAGTTAGAGTTATTACTGCCAGGAGTCAACACGTTAATTCTGATTTCCAGCAGTTTTGTGATGCATAGAGGCGATACGGCAATTAAGAAGAACGATGTTTCAGGCCTGCGGTTCTGGTACATCCTCACAGCCATTATGGGAGCAGCGTTTTTAGCTGGACAAGCTTATGAGTACGCTCACCTTGGGTTTGGTCTAACAACCAATGTCTTTGCTAGCTCGTTTTATGTTTTGACAGGTTTTCACGGTTTGCACGTTACTGTAGGTCTTCTGCTAATTTTGGCGGTGTTGTGGCGAGCCAGAAAACCCGATCATTACTCCAATAAAGAACACTTTGGCGTAGAAGCCGCAGAGCTTTATTGGCACTTTGTCGATGTTGTGTGGATTGTTCTGTTCACCCTAGTGTATTTGCTCTAAACGTTTTGTTTGATGTTTTATTGAGTGAGAACCCCCCCTAGGGGGTTTTTTCATGCCCATCCAGTGGCACAGAGAGATAATTATCATAGGTAAATCACAGCTAAGCAATTGCCTGAAGGTTATACCAATTTCATCAATGATTGCTACAAATCACTCCCCCTGCCTCCCCTGCTCTCCATCTGTCGCGAAAATCTAGGAAATTGGTATTACTGGGCTAAAGGGCGATCGCAAACTTCATATTGTATAAACTTCCTATAAATATATAAAGTTTTAGTAAAACATACAATTATTATTTCACTTTGAAAATAGAAATTTTACCTTAATAATTAAGTAATTAAATTGATAGAACTTACGCTCTGAGTTGGTGCAGATACTACATCTAGGGCTTTATTGCATAACTTTTGGCTATCTTGAGCGCTAATAAGTAAGTTCTAATTGATATATTGCACAGGCTTCAGTAGTTAACAAACCTACTGGAAAATTCACGTTTGCATTGGCTATTAAAAAATCATTGACCTGGAGTGAAATCTAAGTCTTATTAACCTAATAAGACTGTATTTGTTGTCGAAAAAATTCAGTAATTTCACAGTCATAATTTCGTTCCCAGATCCATGTATATTTGACTTCCTTTTCGGGAACTTTATAGAAATACATTGCTGAAGACTTTTCATTAAGTCTTCAGCAAATCACCTATGCTTCTAAACATCAACATGAAACTTTTTGAAGAAGTTAAGATACTAGAGACAAGATTTCATAAAATAACAGTTACCGAACTTATAGATTATATAGTAGAAGCTGCACAACTGAAAAAAAAGACAATAGTAGGTAATGTAAACGTCCGTGCAATAAATTTTTGTCACGACCTAGCTTGGTATCAAGATTTTTTCAATAAAGCAGAGATAGTAGCTTGCGACGGTTTTGGTATTTTGTTAGGAGCAAAAATCCTTGGATACTCTGTTCAATGTGTACATCGCATGACTCCTCCAGATTATATAGAAAATCTCATATTAGCCTGTGAGAAAAAAAATGTGTCTATATTTTTTTTAGGTGGCAGACCCGGTATAGTAGACCAGGCAATTACTAAGTTTTTAGAAATTGCACCAAACTTAAAAATACAAGGCCATCCAGGGCATTTTGAGCTAAACGGTGAAGAGAATGATGCTGTCATTAAAGAGCTGAATAACTTTAAGCCAGATATTCTCTTTGTCGGCTTTGGTATGCCATTACAAGAACGGTGGATTTTAGACAATATAGCAACAGTAGAAGCTCGCGTTTTTATCAATTTAGGTGCATGTATTGACTTTTATACAAAAACTATATACAGAGGGCCGCGTTGGCTAACTGACCACGGATTTGAATGGTTAACGCGGTTGATGACTGAGCCTTTTCGCCTGTGGAAACGTTATCTTATTGGCAATCCATTGTTCTTATATCGCATTTTTAAACATGGTATTTTCAACAAAAAATCTAGTTTTTATTAATCTCAAATAGAGTAACCACCTTAGTGGTTAGGACAGCTAATGAATTGAATAGAGACGTACCACAAGGCATGTTTTATGCTTGCTTTCCATGCTAACTTACGTTTCAGTCTTAAATTGTAGGTTGGGTTGAGGAACGAAACCCAACATTTCTCATTGCGTGCGTTGAACTCTTGGAACGAAACCCAATATTTATCGTAGCGGAAGTTGGGTTGCGCTACGCTTAACCCAACCTACCACAAGAGTCGAGAAAACTGAGGTACGGGGTAGGGGCACGGCACTGCCCCTACAACTGGTGTACTTACTTTTTCTGAGCTTCCTCTAAACAAAGCTTTAGTTGTTCAGCCAACACTCGGACACGAGGCTCTCTTAACATGCCATAGTGATCGCCAGGAACCTCGTGGATTTTTAACTCTCCACCAACAAAACTACCCCAACCAAATTGAGGGTCATGGCAATATTTTGGCTCTTTCACCTGGCAAGAAAAGAGAGTAGCTAGCCCCAGATAAACTGGCGCTACATAATCTTTTTTAGCTTGGATATTAGCGTCTAAAACCTCAAAATTGATCAGAGAGTCAGGCAACTGCTTACGTAGGAACTCCTTATAATTTCCCCTGATCATTTTCCACATTACCAACCTTGTATATAGGTAAATTTTTCCCTCAAGTCGAGTTTCCAGAGGTTAGTTAAATGAATCCACAAATACTGGAAAAGTGATGGGCGTTTTTCCTGAAAGGTGGGAGAGGGAGCATCCAATAACGCCAAGAGTTCCACCTTCTGACCTTGGGCATGAAATTGTTGAGCCATCTCAAAAGCCACCAGACCACCAAAGGAGTAACCTGCTAGAAAATAAGGTTCTTCTGGCTGAATAGTACGTATTTCTTTGATATAGTGGCTCGCCATGTCTTCAACCCGATTCAGAGGGACTTGTTTTTCATCTAACCCTTGTGCTTGTATCCCATAAACGGGTTGCTCTGAATCCAGATAACGGACTAAATTCACGTACTCTAGAACGTTGCCACCAATAGGATGGATGCAGAATAAAGGAGGTTTAGCACGACCTGGTTGAATAGCTACCAATGACGACCAAAGTGCAGAGCATCCATCCCGACGCAGCACAACCGCCAGTTGCTCGATGGTTAGCGCTTCAAAGAGTGTCGCTAAAGGCAGAGTTATGCCCATCATCTGCTCAATTTCAGCAAATAGGTGTACAGCGAGTAGCGAGTGACCTCCTAGTTCAAAGAAGTTATCTTTCACGCCAATCGACTGGACGCCTAAAACTTTTTGCCAAAGTTGAGTAAGCTGTAGTTCCAAGTCATCCTGAGGAGCAACAAAGGTTTCTTCTAGACTCTGGGGCATCTGTAGCGACTTAGGAGCAAAGCCCATGCCCCTTGTAAAAAAGTATTGAGTGTCAATTCATGTTCTTGCGCTAGAGATTTCAATGCTGATGTCACGACATCCGATAGCCGGATTTGTGCTTCTCCCTGGTCTGTTTCCTGATTGTCCTTTCTACCGGGAAATCGATCTACAATCAGCGGGGTGGGCGCAGTAAAACCAGTCAGGTAATGCTTCCAGAATGCCTCGGTCTTGGATAGTTCCTGATACATGAGTAAAAGTTTATTGGCGTGTATTCGTTTTAGTTGACGCCTCTGATCATTCCCATTTTTATGAAAAGTTACTCAAAATCTCAAAAGTTTTTTCTCTGCATTAGACAGGCTTTTTGTAAAGCTAAAAAAATACTGAAGTGGAGGCATAAAACCTTTTATTGGCTTGCTTTTTCATCAATTTATTGAGCAGTCAGGATACCCACCCCACAGTAAAAAATCACTTTTGTGGGATGGGCATCTTGCCCGTTCTATTTATTTTTGTAAGAGGTCTATTATCAAAAGCCGAGAAGCTTGCTTTCCATGCTAACTTACGTTTCAGTTAGGCATCAAGTGGCAAGCCTTAAAGGGGCGATTTGTCATCTCAAGGATGCAAGGATTTACTATGCAAGAAAAAACCCTGCCCACAATGGGGCAGGGCTTGAGGATTTTAGATTAGCAATAGCGCAAGTTTTAGATTTTTGCTGGCATTGGGATGCACTCTGCTAGTCAACCTGTTAACATTTCTCATCCACTTGAGCCTGAGTCAAACAATGCTTCAATTTTTCAGCCAGCACCCGGACACGAGGCTCTCTTAACATGCCATAGTGGTCGCCAGGAGCATCATGAATTTCTAATTCTCCACCTACTAAATTACCCCAACCCAATTGAGGATCATGGGAAAATCTTGGCTTCTGCACAGTACTACGGAAGAGAGTAACTCGCCCTGGGTAAGCTAGGGCTACGTAATCTTTGGTAGCTTGCAAATTTGCTTCTAAAACATCAAAGTTTTGAATAGCTTCAGGCACCTGATTACGCAGGAATTCCTGATAATTCTCCTTGTGCATTTGCCACTTTATCCAACTTTGCACATAGTTGAATTTCTCCATCAGTTCGAGTTGCCAGAGGTTAGTTAAATGAATCCATACATACTTGAGAAATGATGGGCGCTTCCCCTCTAGTTTGGGAGAGTAGGTATCGCACAAGGCTAGTAGAGCGACCTTTTGACCTTGGGCATGAAGTTGTTGAGCCATCTCAAAAGCTACCAAACCACCAAAGGAGTATCCGGCTAGAAAATAAGGGCCTTCGGGCTGGAGGGTACGTATTTCTTTGATGTAGTAGGCAGCCATGTCTTTAACCCGATTCAGAGGAGTTTGTTTTCCATCTAGCCCTTGTGCTTGTAGTCCATAGATGGGTTGCTCTGAACCTAGATAACGGACTAAGTTCAGGTATTCTAGAACGTTGCCACCAACAGGATGAATGCAGAATAAAGGGGGTTTAGAACTGCCAGGTTGAATGGCAACCAATGATGACCAAGGGGCTGACCATTCTTTGTGTCGAATTACAGTAGCCAGTTGCTCAATGGTTGGTGCTTCTAACAGTGTAGCCAAAGGAAAATTTCTCCCAGCTATCGGCTCAACTTCAGCAAACATGCGTACGGCTGAGAGGGAGTGTCCTCCTAGTTCAAAGAAGTTGTCCTTCACTCCTATCGGTTGGACACCTAAAACTTTTTGCCAAATTTGTGTAAGCTGAAGTTCGATTTCATCGTGAGGGGCAACAAAGGTTTCTTTTGGTTGTTGCCTAACTAGGTCGGGTGCTGGTAGGGCGGTGCGGTCGATTTTGCCGTTGGGCGTCAGGGGGAGTGCCTCCAGCATGACGAAGGTAGAAGGTACCATGTAGTCAGGTAGCTTCTCTTTGAGGAGGCTTCGGAGGTCTTTGATCAAGGCGGTTTGGTTACTCTGTGCTGAAAGTAACTTCGGAACTACATAAGCAATTAAGCGAGTGTCGCCTAGTACGTCCTCTGTGGCGATGACCACAGTTTCCCGAATACTAGGATTTTGTGCGATCGCTAATTCAATTTCCCCTAGTTCAACTCGCATTTCACGAATCTTCACTTGATAATCAGTGCGACCTAGAATTTCTAGGGTTCCGTCAGGTAAGTAGCGAGCTACATCTCCAGTTTTGTAGAGTTGAGAGGCTGATTCGTTACTGAACGGGTTAGATATAAATTTCTCGGCAGTTAGATCGGGACGGTTGAGATAGCCCAGAGCTAGACTAGCACCCGCAACATGCAGTTCACCTGGTTCTCCCAGCGGAACTAACTGAAGATGGTCGTCTAGAATATAAGCCTGAGTATGAGCCAGGGGATGTCCTACTGGTACATATCCTTGTTCTTTGTCAAATTCAGCTGGGATAGGATAAGCACAGACTCCAATTGTTTCGGTTTGACCATAAATATTGACAATTTGCGGTTGATTTCCAACTGCACTGCGTACTTTTTTAAGAAGTTGACAAGGCAGTAAACCGCCAGAAAACAAAACTAGTCGCAATTGAGACTGGATGAGTACTTCTTGAAATGCCTTATCTAGACTTTCTAATGCCTGAAGTCCATGACGCCAAACTGACTGTACTGTGTCAAAGACTGTTACACCCTGTTTCTGAATTATCTGGAAAAGGCTCAAGGGATTTTTGGTTTGTTCATAACTAGCAAGGATAATTTTGCTTCCCTGGGATAGAGGCACCATTAACTGCCTAACCGAAGAAGAAAAGGAGAAAGAGGCTGTGTGCAAATAGATATCGGTAGTCTGAATTTGCAGCACGTTGTTGATGGACTGAACATAATCCGAGACCCTAGTATGGGGAATTTGTACTGCTTTTGGCTTGCCAGTAGAGCCAGACGTGTACATTACGTAGGCAACTTGCTGCGGCGTCACTTCACTAACTAAGTTTTCTTCACTCTCTCTAGCAATAGTTTCCCAATCTGTGTCAAGACAGATCATCTGTATTGTTTGTTGAGGAAGCTCCTTGACCAATCGATTCTGAGTCAGCATCACTGGTACTTGAGTTTCTTCTAGCATGAAACTCAGGCGTTCCTTTGGATAGCTTGGATCTAGGGGAACATAAGCGCCACCTGCTTTGAGAATGCCCAACAATCCTACGACCATCTCTAGCGATCGCTCCAGACAAATCCCTACCAGCACGTCAGGTTTCACATCTAGTGCTTGCAAGTAGTGTGCCAGTTGATTAGCTCTGTTGTTGAGTTCCTGATAAGTCAACTGCTTGTCTTCACAAACTACAGCAATAGCATTTGGTGTCTGCTCCACTTGAGCTTCAAATTGCTGATGAATACCTTGCTGATCAATTTCAAGTTCTGGTGTTTCTCTCATCGGTTTTTCAACTAAAGGAGTATTTATTAACTTCGTTCCTATTCCGTTGAAAGACCCTGATGTTAGTTTTTTCTCAAACCCAAAGTTCATGATTGATTGTTCCTCACACTGACCACCCTAATCGATGGATAAATTTCAAACACTACTATTAGATAGCTTCTTAAAAGCTGATCGAAGTAAAACTTTTAATTAAAAGCTATCTAAAGCACGAGCGATCGCGTTCCAAGCCAACTTACGCTTTAGGTTTACATCAAGTGGCATGGAGCGAACGGCGGCTTTGTCATTTCGTGGCTTAAATTCCGAAAGCCAAGTGTAGCGATCGCTTAATCCCCATGTCAACACGGCGATTACAGCAGGCTCTTCAAGTACTGCTGAGAGATAATCTTCATAGACTCCAGCAATAATGCGATCGCGAATATCAGCATCTACAGGTAACTTTTGGTCTGTAACATCCATTTCGGTTATCAAGATTTTCAGACCAAGACTTGCAACATCCTGTAGAAAATCCTTCAACTTTTTAGGATTAAAGCGAGTTTCTTCTCCCGCTAAATGAGCTTGCATTCCAAAAGCATGTATTGGAGTTCCTTTAGATTTCAAACGCTCTAGCAGCTTGAGTACAGCTACTCTCTTAGCCTCATTTTCATAGGTGTCGTAGTCCAGTCCGTAATCGTTGTATACCAACAATGCCCGGGGGTCTGCTTTAGCGGCAGCACGAAAGGCAATGTCAATATAATCTGGTCCCAAAAACTGAAGCCACGGAGTATTCCGTAACCCGTCAGATCGTCCGTCTTTGGGTAAGACTACCTCATTAACCACATCCCATGAATGAATTTTTCCGGCATAACGCCCAGCCACCGTTTCAATGTGTTTAAGCAATATGGGAAGAGCATTTTGACGGTTGACTGTATTCTTAAACCACGTTGGTAAAGCTTCGTGCCAGACTAGGGTGTGTCCACGAAGAAGCATTTTGTGTTCTTGGGCAAACTCAGCTAGCCAATCACTTTGGACAAAGTTAAAACTATCTGGAGTGGGACGAAGAGTCGTCCACTTCATGTCGTTTTCTGGAACAATAATACCACACTCTTGTGCGAAAACAGCCGCTAATTTTGCATCAACAGACAGGTAACGGTAATCACTGGCTGCGCCATATATCAAATTTCTTGCAGCGGCGCGATCGCGTAAACTTCTATTTCCAACTACTGTAAAATCTCTTTCCTTACTATCCTGCCATTTCTGATAGTTCTTTAAAGCACTAAACTTATCAGCTTTAGCAATGGCTGCTGTGGTTGCTAAACTCCCTATTCCTAACAAAAATATGCGCCTCTTCATCAATTTTTTGGGTTTTGGCATGAATTTCATTGATTTAGAGTTGTGGTAACAGGCAAGTCAAGAAAGAACAGATAATTCAAGAAATAGAAGGTAGATTTTTTTCCGGCTTTGATACTCTTTTTTTATGAAGATGCACAAATCCAGCCTGTCTACAATGGCTGGATTTATGTCACCTTAGTTTTTTAAACTCAGGGCAAATAAAGTGCTAGTCATAGAGAGCAGGTATGAGGGAAAACTTTTTGAATATATTATTCAAGTTTATGGTTTACATTTTTGGTGATTTTTTGTTGCAGAATTCGATAAAAGAATAAGGGATTACCGACAACATAACGTTCCCATAAACGAGATGGCTCAGTAAACAATCGAGTCAGCCATTCAAATCCGTTGTCAGTTAACCAACGTGGTCCCCTGTATACACTATTCGTGTAAAAATCAAGACATGCCCCTAAAGGCAAAAACACACGGGCATCTATTTTATTTATGTTGTCTAAAATCCACCTTTCCTGTAAAGGCATACCAAAACCTACATATAATACATCGGGTTTAAATGTATTAATTTTGTGAATAATAGCATCATTTTCTGCACCAGATTTATCAAAATGACCATGATGTCCTTCTACTCGTAAATTAGGTGCGATCGCCTTTAATTTAGTAATAGCTTTATCCACTACGCCCGGTTGTCCTGCCAATATAAACACAGAAACATCTTTTTTTTCACAGGCTAATGCTAAATTTTCTATGTAATCTGGGCAAGTCATGCGGTGCCTAGATTCACAAGAGTGACCCAGTAGTTTAGCTCCTAGTAATACCCCAACTCCATCGCAAAATACTAAGTCAGACTTATTTAAAAAATCTCGATACCAAGGTAAATCATAAGCAAAGTTCATTCCTCGAACATTCACATTACCGACAATAGTCTTTTTTTCAAGTTTTGCAGTCTCTACAATGTACTTGATTAATTGACAGACTGTTATTTTGTGAAATTTGGTATTCAAAACATTTATTTCATCAAAACTATTCATGATTACCACCTATAGTTTTAGAGTTAACAAAAAAACAACTTTTCAGCCTGAGGATTAACTATTTAACTGTGTTAACCAACTGCTGATTATTTACAGTCAGCACTGAGTTATAAATATTCTTCAGAGAACCAAAATAATCTCTTACATCGAGGTGCTTGACACTTATTCTTGCCTTGTTTCCTAAGGAAAGTCTCATCTGTTCATCTTTAATTAAAGACTGCATTGCTTCTGACAAATCTTGAATATTCCCAGGAGTTACTAATAAGCCATTTTGGTTATGAGTTATTACCTCTGGAATTCCTCCTACAGGCGTAGTAATCACAGGCAAACTCCAACTCATTGCTTCAAGGACTGCCATTGGCAACCCTTCGTTATAAGAAGGCAGCACAAATACATCAGCTTTTGCTAAAAGTGCATCTCGTTGCTCTTGGTTTACCCAATCAAGAATCGTGATGTAGTCAGTTAAATTGAGACTTTTAACTAAACTGCGAGCTTGCTCTCCTTCTCCATCTCCCGCTACAGTCAGTCTTGAGCAGGTTTTTTGTTCAGTAGGTAATGAGGCAAATGCCTGAATTAAATCAAAGGCTCCTTTCCGCTGACCAATGCGTCCTAAAAAAACAATATTCACTTTTTGAGAGCCTAGGCGCTGTGGAACTTGTAAGGGAATTTTTACTGGGTTAGGAAGCACTATAACTCGCTTCTGTTTCAAGCCAATATTTTCGATATAGTATGTTTTCCAACTTTCCGATAACACAATAAAACGGGTGCAGCTACCAAAAACCCAACTCATCCATTGCTGAATCCATTGAGGCAGTTTCGAGTAAAACGAATGAAAGTCACAGCTATGAGTATGCATAATCACAGGTATGCGAAAACCGATAATAATTAGTGCAGTAATAGCTTGTCGAAAGGCACTGCCTCGCTCTGAAACATGAATATGAACCAGATCGGCTTCTTTTAGTAAAAGCCTCCAAAACAATTCCACAATCGCTTTGAAGAATACAAGAACTTTATAGACGCTAGAGCCTTTGGGCAGAGTAGCAATATGCTTGAAAACAACATCAGAGGTAGCTTCTTCAAGGATGAGTTTTTCTACTGACACTATCCCACCTTGTCGATCTAAACCTTCACCTAGCATCAAAACTTTCATTACGTTCATGGCAAACCTTTTATCCAGTTAATATTTACAGAGCTTATGTGTTGGTAATCACCCTTTTTTTAGTAAAAGCCTTTGTGCCGGAATCTAAAGTATTACTTCGGTCATATTTACTCAGAACTTTTGGCACTTCTTCAGGTGGCATTAACACTGAAAAATACATGGAAGTGTAGAACACCCAAAAAATATCGTTTTGAATCATTAACGTGCTTTCACCCAAGTTGGCTAGCACGAGATAGGTCATATATAGTACTGGCCAAAACCCCACTGGTGTTTTACTCTGGCGCACCCAAAGTAGTGCCCTCGGTACAGCGACTATCAGGAATCCGATCGCCAGTATCGCCAAACCTACTAAGCCCAAACTGAGTACTATATCTAAAAAACCATTGTGTGAATTTGGGGGTTTCCACCCCGATGCATACCAGATGGAGGAAGACTCACCATCTAATCCATTCCAGAAGGCACCATACCCATAGCCCAGCCAAGGTCTTTCTCCAATCTTCTCGAACACAAGAGGCCACAAGTCTCCACGCCCCGTGAGTGTCTCATCTTTTCCTAATGAACCCAGTAGCGCTGCTGTGTTAGCTGTCATCCATACATATAAAGTTGTACCTACCGTTGTTAGGGCAGTAAGGGCAGGAATCATCCGGTGGTAGCGCCACCTTACAATTTGGAAAGCCGCGAATGCAACAAAGACAACTAAAAGGTTGACCAAGGAAGTTTTTGACGTTGAAAGTAATAGGAGTAGTACTGCCAAACCAAAGCCACACCAAAGAATCCGACGACGTTTTCGGGAACCAAGAGCAAGGAGAAAAAAGATAAATATACCTGGAACGATTACCTTTCCGAGGGTATTTTTGTGGTTGTAGATTCCCCGCCACTTACCTGCATGAAGCCCTCCCATAAGGCCGAATTTTGGCATGGCTACAGCAAACCCGAAACTGAGTATTATCGATAGACCATACATCCAACCAAATAGCTTTAGCTGCTGTTTCATGCTGTAGCGTGAGGCTAAGTAAAGTCCAAACAAGGTTGTTCCGATTAAAGCGATACTGCGGCTTAAGGTCTTTGACGGGTTAGCTGACCAAAGCATCGAAGCGGCAACAAACGCTATCAATAACAAGAGAAATCGGTCTTTACTCAGGACATAAAGAACTTTTTTCCACCGCAAAACTAGTAAAAAAAAGGTCACTAAATAAATTACAAAAAAGAGCAAGAGAATTAAGGAGTTGTCCGAACTTGAACCTGCCCCCTCTGCATCTCCCTCATTCGCCCCTCCTGAGAGAATGACAAGTAGTGGTCCTCCTGAATAATGCATTAAGGAAACAACTGTAAATGCATGTTCAGCAAATTTTAGAAGTTTTCTCATGACTTGAGTAGGGAAGCGCTTTTTAGGTCGATCGCTTTGCGGTAAACTTCAAGGGTTTGAGCTGCAATATTCGACCAATTCAAATCGTCCTGACAGCGAGTCAGCGCTGCTGTTTGCATCTGCTGTTGCAAGTCGCGATCGCTCAACAGACGAATAATCGCATCAGCTAATGCCCGAACATCGCCTGGTGGCACCAGCAACCCGTCTTTTTCATGTCGAATCATCTCACCTAAACCACCAATATTCGAGGCAATCACGGGTGTCCCTGTCGCATATGCGATCGCTGCCACACCGCTTTGAGATGACTCGATGTAAGGTAGAACTGTCAGCGCACTGCGTTGAAATAAACCCGCCACAGCTCCTTGCGGGATGAAATCGTTGAGGATTTCGCAGTGTTTTTCGACATCACCATTAGAGAAGTATTCCTTGATATTCTCTCCCCGTCCGGCAATAATCAGCTTGACTTCAGGAATACGTTCTGCTACTAAAGGCAATGCCTCAATTAGGTATTTCAAACCCTTATAAGGCCAAATGCGTCCAAAAAATAGAATAGTGTAAGGTTCACGGGCTAGGCTCTTACCACCAGCCCAGCGCTGATATAGACTGCCAAGTTCCCCATGCGACAACACACTGACTCGCTGCTGAGGAAGGTTGAATTGTTTAGCTAAAGCTTCCTTCAGAATTTGAGCATGGACGATGAGCTGTTGAGAACGATAGAAGGCAATCCGACGAGTGTACTCTGAACCTGGTACATTATCGCGATCGCCAGGGTGACGGAATACATCATGGATAGTTGTCACCAAAGGTGGCATCTTGTTCAGCAACAGCGTTAAGTCATACCAGTAATCATTTGTTTCCTGAACATGCATCACATCAGGTTGTATCTCTCGAATAATACGCATCATCGCCTGCATCGAAAAGAGATTGCGGGGATCGCGAATCCTGGGTTTTTCAAAGCTACGCAAGCAAATGCGTGAATCGAGATTATCTTTAGACTTTTTAGCTATTTTTTCCGGCTGAATTAACGTTAAATCAACATAGTTGGCTAAACCATTGGCTAACTCAATCGTATATTCATAGAAGCAAAAACTTAATAATACTACTTTCATTTCAATTCCTATTTCTTTTGAAAAACTTTATTCCAGACTGTTTGAGGACCTCCTAATACATACACCCCTAAAATACTAACAATTAACCCGTAAGCTGCGCTAGCAACCAGCATGATTACAACAGTATTTTGACTAAATCTTTGGCAAACTAAGAAACTAGCTGCCATCAAAACACTAACTAAAACAGGACGGCGCAAAAGATGCCATAAACGTAAAGTAAAGAGGCGTTTGTACACAAAGTACACATATATAGCGGTAGCAAAAAACTGAAGAAAAACTAGTGCGATCGCCGCTCCATTTAATTGATATAGCGAGACCATCGCCACACTAACCAATCCTCCAATTACAGTGTTTATACTCACTTCAATTAAGTTGATACGCTCAAAGCCATTTGCTACTAATGCATAGCTCAGAGGTCTACCAAATGCAGTAGAAATCAATCCTAAACTGACAATATTCAAAGCAAAGGCGGCATCAGCAAATACCGGGTCTCGATACATAAGAACTAGTAGTTCACGCCCAATAAAGAACAGCCCGACAATAAAAGGTAAGGCAACAATTAATAAAGCTTCAACAATACTCTCTGTCAATTTACGCTGCTTTTCTTGACCTAAATTAACAGCTTTTGACATTTTGGGAAAAACAGCAATTACCAGGCTATAGGAAATAATTTGAAAGGGCTGCATCAGTTGAGTAATACTACCGAACAAGCCTACTACCACTTCGCCGGCGAGCAATGAAAGAATAAGTACCTGCATCCTATCCTTAAGTATCGCCATCCCTTCAATTGCCAAAAATGTACGAGAAGCCTTAGTAGTACACCAAATAAAATTCCAGTCGATTTTCCACTTAGGCTTAACTAAGCGTACAATTAAGCCCCACTCAAGTAAGAGAATCAAGGCTTCCGAAACAACCATGATGGCTGATACGGTAGTGATATCGTATTTCAGGTTCATTGCCCAGAGAATTATCAGTACACGCAGGATATAAACTGGCACTGTACTGATAGCAATCAAGTGCATTTTTTCTTGAGCCTGAAAAATTGCCTCAGTAATATTAGAGAGAGAAAAAGGAATAATTGCTAAGCCCATGACATAGCAAACTATTGCCGTGTCTGGCTTATAAGGCAGTACAAACACCAAAACTATTAGCCCTACATAGCCGATTATGCTGAAAATAAACTGCAAAAAAGTGCCGCTAACCAAATAAACTGGTGTTTCTGAAGGATTAACCGCTAATTCTCGTGTAAATAGTGTCTTTAAACCCTGTGAACTCAAAGTCATGAACACATAATAAAAGCTGAAGGCAAGCATATATTGCCCCAACTGATACGGACCTAGAATTCGAGCAATAGCTGCAACTAACACAAAAGCCGTGATACTTTGGGCTAGGCGATTGGCTAATAATGAAAGAGAATTTCCTAGTAGTCGGCGTCGTTCTGTCATTAGCCAAACCTTAATGTATATAGACCTTCAACAATCTTAAGAACAAGAATTTCAAGTTAGACTCCTATAAACGCGAGTTTACAACTAACAAATAAAAAGTACTTTATCCTGACTCCTGATTCCTATTTTCAGATTAGACACCATGAGCCAAATCTCACAAAGAAGCAATGAAAATTTCTCTTCTCCCGACTCCGTTCGGCTGACGCTCACGGCCCAAGCCCGACTCCCGACTCCCTATTTTCAAGTTAAGCAACCTCTTGTTAAATAAAATCTTAGATTGTGGTCTAGTACTCTCCCAATCTAGTATTAAAATGTGAAAATTCTGTGAACTGAGTTTATCTAAGAGATTCCCAAGATTTACTATTCATCCAAATTAATTTGGTGAATTAGTCGGTTTTGAGATTTCAGGCAGGAGTATTCACACCAGACGGCTACGCTTTTAAAAGTCAACACTTTATTCGATAAGCGTTTGAGCCTCTAGTCAACTGAGTGAAGCAGAGTCAGTATTTTGTCCTGGTTTACACTGGTAGCCCAGAGACTAATGAAAAGTCTCTTCCCCGACTCCCCACTCCCAACTCCCGACTCCCTATTTTCAAGTTAGAAGGGATCAGCATATTTTCCAGTTTTGGACTTAGCTTTCTCCCTAGTTGTAAAATTTTCATCAGAAGAATCGTTCTTTGTGTAATAGAAGTAGCTGTCAGATTCGTTTTCTACGATTACACCATTGACCACTAAACCCAAAACATTTTGGCCCGATCGCTCTAACGACTCTTTAGCCGCCGCAGCACTGGTAGAATCAACCACCCCAGGTCGTGACACCAATAAAACACCATCGGTCATTTTGGCTAAGGTCAGAGCGTCAGCTGCTAAGACTAGGGGCGGTGCATCGATAATCACAAAATCATAGGTTTGAGAAAAACTCTCAATCAACGAAGCCATCCGCTTCGAGTCAAGAAGAGCCAGTGGATTAGGAGGAATTACCCCGCAAGAAAGGACATCCAAGTTATCCATCACTTCGGTCACAACTGCCTTAAACTCAGCTTGACCAACCAGTACATCACTTAGCCCCCCTGCATTCGTCAGTTCCCACATATGATGCTGAAACGGATGGCGCAAATCTGCGTCTACCAACAAAACTCGCCGCCCCAATTGAGCCATCGCTGCCGCCAAATTGGCAGAGACTGTAGATTTCCCTTCTTTGGGGACAGAACTAGTTACTACTATGACTTTCAGTGGTTTATCAGAACTGAGGAATTTTAGATTAGCTTGAAGCATCCGGTAAGCTTCACTAATCGGCGAACGGGGAGTATCTCGCACAGGTAGTTCTGGAACGGTTCGTTCTTGATGCTTGGTGCGACGGCGTGGTTTCTTCCCCAATAAAGGAATAGTTGCTAGCAACGTATACCCAAATTGCTCTCTCACCTCTTTGAGAGTTTTGAGCGAGACGTCTCTGACTTCTAAAAGGATGATGGTTGCCATACCCAGCAAAGTCCCTGCTGTCCCCCCAAAGAGTAGGGTGATAATTGCATTGATAGGCGATCGCGTTTCTGGAACCAATGCCGGCTCAATAATACGAGCATTTCCTATGCTTTGATTTTCTGCCAGTTTCAATTCTTCTTGCTTTTTCAACAAAGCTTGATAAGTAGATTGAGCGGCCTCTACTCTTCGCTGTAATTCCCGTTGCTCCTTCTCCAATTTCGGCAGGATACTCAGCCGTTGTTTGTATGCTGAGCGAGTGTTAGATAACTGAGTTAATCGATTAGCTAAACCTAAACGTTCCACCTCCGCTTTGACAAAATCTGAGGTGAGTTGTTCTTTGAACTGCCCTATTTGCAAATTTCCAGTAGGAACTTGCTGCTGACTCCCAACCGTCTGTGAAACGCGATCTTGTAGCAAACTCTTGAGACTAGCTTCTTTCTCCTTGAGACTTACAATTACCGGACTATCGTCTAGAAAACGAGTCCGCTGAAGTGTCAACTGGGCTTGTATGTCTTGATATTGTTTCAGGACTTCCTGAACTCCAGCAGATTGACTGAGGGCGGTTGTATTGATGGCTTCCTGCGAATTCATCCCCACTTTGTTCTGGAGTGCTGCCGTCTGAGCATTAGCCTGTTGAAGTTCAGCCTGAACTTGAGTAATTTGTTGTTCTAAGTTTGCCATCACCCCCACTGCCGATTTAGCTTCTTCGTCTAAGGCAATGACTTGGTTTTCCTGTTTGAATCGCCGCAAAGACGTTTCTGCTTGCCCCACGTTGGTTTCAGCTTTCGGCAACTGCTTAGCAATAAAGTCCTGTGCTGCAACAAGCTCAGCCCGATTGGTGCGAAGATTATCCTCTATATAAAGGCTCATCAGTTTGTTAACAACAGCCGCAATTTGCTGAGGGTTAGCGCCTTTATAGGAAAGTTCTACTACATCAGTTCCTCCAACAATTTTTGCCTTGAGCTTCTTCTGAAAATCCTCAGGTGTGAGAGATTTACCCTTGTTATCTTTTAGGTTGAACGCCGCTATGGTTTTTTGTGCCAGAGGAATAGAATGAAGGATTTCCATTTCTGTACTCACAGGATTTCCTGTTTGAGTCAGAGCACCCAAACCTCCTACTGGTTGTTGTGCCGTTTGCCCACCTTCTAGTCTTTCTACTTGTCCCACCCCTGTTAAAGAAGCAGTACGATTAACCTTAAATAGAAGTTTTCCTTTCGCTTCATAGTCAGTCTTTTGCTTTTTCGACAAAGCAAGGGGAACTGTCAGACCAACAACAACAGCAAAGACTGCAACGCCCGGTAACCAGCGCCGTTTGAGAGCCAACCATAACTTTTGGAAGTCTAAATCCAGAGATTCCCTAGATTCCATGAAAAACTTATCTCAGTGATACAGGTGAAATAGAAAAAAGTTGTGTTGCACCCAGGATACACTGCTCCGTAAAGAACTGCCATTCTCTTATGCGTTCTCATCTCAAAAATCCTGAAGTGACAAACACTCAAAAGCCAGTTCTTTTATCTATGTTATTTAAGGGCTAAAAATTTTCCTCAGTAGTAGCACTTAGATGAAAAAATTAGATTTCAGTGATTTCACTCAACGAGTTAACCTGAGAGTTAGCTATCTTTAGATTTAAAGGATTCAACTACTGAAAGCTTTACGAAAAGCTACTTCTGCACTCAACTCACGAGTCAATGAGTCAGTTATAGCTCATTGCTTTGGAATTTTCCCAAAAAATCACCCAAGAATGGTATCTTAATCTAGTTTACACAAAAAATCAACAATTGTTTACAAAATCTTTAAAATCCTAGGTATTTCTCATTGCAAATATGATGTATCGTTGGATAGCAAATCAAGAAAAAGACTTGTGGCTAGCTGATTCAGGGACTCTAGGGAAAGAGTTAAAAAATTCTTTTTATAAGAAAATTTTAACACAGTATCTTCTCAAAATTCCAGTTCAGAAAAGGGTAGCATTCACAAAACTTTCACAAGTTTCATTTAGTCTTATACACAGCCACTATCAAAGGGTGATGGAAATCCTCAAGTCGATAGATTATCCTACTCGGTCATGACTAGGATAGTTTCCAAGACCCATTAATTAACTGGTTGTACCTAGAAACTAGTTTCAGCAGAACTGATGTGACTAGTAAATTTAAGCGGTGTCTACCAAAGCCACGGATTTTATTAAATACAGTTCAGAGCAATATACAAGCTTAATCCCTCAAGGCAGTTGCTCTAGCTGAATCCTCTGGAAAATTATGGGATGCAGTGCTTCTGCACGCTCTCACAGAATCGTCTTGAGTTTTATCAATGGAGTTTCATACATGCAACGTTCTATCTATGACGAGGTTCAATTAGATCTACGAGCCCCGATTTCTCCGAAACTGCGGCGCGACACATATTCTAATTGGCTTCGTGTCGCTACGTTAGTTGTAGGAGATATTAGCCTTCTTTTATTGTCCTGGATAATAGCCGGAAACTATGGTAATTCCGCACATTCTTTCTGGGAAAAACCAAACCCAATCTTACTATTTATAGTTCTCGGCACTGAAGTTGGTCTCATTGCAGCACAAGGACTGTATCAAGCCGGAGAAAAGCGCTGTGACTATTTCAACCTGATTAAAACAGTCAGTTTTGCAAATATATTACTCCTAACTATCGCTTTTCTCTCTCATTCGGAGCAATTGACTCAAATTGTTTCACGCTCTACTTTTATTTGGTTCTGGCTATTAAGTATCTTTTTTGTATCTGCTGGGCGATTCAGCATAGATTTGCTGCTCAGGCAGCTTCGTAAACGAGGCGCAATCCGCAATCATACTGTCCTAATTTGTCCGCCAGAAGATACTGAGCAAGCTTATAAACTACTAGAAAGAGAAAATTGCTTTAAAATTAGAATCGTTGATGCATCTTCACTTACATTAGAAAAGTCTAATGTAAAAATCCTCATTGAAGCCTGCCAGTATTTAGGTGTAGCTGAAGTCTTTGTATCTTCCTGGAGCAGTATAAAGGATCGA
>DALYIW010000066.1:0-12015 GCA_031970155.1 Coleofasciculaceae cyanobacterium CTOTU46601 | reverse complement strand
GCTGGGATTACCTTAAGGATTTTGAGCCTAGACTTTGAAGCTTTTCATCGAAAGTCAAGTATTTCGATATTAGGGGGTGTACCTACTATCAGGTTTTCTCCTCCGCTAATTACAGGCTTTGATTTTTGGGTAAAGCGAGCTTTTGATTTTGTAGTTTCTGCCACACTAATAATTCTGCTTGCTCCCCTCCTTCTGGGTCTTGCAATCATGATCAAACTAGATTCTGAAGGACCCTTTTTTTACAAGCAAGAACGGATTGGTTTACATGGTCGCAAATTCAAGGTTTTAAAGTTCCGTACAATGGTTGTTAATGCCGACAAACTCCAGAAAGAGTTAGAAGCTCGTAATGAAATGAAAGATGGGGTTCTCTTCAAGATGAAGGATGACCCGCGGATTACCAAACTTGGCAAGTTTTTGCGTCGTTCTAGCTTAGATGAGCTACCTCAACTATTCAATATTCTTTTTGGAGAAATGAGTCTAGTTGGGCCTCGACCTTTACCAATGAGAGATGTCGAAAAGTTCTCCGATCACCATTTTATCCGCCACGAAGTTTTGCCAGGTATAACAGGGCTTTGGCAAGTGTCTGGACGCTCCAATATTACTAACTTTGAAGACGTAATCCGCCTAGACACGTTCTACATTGAAAACTGGGCTTTTGGGTTAGACTTACAAATTTTAATGCGGACAGCCCTAGTTCTTTTACAAAAGAAAGGTGCTTACTAATCAGTCCTCAGCCTTCACAAAAATGATGGTAGTCCTCAGTTACTTGCTCTGTGGATTAAAAGCAACCTTCTGAAGGATGAATTAAGTACTACAAAGTAGGGGCACGATATATCGTGCCCCTACAGGCATTCATGTTGCACTTCATGGAAAACCGCTATCCATCTGCGTATTATTTTCTCGTTTGTGCGCTCTACACAGTCATGAAAACATTAGTTTTCAATGATTGTTAATATTCTCATAAGGCTCATCAGTTTCATCGCTTAAATGCCTGAATTCCTTATGAATACTCTTGGCTACGTGATTGGGGTAGATATAGGTACTACCAGCACAAAGACAGTTCTGTTTACAGAAACAGGGGATATTGTCGCTCAGCATTCTATAGAATACCCTTTGTACAGACCGACTCCAGCTGTAGCCCAGCAAGAGCCAGAAGAAATCTGGGCAGCTGTCACAACCTCAGTTAAGACACTAATCGAAATTAGTAAAATTGAGCCTTCTCAGTTGTTATGTTTATCATTTAGTGCTGCTATGCATAGCTTAATTGCGGTGGACGAGAAGGGACAGTTACTCACCAAAAGCATTACCTGGGCAGATAACCGCAGTGCTAAATGGGCAAATCAGCTTAAACAAAATCCCAAGGGACGCGCTCTCTATCATCGCACCGGAACACCTATTCATGCGATGTCTCCGTTAGTCAAACTGATTTGGTTGGCGCACGAACAACCTCAGCTATTTAAGCAAGCTGCTAAATTTATTTCAATCAAAGAGTATATTTTCTATCGGCTCTTTGAACAGTATCTTGTTGATTATTCCATCGCTTCAGCAACAGGTTTAATGAATCTGAAGGAATTAACTTGGGACAAAGAGGCGCTGGAAATAGCGGGAATTACTGAACAGCATTTATCGAAATTAGTTCCAACCACTCACATTGTCGATAAAATCAATGAAATAAGTGCCCGTGAACTAGGAATTCCTGTTAATACGCCTATCGTTATGGGTGCCAGTGATGGAGTACTTGCTAACTTGAGTGTTGGCGCTATTTCACCAGGAAGTGTGGTGGTTACAGTGGGAACAAGTGGCGCAGTTCGAGCAATAGTTGAGCAACCTTGGATAGACCCCCAAGAGCGACTTTTCTGCTATTTTCTTACAGAAAAACATTGGGTGATTGGCGGAGCTGTTAACAATGGAGGTATAGTTTTGCAGTGGATTCGAGATCAGCTAGGGGATGCTGAAATTGCCACTGCCAAGCAACTCAATCGAGAGCCATATGATTTGTTGATAGATTTAGCTCATAGTGTTGCACCAGGAGCAGATGGTTTAATTTTCCATCCTTACTTAGCAGGTGAGAGGGCACCGATTTGGGATGCTAACGCTAGTGGTTCTTTCGTGGGATTAACGCTGCGCCATACCAAAGCCCATCTGATTCGAGCGGTTTTAGAAGGAATTGCCTTTAATTTGAATCTCGTCTTGCAAGCTTTACAAGATTGCATTGGCAAACCAAAAAGTATTCAAGCAACGGGTGGTTTGGTTAAATCTCTTCTTTGGAGACAGATTTTAGCTGATGTTTTTGCTCAAGAAATTACTGTTCCGGTAAGTTACGAAAGTTCTTGCCTGGGTGCGGCAGTTTTGGGTTTGTATGCACTTAAGAAAGTCCCATCATTAGATGTGGTTTCACAGATGATTGGCAAAACTGAGCAACACCAGCCGCTTCTAGCCAATGTAGAGGTATATCAAAAAATTATTCTTCTATACACTCGCCTATTACATCACCTGCAAAAGGAATACGCTAATATTGCTCAGTTGCAAGAAGAATTAATGCACGCTTTGAACTAAGTCTGTCCATGAAATATTAGATCTATCTAGAAAATCGGGAGTCGGGAGTGGGGAGTAGGGAGTGGTAGGTTGGGTTAAGCGTAGCGCAACCCAACAAATCTAGGCGAAATGTTGGGTTTCGTTGCTCCACCCAATCTACAATTTAAGTTAAGCGTAGCGCAACCCAACAAATCTAGGCGAAATGTTGGGTTTCGTTGCTCCACCCAACCTACAATTTAAGCCAATTCTGGGGCAAGAAAACACGCCCTAGTGTGGGTGTAATGGCGACGCTCAAGTCCTTTCAGAAGTGCTTTGGCTGCCAGTTTCGCCAGAGCGCATTCTTAGCAACACTCCCAGAGTCACTTGCTTCATTAACCAGTACAATACCGTAATGACCACAAACGTTATTGCCATAATCAGCACTGGACGTTTAGAGGTTAACTGCTCGATCGCAGTTCTTGCCACATCATCTGGTTTAGTAACAAAGTCCCAACTGTTGAGCCTTGGGAATCTTCCTAAATAAATGCCGATCGCGCATAAAGCATGGGTGAGCAACTCAGCCCAGACGATAAACCTGCTGACACCTTGCCGATGCAAGTAGTAACCCAGATTAATTAAAGATATAACGTATGCTTCAAACCCAGCGACGATCGCAATCAGATGCGGGGGGAGAATAACCAGGGTAATTACCCACACTGAGTAGTCGGAACGAGTCGCGCGAATCAGGTGAATGATGTCTGTTAAAAGATAAGGCGCATTGGGTAAGAAGGCGATGAACACCAGAAACCCTACCCACCACAAAATAGAACGCGATCGAGATTTACTGCGGAATAGCCAAACACTTAAAACCAGAGGGATAAAAGCTAGAAACAAGTTCCAAACTATCCAACCACTGTGGTATCGTAAAGCCCTCAAGGCATCAACCAGTCGGTCTTTCATAGGAATTTTTCAAAGAAGCGAATCTAAAGCTTTGAGTCTGGTCGCTGGTATTGCAACCACTAGTATAGCCCTCTCAAAAGCGGCAACTTTAGCCAAAGACCACAGCTCTAGTCGCAGGTTTAGGGTGTGTTTTCTCGCCTACCCTGTCACCATCAGATCCCCCTTGCATCAGGGTGAAAAAGGGGGAGTAATATCAATTCGCTGGCATGTCTACTACAAATCACTCCTTCTGCTTCCCCTGCTCCCCATCTGTAGCTGTCCTTAAAGCAAATTGATCAGGACTTACGCAGAACCTCTACATGTAGGGTGGGCAGTGCCCACCCTACTACTAGCAGTAGCGTTTAAATCAGCAGTTTGCGTAAGTCCTGTTGATATAAGATTTCTGCTCTCTCCTTTTAGCCAACAAAAACAGGGACGTCACCATTATCCACTGACCTCCCTGTTAAGATTTCATGACATTCTGAAAAATTAGTGTTTCAGGTGTCAAGATTAATTTTGTTGCCCAATTCAGTCCAAGCGAAGATAGCTGGCTTCCTGTTCTAGCATCCGAATTAAGTTTTCATCGCCCTGGCTTCTAGCTACTTCTAGGCGGTGCTCCAAGTTTTTTTTGAGACTATCGCGATGGGCCGCTGCAGTGTTTTGCGATTTATTAAGATGTTTTTTGTTCACTGTAAACATTTCCTTGTTGCTTTTTGATGTACCTTCTATTCCCTAAACATAACACGCAGAGAAGAGAGATGTACAGGTAAATAGTATTCTTTGATACAGAAAATCGCGGAAACTTAAGAGTGTAATCCGAACAAGTTGCGATCGCCCTTAGGGTAGTAGCAAAGAACAAGCTGTTATAGGCTATTTCACGGTATAAAGGTGAAGTGACGTACCCACTAGTAGTTCACCCATGTCATTGGGATAGTAGTAAACCTGTGTTGAGTGCATCCAGCGAATGCGTGCGAAAAGCTGAATGTTGCTGCCAATAATGCGATCGCACTCCCCAAACGGCTGCTTGTTTCTAGGGCTGGACTTACGCAAATTTCTTTTTAAACCGCCATTTGTAGGGGTGAACGGCCGTTTACCCCTACTATATGTGGTGTCCATGCGTCAGTTTTTGTCTTGTCTTGGAGTTGACATTATTGCCATCAAGATGTATGTAATATGGGATTTTTATAAAAGCGATCGCCACCCCAATTTCTCAACTTTTTCTAGAAACCCTTTAACATTTAATTCTTCTGGAAGTTTTCTTCCATATAGCACTACGATAACTTCAACCATATTATGAGTATCAACAGACAAATCTTTGATGATTTGTCTCAATGTAATTTCCCACGCGACTGGAGTTGAAAAACGACCTGTTCCTGTACCTAACAAGGGAAATGCGATACTTTGAAAACCATATTGATTAGCCTTCTCTAGGCAAGTATGCACTACCTGTCGAATTAGGTTCTGGAACGGCAATATCTCATCATGCCAATCAATAACAGCTCCGTGAAATACTTTTTTTGCCTTGAGCTTACCAGCTGTAGTAACTGCAACATCACCCAAAAACAAAGGAATTAAATTTCTTGTTTCCTTATAAATCTCATTTCCACCAACCTGTCGGATTTTCCAAGATACACCACCATTCATTTGCAGATAGGTATCATCAGAACTGACGATGACATCGGTAACGAGGTTAGTAATATCACCTTGATAGATTCTTACCACTTTGTCATGGACTAAAAACTCACCTAAAAAACCTTCTCTTGACTGATTAGAAGCTGTAGTCACCAAACGCGATCGTGCTACTGTGTAATCTTTAAGCCAATCCCAACCTCTTACTAGCAGTTCATCTAATCCTTCCACCCGCCACAGCCGAACTATGCCATCATCTCCTGCTGTAGCAATACGCTTTTCACTTTCACAAAAACTCACACTTGTGACGCAGCCCTGATGACCTTTAAATTCAGTGAACAGATGCCCTGAAATTGTCCAAAGTTTTGCCGTGCCGTCCTCTCCTGCTGTCGCAGTGATTTGCCCATCCGGGCTAAAAGTCACGCTTGTCACTTCACCTTGATGAGCGTGCCAGCAAGCTAGATGATGCCCAGATAAATCCCAAAGACAGACAGTTCCGTTTACTCCCGCCGTGGCGAGGCGTTGCCCATCTGGGTGAAAGCTTACACTTTTAAGTTCGCCTTGATTAGTACCCCATTGAGCTAGCTGATGCCCAGTTAGATTCCAGATACAGACAACGCCATCTGCTCCTGCTGTAGCAATCCGTTCTGTATCAACACCTTGCCAGCCAGGACTACAACTTACACTGTTAACCCAAGTTGAATACTGAAACTCATACCAAAAGGTAGTTTGATAGTCACAATCGCCTAGGTTTTCATCATATAGATTTTTTATTTCCCACCGTAGGCTTTTGTGATCTGAGGCAGTGATTATCGATGGTCTGTCAGTGTTAGATAGCTGCCATGTTACTCGCCACAGTCTTACTTTGCCATCAGCTCCGGCTGTAACTAGATAATGCATCCCTGGGCTAAAACTTGCACTTCTAACCCAGCCATTGGGATCGTCCAATTGAGCCAATTGCTGCCCCGCTTGATTCCAAAGGCGGATTTTGCCGTCTGCTCCTGCTGTGAAAATATGCTTTTGGCTGAAAGTAAAGGTTGAAAAGTATACCTTACCCTGATGAGCGTTCCATTGAGCCAGTTGCTTGTCTGACAAGTCCCACAGTCGAGTGGTGCCATCCCCGCCTGCTGTAACCAAGCACTGCCCATCGGGGCTAAAACTCATACCTAAAATTGCATTTACATGACCATTCAGTTGAGCTAGCTGCTGTCCTGACAAGTTCCAGAGTCTTGCTGTGCCATCATATCCCGCAGTAGCAATTAGCTGTCCATCGGGGTTGAAGCTGGCACTCCTGACCCAATCTTGATGACCATTAAATTGAGTTATCTGCTGTCCTGACAAATTCCAAAGACATGCTTTATTGTCTGCTCCTGCTGTAGCAATCTTTCGTCCATCAGGGCTGAAACTCACACTCCAAACCTCACCGTGATGACCCTTAAATTGGCAAAGCTGCTGTTCTGACAACTTCCATACTCTTACCGTACCGTCCACTCCTGCTGTAGCAATTAGTTGTCCATTGGGGCTAAAACTCACACTCCAAACCCCTAGATGATGACCCTTAAATTGGGCAATCTCCTGTCCCGATAAGTTCCACAGCCTTGCTATACCGTCTCGTCCTGCTGTAGCAATTTGCTGCCCATTAGGGCTGAAACTAGCACACCACAGAGAACCTCGATGACCGTTAAATTGAGCAATCTGCTGTCCTGACAAGTTCCAAAGTCTTGCTATGCCGTCCTGTCCTGCTGTGAGAATTTTCTGCCCATCAGGACTGAAGCTTAGGTCATAAACTATGTTCTGATGAGTACTCCACCTAGCCAATTGCTGTCCAGATAGATTCCAGATGAGGACTATACCGTTATTTCCTGTAGTGGCAATGTACTGCCCGTTGGGGCTAAAGCAAACGTCATAGACTATGCCGGGATAACTTTTGAACTGATTTCGTTCACGGATGTTGTCCAGAATTGTCTGTAAAGCTAATAATGGCGCGGTTGTTGGATAGTCTTGCAGAGGGCAACTATCTCTAACTAAGGCTTTCAACTCCTGTCCTGCTTGCATGGCTAGGAATAGAGCCTCGATTTGTTGATTTTCAAACTGTTTTAGGGCTTTAGAGGCAACCTGCTCAATAAACTGAATTTCCGCTTCAGAAGAAGTAGGTGTTTCTGCTACCTCAGGTACTAAGCCTGCTTCAGCTAGCGCATTTTCAACCCAACTCTGGTTAAAAATAGACCCATAGATGCGGTTATAAACTTTTAACTTGCCCTGGTGCTTGACCACCAACCCACTAAGCCGCAGTTCCATATGTTCTGGCTTGTCGTTGGCTTTAACTTCTCCGGTTTGCACATGCTGATATAACTGGAGCAACTGACCTTGGCGCTGACTCCACAAAATACGATCGCGTATTGTCCTAAGATGCTCCGGCTCATCTTGAGTTTCCCAGTTTTCGATAATGCGCGATCGCACCAATTTCTCTACCCACTCCACCTCCTCACCATCAGGAATCGTCTCACAGGCACTCAAAATCAGCTTACAAACCTTCTGAGTCAGAAAAGGTTGCCCTCCTGTCCATGCCAACACCTCACGCAAAACCGCCTCTGGATTGTTACTCTTTACTGCCAATCCCTCAATTAAAGGAGTTGCCTCATGCAATTGAAAGCCAGTTAATTCTATTGCCCGACCGATGTTGAAAGGCGTGCTAAGATTTTTGTCTTCAATTAAGTCTGATGGCGTTGCCACTCCCAAGAGACAAAATGTTAAGCGATTATAGTCTGGATTATCTACACGTTGGTTATAGCAAGCACGAATAAAAGCAAAGAAATCTTCTTTGAATTTTATTTTAATAATACTATCAATTTCATCGATAAAGATTACCAGTTTTTGAGAGAATTCTACCAGCAGCACATCCTCAATCAACTCTCTCAATCGCTGTAGCGGTGGCAATAACTCTCGCTGCCGCCACCAACTACTAAAATCCACCTTTCTCGATAGACCAAAACCTCTTAATAATTCCGAAATAACTCCCGCGTACCACTCAGAGGGAGTGACATGATTACCTATTCTCGTCATGTCAATTGAGGCACATTTTATCCCTTGCTCTTTGAGCTTTTTCATCATTTGAACCCGCAAGCTTGACTTGCCCATCTGCCGCGAGTTCAATACGTAACAAAACTCCCCATTCTGCAACCCCTCATACAAGTCAAAGTCAGCTTGCCGCACCACATAAGTGGGGTGCTGATACTCTAAACTGCCTCCGACTTTGTAATAGTTGCAATCCGACATAGATTACAGTTTAATCCTCTTGGCAAAGGAACGAGAATTTTTGAGGTCAGGACTTAAGCAAATCTCTCATTACGAACCACCATCTGTAGGGGCGTATAGCTATACGCCCCTACCATATGTCGTGTCTCGAGCGTAAGTCCTAATGTTTTAATTTACTGAATGCTCAGAACTAAAATACTTTTGGCATACCTCCAGTTTTTCTATGGTTTCGGATGAGTAACAAAGTAATCTTGGAGCCAGTTGCAGCCTCTTGCAAGCAGTTCATCTAATCCTTCAACCCGCCACAATCTTGCTGTACGGTCTAATGAGGCAGTAGCTAGAAGCAGCCCATCAGGGCTAAAACTGACACTGGTTACCCAGTCCCGATGTCCCTTATATTCTGCTAGCTGATTTCCCGATAAGTCCCATAACCTAGCGGTACTGTCAGTTGACCCCGTAGCGATGCACTCTCCATTTGGGCTAAAAGTAACACTTTTGACTTCGCCCTGATGTCCATTGAATTGAGCAATCTGCTGCCCTAGTAAGTTCCATAGCCTGACTGTGCCGTCATAGGAAGCTGTGGCGAGATACTCTCCATTCGGACTAAAGCTGACACTCCTAACGGTACTCTGATGCCCATTGAACTCGGCAATCTCCTTTCCCCATAAGTCCCATAGTCTGACTGTACGGTCAACTGAAGCTGTGGCGATGTACTCTCCATTCGGGCTAAACGTGATACTTAATACAGGCAGCTGATGCCCTTTCAATTGCGCTATCAACTTCCCCTTTAAGTCCCACAACCTTGCAGTGTGATCAGCTGAGGCTGTTGCGATATATTCTCCATTGGGGCTAAAACTAACACTCCATATTGGGTCTTTATGGCCTATAAAATTAGCGATCGCCTTTCCCGATAAGTTCCATAACCTGGCGCTGTTATCTTTTGATGCCGTGGCAAGGTACTGTCCATTTGGACTAAAACTGACGCTGGTTACCCAGTCTTGATGTCCCTTAAACTGGGCGATTTGTTTTCCCTGCAAGTTGCACAGTCGCGCCGTACTATCAGTTAAGGCGATCGCGATGTACTCCCCATTAGGGCTAAAACTGATACCTAATATTTTGTCCTGATATTCCTTGAGTGGAGCGATCGCATTTCCCGACGATAATTTCCACAACCTACCAGTACTATCTCTAGAAGCGGTAGCCAGGTACTCTCCATTTGGACTAAAACTCACACTGGTTACCCAATCTTGATGTCCCTTGAACTGGGCGATTTGATTTCCCTGCAAGTTCCACAATCGCGCTGTACGATCAGCTGAGGCGGTAGCGATGTATTCCCCGCCAGGACTAAAACTCACACTCAGTACAGTATGCTGATGCCCCACTAATTGGGTAAGCTGGTTTCCCGACGAATCCCAAAGTCGTGCTGTGCAATCAGTTGAAGCGGTGGCGATGTACTCTCCATCAGGACTAAAACTCACACTCCATACTTTGTCCCGATGCCCCAATAATTGGGTAATTTCTTTTCCTGATAATTCCCATAACCTGACAGTGCCGTCCTTTGAAGCTGTAGCAAGGAACTTTCCATTGGGGTTAAAACTCACACTGGTTACCCAGTCTAGATGTCCCTTGAACTTAGCAAGCTGGTTACCGGAGAAGTTCCAAAGTTTGGCGGTGCCATCAGCTGAAGTGGTGACAAAATACCTGCCATCGGGAGTAAAACTAACGCTGGTTACCCAGCCATAATGCCCTTGAAAATGGGCAATCTCATTTCCCGCTAAGTTCCAAAGCCTGACCGTGCTATCTTTTGATGTCGTAGCTAGGTACTTGCCATTGGGGCTAAATTTGGCACTCCATACCTCGTCCCGATGCCCTTTAAACTCGACGAGTAGGTTTCCGGATAAGTCCCATAGTCTTGCAGTGCAGTCAGCTGAAGTGGTTACAATGCGATCGCCTTTTGGACTAAAACAGACACTCCATACCTCACTCTGATGCCCTGAGAATTGATTGCATTCTTGAATTTCGTCCAGAATTTGTTGTAAGGCTAACAATGGACTTGTAGCCGGATAATTTTGCACTGGCCTACCATCTTGCACCCACTTATGCAAAGCAAAACCTGCCTGCATCGCTGCTATCAATGCCTCGATTTGCCCACAACCCAACTCAAATTGTTGTAGTGCTTTGATTCCAGCCCGTTCGAGTTTGCTACCTTCCTTAGCTTCTTCAAGGAGTTGCTCGGCTTGCTGTTTCGCAGAGGCTAAAATTTGTACAGCTTGACGTACTGCCTCCAAATCTCTTTGCACTTGAAGCATAGCAATTTGTTGACTGGCAGCTAAGAAATCATCATCCTCGACACACAAGCTTTTGCCAGCTTTCCAGTCCAATGCTTCTTGGAATGCCTGTCCGCGTAACAGCCGCGATTCATCCTGACGATTCGATGCTAACCAAGCTGCGATCGCTTGACTATAAGGTCGCAGTTCTGCTAATTCCTGGTCAACCCAAGTCTTGTTAAAAACTGCCTCATAAATGCGGTTATAAACTCTTAAACTACACTGATGCTTAACCACCAATCCGGATAGCCTTAATGCTATTTGTTCGGGAGTATCATCTGCTGCAATTTCTCCCTGCTGTAAGATTTGCTGATACAGTCCCAGCAGGCGACTAGCGCATTGCTCTTGAGAAAGGATGCGATCGCGTATTGTCCTCAAATGCTCCGGTTCATCGGAAGCTTCCCAATTATCGATGAAATGTTTTTGAACTAACTGTGCAATATTCGGCGTTCTACTTTCTGCTTTCTCCACAACCAACTGACACAATTTCTGAGTAAGAAACGGTTGTCCACCCGTCCACGCCAGCACCTCTTCTACCACCTGTTTGGGATTATCTATAGTTTGTGTCAATCCCTCGGTTAACGATAATTGAGCTTCCTCTAACTTAAACCCAGTTAGTTCAATTGCTCGACCAATATTAAACGGCGTCCGCTGTTTATCGGCAATTAAATCTGATGGCGTTGCTACCCCTAATAAACAAAATGTGAGGCGATTGTATTCTGGATTATCCACACGCTGATTGTAACAAGCACGGATAAAAGCAAAAAAATCATCCTTGAATTGAATTTTCAGGATACTATCAATTTCATCCAAAAATATCACCAGATTTTCGGAGTATTCTGTCAGCAGCACATCCTCAATCAAATCTCTCAAGCGCTGTAGCGGCGGCAATGACTCTCGCTCCCGCCACCAAGTACTAAAATTTACCGTTCTTGAAAGACTAAAACCTCGCAATAATTCTGAGACAACTCCGCCATACCACTCCGCTGGGGTGACATGACTACCAATTCTTGTCATGTCAATTGAGGCACATTTTATTCCTTGTTCTTTGAGCTTTTTCATCATTTGAACCCGCAAACTAGACTTACCCATCTGCCGCGAGTTCAACACATAACAAAACTCTCCCTTGTGTAATCCTTCATAGAGTTCATAGTCAGCTTTCCGCACAACATAAGTAGGATGCTGATACTCTAAACTCCCTCCAACTTTGTAATAATTGTCACTTGACATAAATTACAGTAAATGCATTGGGGCAAAGAACAATAAGTTTGAAGTTTTGAAGTGTTAGTTGTGTAAGCGTTCTCGAAAATACTGCTGATATAACTGGCAGCGTGGGATAACGCGATCGCCA
>DALYIW010000065.1:25725-31580 GCA_031970155.1 Coleofasciculaceae cyanobacterium CTOTU46601 | reverse complement strand
GATATTCCCATCGCTGAGGTGGTTTTGGGAGATGTCATCCTAGTTCGTCCGGGTGAAAAAATTCCGGTGGATGGAGAAATTGTTGAGGGTTCCTCCACGATTGATGAGGCGATGGTGACAGGTGAAAGTGTGGCTGTGAAAAAGCAGCCCGGTAATGAAGTAATTGGAGCGACTATTAACAAGACTGGAAGCTTCAAATTCCGTGCTACACGAGTGGGTAAAGATACGTTTTTGGCGCAAATTGTCAAACTGGTGCAACAAGCGCAAGGTTCTAAAGCACCGATTCAGCGATTAGCCGATCGCGTTACAGGATGGTTTGTCCCGGTTGTAATTGCGATTGCGATCGCTACTTTCATTATCTGGTACAACATTATGGGCAATGTCACGATGGCATTGATTACCACGGTGGGTGTACTGATTATTGCTTGTCCCTGTGCCTTGGGTTTGGCGACACCAACCTCCATCATGGTAGGAACGGGGAAAGGAGCAGAAAACGGCATTTTAATCAAGGGGGCAGACAGTTTAGAACTGGCGCACAAACTGCAAACAATCGTACTCGATAAAACAGGCACGATTACGCAAGGCAAGCCCACTGTAACTGACTTTGTAACGGTTAATGGGACAGCCAATCGCAACGAGTTAAAACTTCTGGGTTTAGCGGCATCTATCGAACGGAATTCCGAACATCCTCTAGCTGAAGCGGTAGTGCAATATGCCCAATCTCAAGAGGTAGAATTAACAGATTCACAAGAATTTGAAGCAATTGCAGGGAGTGGTGTGCAAGGGTATGTGTCCAATCAATGGGTGCAAATTGGAACGCACCGTTGGATGAATGAACTCTTAATTGATACCAGCAGCTTGCAACAACAATGGGATCGATTGGAGTATCTGGGTAAGACGGTGATTTGGATTGCTGTCAATGGCAAAGTAGAAGGAATTATGGGCATTGCCGATGCCGTGAAACCCTCTTCTCTTGCCGCCATTCGTACCTTGCAACGCATGGGATTAGAAGTAGTTATGTTGACGGGAGACAACCGCCGCACCGCTGAAGTAATTGCTCGTGAAGTCGGAATTAATCGAGTTTTTGCTGAAGTTCGCCCCGATCAGAAAGCGGCAACGGTTGAGAAACTTCAGTCTGAAGGTAAGATTGTGGCAATGGTGGGGGATGGGATTAATGATGCGCCGGCTCTAGCTCAAGCCGATGTAGGAATGGCAATTGGAACAGGGACGGATGTAGCGATCGCAGCGAGTGACGTTACCCTCATCTCTGGCGATCTACAAGGCATTGTCACCGCGATTCAACTCTCTCGTGCCACCATTCGCAACATCAAACAAAATTTGTTCTTTGCCTTCATTTACAACGTGGCAGGAATTCCCATTGCAGCAGGCATACTCTTTCCCTTCTTCGGTTGGTTGCTCAGTCCGATTATTGCAGGTGCAGCGATGGCATTTAGTTCTGTGTCAGTGGTGACCAATGCGCTGCGGTTGCGTAACTTTCAGCCCAAAACATTTGGCTAATTCAAGAGTTAGGAGTTTTGAGTTAACCCCATAGATAGTATTTCCATTGGGTTTGTAAATAATAACGAACCACAGAGGCTCAGAGGGCACTCCAGGAGAGAAAAGAGAGATTTTACATCTCAAATGAAAATGCTAGATAAATCAAGGGACTTGACTACAATCAAGCGGAGTTATTCACTCTTAATTCAAAACTCTTGCATTCATCATTCAGAACTGGAGCGAAGCGGTGAATCATTCAGGCAAAGGAGAATAACGATGTTCAAGAACGTGACATTTTTCGTAACGTTAGCAGGATTGGGATTTTTGTTAGGAGCAATTTCAGGAGCGTTAGCGTAGCTTACGACAAAGTTGCATTTACATAGGAGGTTTTCCAATGATAAACAAAACAGCAATCATCGGTAGTATCGCTAGTTTAGGACTTGGGCTAGGAATTGCTTCAGGCGTTGCGGTTGCACAAATGCCTCATGATATGAATGACAATCACTCGCCTGATACAGAGCAAACAGTACAGTTTCGCCGCATTGAACAACCGTTAGCAAATAAAATTGCCGTCACACTGGGTGGATTGGGACTGATTGGTTTAGAACTGTGGTGGTTCCTACTCAGCAAACCCAAGTCTCGCCAAGCAACGACACAGGGAGGAATCCAAGAAGTAACTGTTACGGTGGATGGCGGTTACGAACCGAGCCAAATCATAGTACAAGCAGGGCAACCTGTACGACTTAATTTTGAGCGCAAAGATGCCAGCAGTTGTCTTGAGGAAGTGCGATTTCCCGACTTCCACATCGCTAGAGAACTTCCGCTTAATCAAACGACTGCGATCGAGTTTACGCCCGATCAACCTGGTAAGTATGAGTTTACCTGCGGCATGAATATGTTTCGAGGCGTGGTGAAAGTGCAGTCTGCGGATGTAACAGCAATAGCCCCTCCTGCAACAGTACCGCAGCCTATTCATCACACAGACCATTCAACTGTTCCAACGTCTAGTGTTGAAGCAACGATGACATCAGAGGGAATAGATGAATCGTGGAGTGATTGAAGTGCACAATTCAATTGTTTCCAAAAACGGGAGGGTTTCTACTCAAGTTGCGGCATAAATGAGGCTTCAAGCCCATCCTCACGATTGGGCAGTTAGAGCGGCGATTGCCTTTCAGCCATCCTCTTGACTCTCCAGTTAAGTAGAGAGTTTAGGATAAGGTTAGGCGATTAGCAACGCTTGCGCCCAACGGGCGATAACCCTAACGGGATGCTTCGCTATCGCATCTAATCAAGGAGTTAAGTCATGTTAGTTCAAGATCGGCCAAGACTCATTGGTTCAATTGCTAAAGAAAGCGGTATCCCCATCAAAACCATTCGCTACTACGACGAGTTAGGTTTGCTAAAGACATGTGGCAGAACAGAAGGTGGCTATCGCCTATTCAACTCGGATGTCTTTACTCGCTTGAGCTTTATCAAACGCGCACAAAGCTTGGGGTTAAGTCTGTCAGAGATTAAAGAGTTTCTAGATGTGCATGACCAAGGAGACTTACCTTGTGACCACATCAAGGTAAAGCTAGAAGATAAGCTAACCGCGATCCAGCAGCAAATTCAACAAATGGAAATTCTCAAACAGGAGCTCAAGGGACTCCTGTCGGGTTGGTCAGCTATTCCTGAACATCCTGAAGAAACAATTTGCCCGATTATCGAACGGGATTAGAGTAATATTTATATCTCTAGTCACTATTGAATAAAATCGGCACTTTTTTAAAATGCATGACCTCAAGCTGTTGAACTTAGGCTGAGGGTTTGGGGTTAATCGGGTATGCTTGCTGAATATTTTTTAGCCATTATAAATGGCTGGCGTTGCCACTTATTGAGGTTCTTCGCCAGCCATTTTTGATTATTTATTTCCAATAAATATTTAGGGCTGGCTGCTTGTATTTTCAATTGCAATATGCTACGTAAGGTTGCTTTAAAAATAGGTCTACTCACCCCTCAAAAAAGTTTTCGCTACCCTATTGACTCTCCAGTCAACCGGAGAATTTATCTTAAATTTAGAGGCGATGGAGAACTTAATAAATGCTTTTAACTCCATCAATATCCGACTCAACACGAATACCTTTAACGTATCAAACGAACGATGATGACTTCTAACAAACGAAACCACCAAATTTCTAGGGAGGAGAACATGAAAAGTACAAAAAACACGTCTGTAAAACAACTCATTCTCACGGCATTGCTTGTAGGTTTTGGGATGGTATTCACACCTGCTGTCTTGGCACAGCCTATGTCCAACGATCAAGGACAAGACTATCAAGATTACCAGAATCACCAAGGTGATAAAGGTCATGAAGGGCACGAAGGTCATGGCGGTCATGGTGGTCATTAAAATAGGAACTCAAGTCTCGGAGACCGCAGGTTAAAGAAGCAAATTTCCTATATCCTATCCTTCGAGAACGCCTGCGGAATACAGATAGGCTTAGCTAACAGAAACGCTGAGCGTAAAGCCCACGCTACGCGAACGTAACCGCCGCTGTTGGCTATCCATCTGTCTAATCATTTTCGCCTATTGACTATCAGCTATTGGCATTTTTTTATTGCTGATAGCTGATAGCTAAAATCCTCAAAATCTTCAGAAATCTACTGAAACTAGAGTTTGTCCTGTAGAGGATAGTTAGTGAATAGGCAAGCTAATACCTCTGTTTAGTTTCTGTAGTCAGGCACGTAATTCCTTTCCTTGCAAGTATGAAGTCGTTGCCCGATGACTGCCTCGGCAATTCATGCTGACGTTTGATACCAATTGAATGAATCCCATCAATCCTTACAAACTAATTCCCTTAGTTCACTAATGAGGTTTAACAATGAAGCGTCTAATTAGTAGTCGTGCCTTTGAGCTGATAAGCAATTCAAAATTCAAAATTCAAAATGAGAAAACCCAAGACTGACAAGCATCCTAGCCGTTGACTATATTCTTGATGATTCCCGTTTCCGGAGTGTTGAGTGTTGAGTTTTGAATTAAAGAGGTTTTAACTCAAAATTCATAACTCCGCGTAGCGGTGAAAAACATGACTTCTTTTAAGTAGGAAAATATTAAACGATGAGTCATAAGACTAATGGACTGACCCGACGTAACTTTTTACGCTTTACTGCTGGAATGAGCATGGCACTAGGATTTGATAGCCTCGTCCCCGCGTATGCCAGACAAATTACTGCTGCAAGTGAACCTAAAAATAGACGTGAGTATTCTGACATCATCGACCTGCAAGTTCATGAAACGACACTTAAAATCGGACGACGAGATGCCAAGGCTTTTACGGTTAACGGCTCAATACCTGGACCATTGGTACGCTTGCGTGAGGGGCAAACAGCCACAATTCAGGTCACAAATCATCTGAAGGAAGATACCTCAATTCACTGGCATGGACTGATTCTCCCGCCTGAGATGGATGGCGTTCCTGGGGTTAGCTTTGCTGGTATCAAACCTGGAAAAACCTTCACCTATCGCTTTCCAGTCAAGCAGAGCGGTACTTATTGGTATCACAGCCATAGTGGAATGCAAGAACAACAGGGTCATTTCGGACCATTAATTATCGATCCGATTGAACCAGAGCCTTTCCAGTATGAGCGAGACTACGCGATCATGCTCTCTGACTGGAGTTTTGAGCATCCCCATCATATTCTTGCCAATCTCAAAAAAATGAGTGCTTACTACAACCATCAGAGGCGCACGGTGGCAACCTTTTTTCAAGATTTGCCCTGGAAGCAGATGCGAATGGACCCAACGGATATCGCTGATGTCACAGGTGCAACCTACACCTATCTGATGAATGGGATGACATCCGAATCTAATTGGACTGGACTGTTCCAACCTGGGGAAAAAGTACGACTGCGATTTATCAACGCTTCGGCAATGACTTTCTTTGATATCCGTATTCCCGGACTGAAGATGACTGTAGTTCAGGCGGATGGGCAGAATGTGCAACCTGTGACGGTGGATGAATTCCGTATCGCTGTTGCCGAGACTTACGATGTCATCGTAGAACCGCAAGAGAATGCCGCTTATACGATTTTTTCGGAAACAATGGATCGTAGCGGCTATGCTCGTGGAACGCTAGCACCGCGCCAGGGTATGACTGCACCCACCCCCGAACGGCGAACACGTCCCCTACGAAGCATGGCTGATATGGGCATGAACCATGATGAGGGTGGACATTCTCAGCACAATATACCTGGGAATGATGGCGGACATTCTCAGCACAATATGCCTGGGAGTGATAGCGGACATTCTCAACACAATATGTCCGGGAGTGATAGCGGACATTCTCAACACAATATGTCCGGGAGTGATAGCGGACATT
>DALYIW010000065.1:0-25625 GCA_031970155.1 Coleofasciculaceae cyanobacterium CTOTU46601 | reverse complement strand
GGGAGTGATAGCGGACATTCTCAACACAATATGTCCGGGAGTGATAGCGGACATTCTCAACACAATATGTCCGGGAATGATGGCGGACATTCTCAACATAATCAAGGCGTGATGCATAGCCCAGACAATCATGGACCGGGCAACGCAGGTGTGCCGATGATGGTACAAAGTCGGCTGCATGAACCGGGAATCGGCTTGGAGAGTACAGATACTCACCGTGTACTGGTTTACACCGATCTACGCAGCCTGAAGCCAGGGTATGACCAACGCCAGCCCGAACGAGAAATTGAGCTACACCTCACGGGCAATATGGAACGGTATATGTGGTCGTTCGATGGCAAGAAGTATTCCCAGGCAAAGGAGCCAATTCGTTTTTACAACGGCGAACGTCTACGCCTGACGTTTGTGAACGACACGATGATGGAACACCCAATCCATCTGCACGGCATGTGGATGGAACTGGACAATGGGGGTGGTTCACACAACCCGCGCAAGCACACGATCAACGTCAAGCCAGCAGAGAGACTGTCTGTAGATATCACGGCGGACGCACCAGGGAATTGGGCGTTCCACTGCCACCTGCTCTATCACATGGAGGTGGGTATGTTCCGCATTGTATCGGTAAGCGATGGCGTAGCCGCCACCTATCGGCATCGCCTAGTGGAGGCAGCTCAATGAGGTTCCTAAGAAATTACCCCAGTGCTGTAGCGGGATTAATTAGTTTTGTTGGTTTGATGAGTTATGCGCCTCTTCTACGGGCAGAAGTAGAATTGCCCCTACAAGTAGAGAACCATCAAGCTGAAACCCTTCAATTCACTCCCAAAATTGCCGAGGATATACATGAAGCAGGATTGCTGCCATTAGTCGAGAACAATCAAGTTGAAACAATTCGACCAGCCGTTAAAAATACAGGCAATCTCAATGAAAATGCATTGCCGCCACCAGTAGAAGATAATCAAGCTGAAACACGTCAACCTACTGTTGAAATTGCCAATGACGCCGATCGAGAACAATGGCCTTCGCCAGTAGAGGACAATCAAGTGTTTTGGCTGCTGCTGATCGACCAGTTAGAATACCGCAATAACGACGGGTCTAACACACTTAATTGGGATGTACAAGGTTGGGTCGGTGGTGACTACAGACGCATTTGGGTTAAAACCGAAGGTGAAGTCGATCTGGAAGGAGACGAGGAAACAGAAGCTGAAATACAAGTTTTGTACGGTCAGCTCATTGCTCCTTTCTGGGATTTTCAGGTAGGTTTGCGGTACGATAGGCTCGACAGTCCCGATCGCTCCCGTGCGTTTGCGGTCGTTGGAGTTCAAGGATTAACACCGTACCTATTTGAGGTTGATGCTGCACTGTTCATCAGTGAAGACGGCGACGTTTCTGCCAGACTCGCCGCCGAATATGAATTACTGCTCACCCAACGGCTGATATTACAGCCCAAATTCGAGGCTAATCTTGCGGTACAGGAAGTAGAGGAGTTCGGCGTAGGCACGGGTCTCAATGATATTGAGTTAGGTCTGCGGTTGCGTTATGAGATAACTCGTAAATTTGCACCTTATGTGGGAATTTCTTGGACGCGCAAGTTTGGGGGTGCTGCCGACTTCGCACGGGAAGAAGGGGAAAGTACCGATAACTTCTCAGTTGTAGGTGGCTTACGATTATTGTTCTAAACTGCTGCTGCTGATGGTTGGAACTCTCCATCGTTCCATAAATTCAAGGGATTCTGCTATCAATCGCCAAAATTAATAGCAACCCATAAAGGGTAATGCTGCCCCTAAACTCCACTTTCTTGATGGTAGCTAAATTGGGCAGCACAAACTTTGTTCAGCCTACTGTCATATCTGCACGGCAGTCCTTGAGTTTAGGGGAACCTACGCCATTGCCGCAGACATTTGTCCGCAGGATTCAGCGCAGCGGCGGCACATATCAGCACAAGCCTTCATCTGGGTGTCATCACCCATGCGATCTGCACTTCGCAGCAGCGCTTCGCTATCGCACTCTTGAGCACACCGTTCGCATACCTCAGCACAAACACCGCAGGTACGTGTATGGAGAGTGGAACCCCGAAGCATATAGTTCGCGCTTGTCTGACAAATTTCAGCACAATCTTGCAACAGTCGAATGTGAGCGGGTTCAGCGTGCTGACCACCCTTTTGTAAGCAGTAGGTCACTGTATTCAAGCAGATGCTGTGGCAGTCCAAGCAGTTTTCAATGCACTGCTGCATCTCTTGGTTCACTTGATTCAACGTGAGTTGGTGTGTCATTGTTTTAAGCTCTTCGATTGCTTGTGATTACCTTGACAAAGCAGGAGTTATACTCTTCGGTTTCACCTTAAGAAGTTGTAGATGCAAGCGCGTCTTCCTAATGGCAGGATAAGCATTTCGCTCTAAAGGATTAAGAGGATTTCATGCTGATTTCATTTGTTTGTGCATTGTCAAGCCAGTAGTATTGCCCTATACAAATGCACTTCACAATCTGGATTTCATGCTAATTTCATTTCTCTATGAAAAACTGCATATATAAGGAATATTGGCACTAATAGGAACTTGCTTTCTTCAATAAATAGGAACTTTGATTAGGAGATCTTTGTTAAATGGATAGCTTCCACACGCAGTTAACGCAATTAATTCACCATTGCCACCGGGCTACGGATGAGGAATACCGCATCGCTGCTGACTCGCTAATTCCGCTTTGTTTATGGCTTGGAGCTGAGCTTATGTTTATAGTTCTTGATGAAATAAACGAGCCAAAAAGTCGTGAAGGGGTGATTAGATGTCACGAGTTTGTTCTTAGTAATGAATCGATCTAAAAAACTGACTTTTGAGTGAGGAAGTGATGCTATGGCTACCTGGGTAGGAGTATTTATGAACAACATTGATGGGAAGTCAGTTCGAGAGCTGGAGGTTGAGGCTGATAACGAAGAAGAAGCTATTATACAGCTAGACTTGTATGACTATGATGAGACTTGGCAGAACTATTTGTTTGTTAAAATTTACAAGAAGCGCCGTAGCATTGTCGCGGTACTAATTGCCTGGGCAAAAAGCATACTAAGTCGATTTTGGAGGATTATTAAATATCCCATTAAACCACGATATGCAGGAACGAACTGGGTGATTTTATTGTAAAAAATGCTCTGGTTTTGACATCCTCGAAATAGTTATAAAAAACGGGTATTTGTTTGCGTTAGTAAACTGTACCCGTTTTTAATTGAAGTGATTCATGTATCTCCCAAGGTAAAAGCTGTTATTTAGGTAACTCTCTCACAGGAGGCAAATTACTCAACTCGTTTTTTCTGAATATTTTAAATTTTCCCATTGTAAAAAATTAAAAATCGGTATAGAAATTTAATAAAAACATATTTTGAAAGGTTCATTTCTTTAAAGAAATATCTTTAAAGAGTCTATAGTATTTTTATTTCTTTGACAAAAGACAAAGTTCTTTATTGTTGAAGCATTTTCTTTAATTTAGTGAGCTATTTTCTCATCTTTTATAGAAAAAATATATGCCAATAGATAGAGCTAAGTACATCTGTATCCACTTAAAGTAAAGCCGAGAAGCATAATTATTGCTTCTTCAAAGTAATCCAATAATTAACAAATAAAGAGAAGGAAAATAGATGTTGTACGACAGCAGTATGCGACTGAGTCTGGTTACAAAAGCTGCCTTCCTAACCCTGGCACTTACCTTTGGTGGCTTCACTGTTGCAGCACCACCAATTGTGGCAAGCCAACCTGCGGCTGAACACTCAACCGCACACTTTGAAGTCCGCTTTATGAAGAACATGATCGATCACCACCATATGGCGGTGGAGATGAGCGAACTCTGTTTGCAGAAGGCTACGCGCCAGGAGTTGAGAGAACTCTGTAATCAAATCATCGCTGACCAAAACCGAGAGATCCAGACGATGCAGTCTTGGTTGCGAGACTGGTATGGTATTAGCTATACACCGCAGATGATGCCCGACGATCAGCGCAAGATGCAGCTTATGGCGAATTTGAGCAGCACTCACTTTGAGATCGTTTTCATGCAGGAGATGATTAAACATCATCGAACAGCAATCAAAGAGGCTCGGACATGCACTCAACGTGCGGGACATGAAGAATTGACCAGTCTTTGTAATAACATCATTACCGCTCAACGTCAGGAAATTGCTCAGATGCGACAATGGCTTTGCCAATGGTATGCCATGTGCAAGCGTAAGGATTCAGATGATAGCCACGAGCATTAGGGGATGGAAAGCTTCGCTCCTAGATGTCTAACTGAGCATCTGGATTTTTTCCAAGGCTTTCACCCTGTATTATTCCGATTCAGGAAATAGGGTAAGGGAAGGACGAAATTTCACCAACTCTTTTTAAGTATCAAGGCTAAATAGAAGTCAAAATTACTCTCTTCCCACCAGCGGAAGGGAGTAAATTAGTTATCAATAATTAAATAAAAATTAAATAGGAAAAGCAGTTCATAAAAACTAACAACCTATGCTGTTAGTTTCTCCAAATTTTTTCAATGTGCTGATGAATAAGGAGTAAATTATGTCTAAAATTGGTTTTTTTTTTGCACTGAAACAGGTTATACCCAGACAGAAACAGAAACGATTCAGCAGGAATTTGGTGGAGACTCTGTGGTAGAGCTAATTGATATTTCCAAAGCTGAACCGAGTGATTTTGAGCGCTTTGAATATATTATTGTTGGCTGTCCTACCTGGAATGTTGGTGAACTGCAAAGCGATTGGGAAACATTTTACGATGAACTAGACAATATTGATTTCACGTAAGGATTCAGGCCAGTGCCGCAAGTATCAGGGGGGAAGGCTTCGCACTCTTTCGTGAAAAACGTAGACCGAGATGCAAGTTGCGAAGGCTTCCCCCCCCAAAGCTATAGCAATCCCCCAGCCAGGTATGGATGAGAATCCTTGAGTTGACACACTGGAATTCTGCTTTAATCTAGCTATATGAAAAAGGCGAGAAAAACCCCAGAGTTTGACCCAAACCAGATTAGACAGTTGCCCACCGAGCAGCTGGTCGATTTGATTGTGCAGCAGCAGCAGGTTATTGAGCAATTACAGCAGGAAGTCTTTCGTCTCAAACTTAGTCTTCAAAAAGACAGTCAAACCTCCTCAAAGCCTCCTTCCACTGACCTGCTATTGAAACCAGAAAAACCCAAAGTCGATTCAACTGAGACAAAAGCTTCCAAACGGAAGCCGGGAGGGCAACCTGGTCATCCTGGGCATACTCGTAAAGGCTTTAAGCGAGTTGACCGGCACGAGTACCTCAAACCTCAAAAGTGTTCTCACTGTGGTGGTCTTGAATTTCTCGAATCCTCGGTGTCAGTGCAACGGCAGCAAGTCGCCCAACTTGTAGCACGTCCGATTGAGGTAGTGGAATACCAGCGCCATACCTGTACTTGTGCCCAGTGCGGTCAGACCCAGACAGCGGCTTGGCCAGAAGGCCGAAGAGCCAGGACAAGACCTGAGTGTGGGAGTGCAAGCCTTGCTGGTATGGTTAGGTAACTACGGGCATCTTTCTTATGAGAAGCAGCAAGAATTGCTGCGGGAACTTGGCGACATCGAGGTTGGGGTGGGAACTCTACAAGCCACTAATGAACGCTTGGCGAAAGCGGTTAAGGGCAGCGTTGACCAGTTACGGGAGTGGGTCAAGCAGCAACCAACGGTGCATGTGGATGAATCCCCTTGGCCCGTGCTGGGTTTCAAGGAATGGTTGTGGGTCACAACTGGTCAACAGTTCTGCTTATTTCACCCTGGTGATACCCGGAAAGCGAGCTGAACTGGTTAAACAGTTAGGGGAAAGCTTTGACGGTGTGATGAGCACCGATGATTACAGCGTCTACAACGGCTACCCGGTTAAGGCACAACAGAAATGTCTGGCTCATCTACGGCGTCACTTTAAAAAGGTAGTCAAGTTGAACCACGGCAACAATCCAGTATTGGCAGGGACGGTCGGTGATAGAGTTTTTCAAGATTGCTTTGATGCCAGAGTCGGAAGCGGAGAAATCTAGTTCTTCCCTCTTGCCTGAGCCAATTCCCTGAATCACAGGAGAAGGGGAGGAAAGCCTTCGCCGAAAAATCTAGGTATTAAGTCATACATTTGGGGGCGAAGCCTTTCCTCCCCTGAAACCATGACGCCAGACCTGAATCCTTACGGAAAAACAAATGTTTTAACTGGCAGGCAAAGATTATTGTCTCGATAATTTCATTCTTGTACGAACAGCTATTACAGCGTCAAAATCATAAGATTTCATGCTAATTTCATTTCGCTATGAAATCATGCATGTATAAGGAAGCTTGGCACTGGTAGAAACTTCCTTGTTTCACTAATTATGAGCTTTGATTACGACCTTTTTGTGATTGGTGCAGGTCCTGGAGGCGTTGCTGCTGCCAGACAAGCTGCTAACTATGGGGTTCATGTAGCAGTTGCAGAACGAGATCGGGTGGGTGGCACCTGTGTTATTCATGGCTGTATTCCCGAAAAACTGATGGTCTATGCTGCTAGTTTCTCCCACGTTTTTGAAGATGCTGATGAATATGCCTGGGGCAAAGTTAGCGATCGCGTTGATTGGCATCAATTTATGGCAGCCAAAGACTGCGCGATCGCTCGTCTGAGCCTGTTACATATTCAGCACCTTCAAGAAGCAGGGGTTGAACTGATGAAAGGACATAGCAAGTTCTTAGATGCTCATACTTTGGATGTTGGGGGAAGCCGCATCACAGCTGACAAAATTTTGATTGCGGTGGGTGGGGAAGCCGTAAAGCCAAACATACCAGGGATTGAATATGCCATCACATCGCGCGAAATGTTTGAACTCAAGCAGCAACCCGAGCATATTCTAATAATCGGCAGCGACCAGATTGCAATGAAGTTTGCCGGGAGCATGAACGGTTTGATCTCAAAAGTCACTCTCGTGGTGCCTGAAGATTGTGTTTTACCCAGTTGTGATGAAGACCTGCGAACTACTGTTCAAGAAGGCTTGATGAAGCATGGAATTCAGGTTCTTTGCAATACCAGCGTCAAAAAAATTGAACAAGTACAAGATGGTTTAAGTGTGAGTTTGTCAGGAAACAACCAGGACACTTTAACAGTAAACACCGTCCTTTGTGTCACAGGTCGTGTCCCGAATTTGAGTAGCCTTGGTCTGGAGAATACAGGCGTAGAAGTTAAGCAAGGGGCGATTTCCGTAGATGAATACAGTCGCACCACCCAGGCGCATATTTTTGCCGTTGGAGATTGTACCCCCCGACCTCATTGGACTCCGGTTGCCATTGCTACAGGTCGCGCTTTTGCTGATACCGTGTTTGGCAATAAACCCAGAACTGTAAGTTATGAATTTATTCCTAAAGCTGTTTCTTCCCAACCTGAAGCCGCGACTGTCGGCTTAACTGAAGCTCAAGCACGGGAAAAATTGGGTGAAGCTGTACGCTGCTATTGCTCGAGGTTCCAACCCCTTTTCGACAGTATCGCTGAACCGGAACAGAAAACTCTGATTAAGTTAGTGGTTGATGGCAATTCAGACCGGGTGCTGGGCGCTCATATGGTGGGTGAGTACGCTACCGAGATTATTCAATGTCTTGGGCTAGCCATCAAAACGGGTGTAACCAAAAAAGACTTTGATTCCATGATTGGCATTCATCCCTCAGCGGCAGAAGAGTTTTTTACCCTCTGAATCTTGAGATTGTGCATACTCACTATGTCCATCGGCGCAATGTTTTTTTTCGATTAGTCGATCAAAATTTTAATCTTATTTCATAATTGTATGTTCATCTGTTATCGCGTCAAATTTACGAGCATTTCATGATTATTTTATTCTTGTATGACAAGATTTATATAGCCAGTCTAAATCATTTGTGAAATAGCATTGTCCTATCCTCTAATGCTTAAAATTAGTTCAAAGACTTCTCCCTGCTAACCTCTGACTGCTGACTCTTGCCTTCTTGCCTTCAGCCAAGTTTCACGAATCATTTAGACTCGCTATATATAAGTGCATTTCACTTTAATCAGATATAAACAATTAAATTAATATGAAATGTATTAGTGGTTATTTGACGTTTACTCAGAAATCAGTAATAACGGTTTTGGCAATGGTAGAATATCGGCTTGAGCCACCTCATCCATGAAATGGTAGGTAAGAAAACTACCAAGTCCTGTTGAATTAATAAATTATTTCTTTCTTAAGTACACTAAGATTTCATCCTGATTTCATCTCTGTATGAGATAATTGATAACTGAACTAATTTTTTCTTTGAAACTATCAGAAAAAATCCGATATAGCAGTAAAGTTTTATTGCATATTATTGTCCTTCCAGTTAGGGAGAGACTATATCCTAGTTACAGAAAGTGATTAAGTTATCTACTTTGTAAAAAAAGTTCCTCAACACAACAGATTTAAATTTTTCCTGCTCCTTCTAGCTAGTAATAGGAGTCAGTTATGGAAACACTGCATCTGCGATTGAAAGGCATGAGTTGTGCGTCTTGTGCAAGCACAATTGAGCAAGCTATCCAATCCGTCCCTGGCGTCATTGAGTGCAACGTTGAATTTGGCACACAGCAAGCTACCGTTCACTATGATGTCAAGCAAACGAATTCCGACCAGATAGCCCGTTCAGTGAGTGACGTAGGTTACTCTGCCGATCTGATTTCAGAACCAATAACGAGAAACCACCAACACAAATACCACCAACACGGACACCGACACAATAGTGGCGTAGCAACACCCCCAAATCGCATGGCAAAAGACCCCATCTGCGGCATGGTAGTGGACAAAGCAACAGCACTCAAGACAGAACGTGCCGGACGCACCTACTATTTTTGCAGCCAAAGTTGCCTGAAAACCTTTGAGAATCCCGAAAGGGAACTCAAATCGATGCGAAACCGTGTCACGATCGCCCTGACGGGAGTTGTCTTGCTGGCAGTCATGCGAGCGGCAGCATTTCTAGGACTGGCGACAGGCGTCACTCTCGTAACTTGGGCACCCATCCCAGCACTACCCTGGTTCACCTGGGGTGTGTGGTTATTTATCCTCACAACCCCGGTGCAATTGATTGGCGGATGGTCATTTTACCTGGGTTCGTGGAATGCGATCCGCACCCGCCACATCAACATGGACTTCCTCATCGCTCTAGGCACGACTGTAGCTTACCTCTACAGCGTGGTGGTCGTCTTCTTCCCCAACATACTGCCCGTCCAGGTTGCAGAGCGCGATGTCTACTTCGAGGTATCTGCCATCATCATTGCCTTCGTACTGCTAGGCAAGTACATGGAGGAAATTGTCAAGAAGAACTCTTCAGCGGCTGTCCGCAAACTGTTAGATTTACAGGCTCCCACAGCTCGCGTCATTCGGGACGGCATGGAGATGGAAGTTCCGGCAGAGAACGTGATGGTTGGTGAAATCGTCGTGGTGCGTCCGGGGGAAAAAATTCCCACTGATGGCACCGTTATTGATGGCAATTCCTCTGTGGATGAGTCGATGCTAACCGGGGAATCCATCCCAGTAGAAAAAGCACCGGGAGCGGAGGCGATCGGCGGCACGCTCAACCGGACTGGACTGTTTCGCCTCCGGGCAACCCGCGTTGGTTCCGAAACGGCTTTAGCACAAATTATCAAATTTGTGGAAGAAGCCCAGAACAGCAGCGCTCAAGTTCAGCGACTGGCCGATCGCGTCACAGGCTACTTTGTCCCGGCTGTCGTACTCATCGCGGTGCTTGCCTTCGTCGGTTGGTTAATTGCAGGCAATTTTCCCCAAGCTCTGCTGTCATTTATCGCCGTACTGATTATTTCCTGCCCTTGCGCTCTGGGGGTTGCGACTCCCGCCGCTCTGATGGTGGGTGTGGGGAAAGGCGCGGAAGCTGGAATTTTGATTCGAGGGGGTGAGGTGCTCGAACGGGCACAGCAACTGTCTACGGTGATTTTCGATAAAACCGGGACATTAACGCGGGGTGAACCGAGCGTTACGGATATTGTTCCCATGACGGAACATACACAGGAGGACATCCTCAGACTAGCAGCCGCTGTGGAAGTCGGTTCGGAACATCCTTTAGGAGAAGCGATCGTGCGGGCGGCGCGACATCGCAATCTGGAACTTCCGGAAGTGAAAGATTTTCAAGCCATTCCCGGACAGGGCATTCGGGGGGAAATCAATAGCGATCGAGTCATGCTGGGCAACCGCCGCCTGTTCCATCAGCAACATTATGCCCTCAATCCCTCGGCAGAAGACGAGTTGAGCCGCCTGGAATCGGACGGAAAAACCGCCATGTTGGTGGGTTGTAACAGTGTTGTCGTTGGGATTGTTGCTGTTGCGGATACGCTGAAGCCGGAAGCGAAAGAGGCGATCGCGTTTTTGAGCCGAGAAAAGGTCAAAGTCATCTTGCTCACTGGAGACAACCAGCGTACCGCAGATGCGATCGCTCGCCAACTCGGAATCAAACAGGCGATCGCTGAGGTGCTGCCAGGAGATAAAGCCCAAGTGGTGAAAGACCTACAAAAACGGGGCGAAGTCGTGGCTATGGTGGGCGATGGCGTGAATGATGCTCCAGCTCTCGCAACGGCAGATATTGGTATTGCCATTGGTTCTGGTGCCGATGTTGCCAAGGAAACGGGAGGCATCATCTTAGTAAAAAATGATGTGCGCGATGTAGTGGCAGCCATCCGCCTTTCCCGCGCCACGATGGTCAAGATTAAACAGAATCTGTTCTGGGCATTTATCTATAACACGATCGGACTACCCATTGCTGCCTTGGGCTTTCTCAATCCCATCATTGCAGCAGCGGCAATGGCGTTGAGTTCTTTATCAGTCATTGTTAACTCGTCACTCTTGAAGGGATTCAAGGTTAAGCCATCCATGATTTGAATGAAAAGTGTTGCTTTAGATAGCAATTCCATTGGATTTGCAAATGATAACGAACCACAGAGACTCAGAGAACACCGAGGAGAGAGAAGAGAGATTTTACATCTCAAATGAAAATGCTAGAGATGCTTTCTGCCTACCTTTCCTAAAAGTTACATTGAGGCGACTGTAAGTAGGCATTCATTCCCAGAAATTAGGAGATTATTATGATTTATTCGCCCAAGCGTTACCAATTCCAACTGGATAACATACCCGCTAAATACGTAACATTTCCACTCATTGCCATCACTACCTTTTGGCTGGTAGCAGCAGCCGCTCAGAAACCTCTGTTTGCTATCCTGCTTTACACCTTAACTCTGGTCTTTCTCTTAATACCCTTTTTCCTCTCAACACCGTTTTTCCACAAAAGAAAACCAGAAGTACTTTACCTACCAGTCGCAACCACTCCACCCCTGAAGCTCTTGCCAGCTAACAGAAAAGTCAACAGCTAATTGTCATTGCTCGGCATGGCTTCTGTATCGACTTTTAAATGTCTACATCAATTGCTGAATTCAATAGAAATGAAGGAATACAATGAACAGCAAATCTTTAATTTACAGTCTTGTCGGTTTAGTGGCAAGCGGTGCAATTACAGGATTATGGGTTATCAACCGCACACAAGCTCAGACTCAAGTTTCACAACAAAATAATCCTACTCAGACCCAACAAAATCCGCAAGCTCCAGAACACAATTTGCACCATCCCAAAGAGTCTCCACCGGCTACTCGTTCTGGTATGGGTATGATGTCTCAACAACAAGTCGAGCAGCATTTTATCCAGATGATGATTCCTCACCATCAACAAGCCGTAAACATGGCGAACCTTGCTCTTAGTAAAGCACAGCGTCCTGAAATTAAAAAGCTAGCTGAAGCTATCAAAACAGACCAAAACCGAGAAATCGAGCAGATGAAAGCCTGGTATAAACAGTGGTACGGCACTGAAGTACCTGCTTCATCTGGAATGGGAATGATGTCCATGCATTCTGGTACTGGTATGAATCAGCAGGGCAACCAGGAAATGTCTATGAATGCCTGTATGGAAATGATGGGTATGAACATGAAGCCCGGTACAGGCATGATGAACATGAACATGAAGCCCGGTACAGGCATGATGAGCATGAACATGATGGGGGCGGATTTAGAAGCTCTAAAAAATGCTCCTGACTTTGACAAAGCGTTTATTGAGCAGATGATTCCCCATCACAAAATGGCAGTGATGATGGCTGGAATGGTGCTGGATAGCCAGCGTCCTGAAATTCGCAATCTGGCAAAATCCATTATCCAAACTCAGAGTACTGAAATCGAGCAAATGCAGCAATGGAATCAGGCTTGGTTCCGATAGTTTTCCAGCTTGCTCGATGCAATTCAATCCATACAAAAGCAACTTTTTTGAGAGGCTTTCATGGTTCACAAACATCATCACTCTGGTTCTGGTGGCGGATGGTTAAGCCCAGCCAAAATTGCTCTGTACGTCTTTCTCGGCATTGCCGCTTTCTTTCTCATTACTGAACACCTCGCACATCTGATGCCTGTTCTACCTTATTTGTTGCTCCTACTCTGTCCGTTAATGCACCTATTTATGCACGGTGGACATGGCGGACACGGTGGACATGGTGGCAATCAAGATGACCAATCGCCTCGCTAAAAAACAAGTGCTGAGTGCTGAATGCTAGGACTCAATTTATGATTCAGCACTCAACTCCATCTCGCCAATGCTATCAGAGCTATCCTTCCAAAAAATAGGAGATGAAAAATGAGTAACCCCCCTGCCTATGGTCTCTGGCTTTTAGCGATCATTAACTCTCTAGTATTCATCATTTTCGCCTTCAGCTTTACTAAGCCAAAAAGCCCCCGTGACTGGCGCTCGTTCAGTGCTTTTTCTGCGTTCATCGTGGTCCTGTTTACGGAAATGTATGGCTTTCCCTTGACCATTTACTTGCTTTCAGGTTGGCTGCAAAAACGCTATCCGGGGCTTGACCTTTTGTCCCACGACACCGGACACCTGTGGCATACCTTACTTGGATTGAAAAGCGATCCTCATGCCGATCCGCTGCATATTCTCAGCAACCTGTTTATTTTCGGTGGATTTATCTTGTTGGGTTCGGCTTGGCCAGTGCTTTATAAGGCTCAGCGCAGCCACACTTTAGCCGTATCCGGACCTTACGCCTGGGTGCGCCATCCCCAATATGTTGCGTTCATAACCATTATGCTGGGATTCCTGCTTCAGTGGCCTACAATCTTGACGTTGCTAATGTTCCCGGTGTTGGTGTGGATGTATACAAAGTTAGCCTTCCAAGAGGAACGTGAAGTACGAGCAGAATTTGGCGAACAATATGCCCGTTATGCCGAGAATACGCCTGCCTTTTTTCCAAATTGGAGAGGCACCACACACAAAAGATCGTCCGATTAACAAGAGTTTCGTTTGAAGCGAGATTAATTAGGAGCATTAAATTACTAGGAGTTTTGTGATGAAACCTCATATTCAGCATCGAGAAAATCACCACGAGTACAGGCACACTGTTACCAGACTAAATGCGCGATAGCGAAGCGCTGCTGCTTGCAGCAGATCGCTCTTTACTGCCGTAGCCACGATTACTGGTGTAGTTTATACAATCTGCTTCCTTTTTATTGCTCTGGTACCAAAAGCAACAGTAGCTTTTTTCAGCTATATCCTGCATATCGACTTGACCAATATTACCCGACCGCTTAGTTGGGGAAGCTTTATTGTTGGACTTCTATTTTGGTCTCTAGGAACGGGTCTATACACGGCACAGGTAGCTCGGCTTTACAACAATCTAACCCATGTGAACCATTAAATCTCATCTCAAACAGGCAGGAAGTATGAGCGATCTAATTGTTATCAGCTTCAAAGATGAGTTGAAAGCAGATGAAGTACTCATCTACATGAGGACACTAGATCGGAAGGGTATTATCGCTCTAAAAGATGCTGTTGTCGTTGTCAGGAAGAAAGAAGGCAAAGCTGAGGTTAAGCCAACAAAAAAAACTGCATCTTCCTTATATTCCGGTGTACTCAGTGGGAGTCCTTGGGGACTATTCCTCGGTTTTTTAGTCGTCCATTCACCAGTGGGAGGGGTAGTTGGTGCTGCTGTTGGCGCATTTTTGGGAGTGCTTGCCAGTATTGGCATTAACTACAACTTGATTCATGAGGTTAGCAATACTCTAGAACCGGGAACATCTGCCATTCTTGTCCTCACCAAGAAGTCTACACCAGATAAGGTTTGGGAAAATCTAAGCAAATTCGAGGGAAGAGTTTTGCGAACATCGTTATCGAAAGAGGATGAAGCGAAACTACAAAAGGCTTTAACAAAAGGTGAAGCCAATAAAGTCTAGCCTAACTTTAATTTGTCTAGCTTCATCAATAAATCTGATATTCCTAGCTCGGTTAAGGCTGTCGAAGTCATCAAAACGCCAAGCTACCGATTAAAGTTCATTTCAAACAAGGAGAAAAAGATGAACGGTCTAAACAGAACTGTTCCCAATATCTCAGACAGTTTACAATTTCAAAAGGATAAAAGTATTCAGCAACGAGTTAACGCCTTTCTAGGTATGCTTCTGATGTTTGGTGCTTGCTTGCTGATTTGCCATTCTTTCGGATTCATTCATGCGGCGCTGGAACATTTTTCTTCCTAAATTTTCTATCAGCAAAGATTTACAGTTATCATCTTTTTGATTTTGGCAATAGGCTCACGTTCAAAACACATTTATGAAGTTGCTTGAGGAGGTGTGCAATGTTAACTCAAGACAGAAGGCTATTCTTCATCGGTCAGGTGGCAGTTCAGAGCGGTCTCCCCATCAAAACAATTTGTTATTATGACGAGCTGGGATTACTGAAATCGTCAGGGCGAACTAAGAGAGGTTTCCGCCAATTTTCACCTGAGGTGTTTAACCGTCTGGCATTCATCAAACGCGCTCAAAACCTTGGTCTTAGTCTTCAAGAAATCGGAGAATTCCTCCAGGAATACGACAAACCAGGCTTCCCTTGTCCAGAGATTAAACAGAAATTGAAAAAGCAAATTCTGGCAATTGACCGTCAGATTGAGCAGTTACTCTCCTTAAAAACTGACTTAACAGACTTACTCTCAGGTCGGAAGATTTATTTAGAAACAAGAGAACTGGCATTTCTCTAAAAAAAAGGCTAGTTACTTGTTTGAGCCGCAAGACATAATAGTAACCATGACTAGAAAGCCTATCTCCAAGTGGATAATTCGCATTCTGGTCGCACCGGAAACGAACCTATTTTTATTCGCTTTTCTCTTGAACTTCGTTTATGAAGTTTGGCAAGCGCCTTATTACGAGTTCTATGGGAATCCGACTTTTGCCGATAAAATTAACGACCTTACCCACTCCACATTTGGAGATGGTGTAATTACGCTAATTAGCAATTGGGTTGTTAGCTGGTTAGCTCGTTCTCGTTACTGGATACTCAACCCGACCTGGAAGTTAACGTTGCTTTTTACTGGTGTAGGTTTAGTTATCACCCTCGTTCTAGAAACCTATCGAGTGAATGTTACTCAGGCTTATGGAGTTCCGATTTTAGCCGTACCTGGTCTTGGAATGAGTTCGCTAGCCGTACTTCAGTGGATAATTTTACCGCCGTTGGTGCTAACTATGGCTCGCCGTCACATACTAGGCTACCGAGGAGAGCGATAGAACTGGCTTGATGCGATTTTATCAAAACCAGCCATCTTGGAGATTTTAGTCATGGATGTAGATTCGAGAGATAAGCTAGTCAAACCTTCCAGGCGATGGGTGTTGGCGTTAGCGATCGCAATGGGACTTGTCACCACTAGCGTTGCTACCGTTTATGTCTTTTCACGATATCGCCTCCTACCTTCAATTCCTACACCGACTGCTTCACCGACCGCTCTAACGGCTAGGACTGTGACAGCTTTAGGACGCTTGGAACCCAAGGAGGAAGCCGTTCACCCAGCTACATCTGGCTCTTTAGAAGGAACTCGAATTCTCCAAATTTTAGTAAAAGAGGGGGACAAAGTTCGGACTGGGCAAGTTCTTGCCATACTTGATACTCGCGATCGCCGTTTAACTGCCTTGAAGGAAGCGACCGAACAAGTCAAAGTTGCTCAAGCGCGTCTGGCACAGGTCAAAGCTGGAGCGAAAGCTGGGGAAATTAATGCTCAGGAAGCCACGATTGTGCGGATGGAGGCTGAGTTACAGGGCAATGTGAACGCTCAGGTAGCAACGGTGAAGCGCTTAGAGGCAGAGTTACGCAATGCCGAAACGGAGTATAAGCGCTATCAGCAGCTATACCAAAATGGTGCAGTTTCAGCGTCTGCCCTTGATAGTAAGCGTCTAACCGTTGAAACCGCTCAGGCAAAGCTGGAGGAGAGCAGGGCAACTCTCAACCGGATTCGGAAGTCTGTACAAGCACAACTGAATGAAGCCAAAGCAAACCTCAACCGCATCACGGAAGTCCGTCCCACTGATGTGCAAGCCGCTCAAGCCGAAGTGGATAAGGCACTCGCTAGTGTGGAAAAGGCAAAAGCAGACCTCGAAATAGCCTATGTGCGATCGCCAAAAGACGGTCGAGTTTTGAAAATTCATGCTCGCCCTGGGGAAGTGGTGAGCGACCAAAAAGAAGGGATTCTCAAACTCGGTCAAACCGACCAGATGTACGCGGTGGCAGAGGTTTATGAAACCGATGTTAGTAAAGTTCGCCTGGGACAACGTGCCACAGTTACCAGTGATGCCTTTGCTGAGAAATTGCAGGGTACGGTAGATCAGATTGGCTGGGAAGTGGGCAAAAAAGACGTTCTCAGCACCGATCCAGCAGCTGCTACAGATGTCAGAGTTGTTGAAGTCAAAATTCGTCTAGACCCCGCTTCCAGTCAGCGAGTTGCAAGCTTAACTAACCTGCAAGTGACCGTGGAGATTGAACCATGAGTCGCAAATTGTTTCTAGCATGGCTGCAACTCAACAGGGAAAGAGCTAGACTGCTGGTCGCTCTTGCAGGGATTGCCTTTGCTGTTATTCTCATGTTTATGCAGATGGGATTTCAAGCCGCGTTGTATGAAAGTGCAACCCGCGTGCATCAAAGTCTCAACGCTGATGTGGTGCTAATTAATCCTCGCTCTCGTGCGTTGATGAGCATGAACAATTTCTCCAGACGGCGTTTGTATCAGGCTCTCGGTTTTGACGGCGTAGAGTCGATTAACTCAGTGTATGTGGGTTTGGGAACTTGGAAGAGTTCTGAAAGCCAGCGCGATCGCGCCATCTTGGTGCTAGGAATCGATCCAGCCAAAACAACCCTACACATTCCAGAGGTCAATCAATACCTGGATAAGCTAAAACTCAACGATACTGCCATCCTCGACCGAGTTTCTCGCCCTGAATTTAAGCCATTCATTACAAAAGTTGCTCGGGGTAAAGTCATCACGCCTGAAATCAATGGTCGAAAAATTAAGGTAGCAGGCTTATTTACAATTGGTTCATCTTTTGGTTCTGATGCTCTGCTAATTACCAGTGAAGTGAATTTCTTACGTATATTCAAAACCCGTGAACCAGGAGAAATTAATATCGGTTTAGTCAAACTAAAGCCAGGTGTAAACCTTGAGAAGGTGATTCAATCATTGAAAACTAGTTTACCCAAAGATATACAGATTCTCACTCATAATGAGTTTGTGGAATTTGAAAAAAATTACTGGAAAAAGAATACAGCAATTGGCTTCATTTTCACGCTAGGAACCATTATGGGATTCATTGTAGGGAGTGTGATTGTCTATCAAGTTCTTTATACGAATGTTACCGATCACCTAGCTGAGTATGCAACCCTAAAAGCAATGGGTTATAAGGATACTTACCTGTTGGGGATGGTATTTCAAGAAGCTCTAATTCTGGGAGTTTTAGGTTATGTCCCCGGATTTGCACTAACCTTGGGACTATACGACCTAACCAAAAAAGCGACCAGTTTACCGATGGCAATGGACATCGGACGAGGTTTAATGGTTTTAATATTGACCATTTTGATGTGCTTTATATCCGGTGCGATCGCAGTCCGTAAATTGCGAGCCGCTGACCCGGCTGATATCTTCTAGTTATAAATCATGAAGTATTACCAATAATAACTCATAATTTACGTCTAATTTCGTAATTCACCTTTTTTGTTTGTTCTATATATTAGAAATGTATTATGCTTCAGGACTCAGTTGTCACAATCCAACATCTCAATCACTACTTCGGTCAAGGTGACTTAAAGAAGCAGATTTTATTTGACATTAACCTAGAAATTTATGCTGGAGAAATTGTCATCATGATGGGGCCATCCGGGTCAGGTAAGACAACATTACTGACAGTAATCGGTGCCTTGCGGTCTATACAAGAGGGCAGTCTTAAAGTTTTAGGTCATGAGCTTTATGGGGCTAGGAAAGAAAAACTGGTGGAAGTCCGTCGCCACATTGGCTATATTTTTCAAGCTCATAACTTGCTAAAGTTTTTAACAGCTTGGCAAAATGTGCAAACATCTCTTGAACTCCACAAAGACATTCCAGCTCAAGAATTCCGCTCTAGAGCAGAGGCCATGCTTAAGGCAGTGGGGTTAGAACATCGGGTCAATTCTTACCCAGAGAATCTTTCTGGAGGGCAGAAACAAAAGGTAGCGATCGCCCGTGCCCTAGTCAGTCATCCCAAATTAGTTCTAGCTGACGAACCGACAGCGGCTTTAGATAGTAAGTCAGGACGGGATGTGGTGGAACTGATGCAGCATTTAGCTCAGGAACAGAAGTGTCCCATCTTAGTTGTGACCCACGACAATCGCATTTTAGATATAGCCGATCGCATTATTCGCATGGAAGATGGTCGCCTCACTACAGATACGACGGATGTCTCTTCTTCATCGAGGTAAAAAAATACCTGAACAAAGCCCGATTGCTGTCTACAGCACTATGTCGAAAGCAAAGGAAGCTGTGTACGCCCAGGAGAGGAGGGGCTTCCCAATCAATCAGATTCCTATCATTACTCAGAATCAGGCGCTAAGAGGAAATTTCATCTTAATTTCATTTGCTTTTCAGAAAATTGTAACTAGGTTCGCTCTTCACATGAGGTCGCGTCGGGGAAGCCCATTCTTGGAGAGGAGTGGGAGGAACCGACGCTCCCCCGCTCTGGGACTGAAGATTAGAAGATTATTAATAGCATTAGAAACCCTGTTTATTTCTGGGACGTTTAGCTCGGAGAGTAACTATGCCAGTTGAAAAAGATGGAAACCCCAATGCTCCCAAGCCTCAACACTTTGGTGGCAGCTTTTTAATGCTACTTTTCTTCTTGATTCTTTTTCATTCCGTGGTTGCTCCGGGTCTGCGTCCCCCAGAAACAGAGGTTCTCTACAGCAAATTTCGTAGGGATGTGAAAGATGGCAAAGTGGCTCAGGCATTAGTCGGTTCAAATCAAATTCAATACATCCTCAAAGCAGATCTACCCAAAACTAAAAACTCTCAGTCGGCTAGTTTACCCACACCCCAAACCAACTCCCAAAATCCTCAATCGGATAGTTCATCCCAACGCCCAACGAAACTCTACACTACTACACCTGTACCTAATGACCAAGGCTTGCCGAAGTTCTTGGAAGATAACAACGTAGAATTTGGTGCTCTCCCTCCCGATAAAAGTGGCTTTTTCACGACCCTTCTGGGATGGGTCATTCCTCCCCTAATTTTCCTTGGCATCTGGGGTTGGCTGATGAGTCGTGCCCAACAGGGAGGAGGAGCAGCCCTGACTGTAGGTAAAAGCAAAGCTCGCATTTATTCTGAAGGGAATACAGGGGTAAAATTTGCCGATGTTGCTGGAATTGATGAGGCTGAAGCGGAACTCCAAGAAATCGTCCAATTTCTGAAAAACGCTGAAAAATATATCCGTGTTGGAGCCAAGATTCCCAAGGGGGTGTTGTTGGTAGGACCACCAGGAACAGGCAAAACCCTCTTAGCCAAGGCAGTTGCTGGGGAAGCTGGCGTTCCCTTCTTCAGTATTTCTGGTTCCGAGTTCATTGAGTTATTTGTCGGCGTTGGAGCCGCACGAGTTCGGGACTTATTTCAACAAGCTAAGAAACAGGCTCCCTGCATTGTCTTTATTGATGAATTAGATGCCTTAGGCAAATCCAGAGGTGGTGCAGGACCAATAATGGGTGGCAATGACGAGCGGGAGCAGACCCTAAACCAGCTTTTAACCGAGATGGATGGCTTTGAAGCTAATACAGGAGTTATTATCCTAGCAGCGACTAATCGACCCGAAGTTTTAGACCCTGCGCTGCGTCGCCCCGGTCGCTTCGATCGACAAGTGGTTGTTGACCGTCCGGACAAGCAAGGACGAGAAGCCATTCTTAAGGTACATATCCATCAGGTTAAGTTAGCTACGGATGTAGACCTGGGAGCGATCGCAGCACGCACACCAGGTTTTACAGGTGCAGATTTAGCCAATTTGGTGAATGAAGCAGCGCTTCTGGCTGCTCGTCAGGAACGAGAAGCCGTAACGATGGCTGACTTCAATGAAGCAGTTGAGCGCGTTATCGCTGGTTTGGAGAAAAAATCCCGCGTACTTAATGAAGTGGAAAAGAGAACTGTTGCTTACCATGAAACGGGTCATGCCATTGTAGGAGCCTTGATGCCTGGAGCTGGTAAGGTTCAGAAAATATCTATTGTTCCTAGAGGGGTAGGTGCTTTGGGGTACACTTTACAGTTACCTGAAGAAGACCGCTTCCTGATGACAGAAGATGAAATTCGCGGTCAGATTGCCACCCTCCTGGCGGGACGCTCCGCTGAGGAGATTGTTGTGGGTAAGGTCTCAACAGGAGCCAGTGATGATATTCAAAAAGCAACAGATTTAGCAGAGCGGGCGGTCACTCTTTATGGCATGAGTTATGAACTCGGACCTATAGCCCTGGAAAAAGTCCAGCAGCAATTTCTCGATGGCTTCTCAAACCCCCGTCGTCCTGTTAGCCCCAAGGTTACAGAAGAGATCGATCGAGAGGTTAAGGCAATTGTAGATGGGGCGCATCACATCGCCTTGCACATTCTCAAAACTAATCGTTCCTTGCTGGAGGAAGTAACTCAGCACCTAATACAGCGAGAAATTCTGGAGGGAGAGCAACTGCGCCGCTATCTAGAGCAGGTTCAGGCACCAGCAGAATTAGCCGTCTGGTTACGCACAGGTCAGTTAATCGCGGACGTGGAAGCGCCTGCACTGTCAGACCAAGGTGGGTGAAAATCATGAATAAAAATTGCGATCAGTACAGTCCATCTCCTAAATTAGTGGTCGCTCCCGATCCCAAGATTATGAAAGCTGTCGAACAACTGGGTTACCGCGTCACGCTTGGAGATGTTGCAGCTTTTGCGGGATTGAATATTAATCTGGCACAGCAAGGATTACTGGCGCTGGCTTCCGATGCGGGTGGACATTTGCAGGTGGCAGAGTCAGGAGAGATTGCCTACCTGTTTCCCAAAAACTTTCGTTCAATTTTACGCAACAAGTTCTTGCGGCTACAGTTGCAGGAATGGTGGGAAAAGGTTTGGCGCATATTATTTTACCTAATTCGGATTTCCTTCGGGATTCTCCTGCTGCTTTCTATTGTTCTGATTTTTGTGGCGATCATCCTTATTAGTCTGAGTGCGAGCGGCAACGATAGTTCAGAGAATCGCGGCAGCGAAAATTCTAGTGGAGGCGGTGGCATCTTCTTCTTCCCTAGCTTCTGGATTGGGGATATCTTTTGGTTATTCAACCCAAGCTACGAGCGGCGCTATCAACGAGAACAAGTTGCCTCCCACTCTTCTCAAAGTAGCCACATGAATTTCCTAGAGGCAGTCTTTTCATTTCTGTTTGGCAATGGCAATCCCAATCACAACTTAGAAGAATGTCGCTGGCGAGCAATTGGCATCGTCATTCGCAATTCAGGAGGTGCTGTTGTCGCCGAACAGATTGCGCCATATCTCGACGATATTGGGGAAGGAGATAAGCGTGAATCTGAAGACTATATACTCCCGGTACTAACCCGATTTGATGGGCGTCCTGAAGTCAGTCCGGAAGGAGAAATAATCTATCACTTTCCGCAATTGCAGACAACAGCTTTCTTGTGGGAGTCACAGCTAGTGCGACCTTATCTTCGGGAGCGGTTTTGGCGCTTTAGTCGAGCAACTAGCGGACAGATTATGCTATCCATCGGGCTAGGTGCAATAAACCTTATCGGAGCCTTGGTTCTGGGTTCTCTATTGAAGGGTGCCATTGCGGCTCAATTAGGTGGATTTGTTGCCTTCGTGCAGTCAATTTATTGGGTGTTATTAGGTTACGGCATCGCTTTCCTGGCAGTACCACTGATTCGTTATTTCTGGATTCAGCTAACAAATAGCAGGATTGCACGGCGGAATCAACAACGGCAGGAGCGGACTTTCGTCCCCGATCCGGCAGATACCACCTTACAAAAGAAAATCGCTTACGCTCAGCAGTTTGCCGTTCAAAACGTCATCACACAAGAGAATTTAGTCTATACGAGCGAAACCGATTTGCTTGACCAAGAGATAGAACGGTCAGACAAAATTGATGATGAATGGCAGCGACGTTTAGAGTCGAATAAGGAGTAATCAGGTAATTCCCTGCTAGTGCGGAATCTGACTTGCTCATAGTCTATCAATCGTTCTATTATACAGATAGTGTAATACAAGTCATACACTGTCTTACCGATTTGTTCGTCTCAAAGAATGAAAGCAGGGGTTTAGCAAGCGCAGCTCCTTTGCTTCAGTTCTCCTAGACGCTGAATAGTCTACTGTGCTTCTACTGTATGGGACTGAAAGATATTTCTTAGTGGCAAATGTAGAATGTCAGAACCCCCTCAAAAGAAGCTAGAAGATTTACTACAATCCCGGATAAACAGCATAGGGAAAAGTTCATTTATAAGTGAACTGTTGACTAACAGCGGTCACTTTTTGTTTTTAGAGGCTTTATCAGAAATTGCCTTACATGGATGGTGGAATTACTTTACACAAATCAACCATTATCTGATTATTGGAGCTACTCTCCTGCAAGCGTGGTATTTGGCAAGAAAGAATGCTCATCGTTTCTGGGGTAATCTGATTGCTCCAGCCGTCTACATGCTGACAGCTTTACCTGTAAACGGGTTAAATTTTTTTCAAGAGCCTAATCACATCATCTTCTGGGCTTTTGCTCTGATAATTGCCATCTTTCAGGAATTAAGGTTCCTTTGGGCGACTTCGATGGTTCTCTGGATTGTTTTCTTAGAATACTTAGCGAGAACTTTCATACTTGTTGTCTTTTACATCACGCTCAACTTTAAAGAGGTGCAACAACCTTTCAACTTAATACAAATTCTAGAGTTCTCAGGAAGTGCCAGTCACAGGTTTTTGATGTTAAGCATGGGGTTTGTGGGTTTGCTTTTGGGCTTGCAAGCTCTAGAACTTATGAAACAACGCCGAAAACTGAAAGAAACAGTCCAGTTACTGCATCATCTGGCTGAGTGGGGCTTGGGTTCTCATGTAGTTGCTACTGCTGTAAACAATCCGGAAGCTTTGGCATTTCATCGGTGCGATCGCACAATTGTGTTTATAGACATTCGCGGCTTCACATCCTGGTGCGAACAAAAGCCAACCGAGGAGGTGGCCATAATGCTCAATTCCTATTACCGCAATGTTGAATTAGCGGCAGCTGAATACTACCCCCTGCGGCTCACTTTTACTGGCGATGAAGTTATGGCTATCTATGCTACACCCCAGCAGGGAGTTGCAGCAGCACAGTCTATGCTGGCAGCTGCACAACAGGCGATCGCCTGTTGTGGAATTGGTGTTGGCTGCGGGGTGCATTGCGGTAGTGTCATCGAAGGACTGTTTGGCGGTAAAGATGTCCGTACTTATACCGTTATTGGTGATGTTGTCAACACAGCTAAACGACTGGAAAGTGCCACTCCAGCTGGAGCAATTACTCTGTCGAACGCGATCTATCAAGTCATGCATCAACAGTTAACGGTTGAGCCTTGCAAACCAATAGCAGCTAAGGGGAAAACAGAGACTCTAATTGCTTGGCGACTTGTCGAAGTGCATCAATAATACCGTGTATTCCGTGTTACAAACTGATGAAGTTGGTTTTGAGCTAACTTCTTACCCAAGGCAGACCTGAATTTCATCCTAATTTCATTTAGGTGTGAAATTCTAGAACAGAAGAGGTGCTTTCATTGCGTTGTAAAGAACTTGCAGTTTAGCGACTAAGCGCCAAGTATCTCACTTGACTTTCCAGTTGACTGGAGAGTTGACAATGAGAGAAAACGACCTCCTAGTAAGCCGAGCATGAATCAAAAGCCTATGCAACCCATTTCAGCGAGAACTGGCTTTTTCGCATTGACCCTTGTAGCGATCGCCTCCCTGGGTGGAGTTCTCACAGCCTGTTCCAATACCTCCCAAAGCGGTTCTACTGCTCCCCAGAACCAAGCTCAAGCCCCAAGTACCCCCGCTACAGAGGCGGGTGGTAAGCAGGACACGATGCATGGCGGCAGCATGAATCATGGCAGTGGCATGAACCATAGTATGTCTATGGATTTAGGGCCGGCTGATGCTGATTACGATCTGCGGTTTCTCGATGCGATGATTCCGCACCATCAAGGTGCTGTTGAGATGGCTCAAGAGGTACTTTCCAAATCCCAACGCCCCGAAATGAAAAAGCTGGCTCAAGACATCATCGCCGCTCAGAATCGCGAGATCGAGCAGATGAAACAGTGGCGGAAAGCATGGTATCCGAAAGCCGACAACAAGCCAATGGCTTGGCACGCCCAAATGGGTCACATGATGGCAATGTCTCCCGAACAAATGCAGGCGATGATGATGAAGGGCGATTTAGGAGCGGCTGATGCTGAGTTTGACTTGCGCTTCCTCAATGCCATGATGCCTCATCATGAAGGTGCGCTAGTCATGGCTAAAGATGTGCTGAATAAATCTAAGCGACCCGAAATGAAGCAATTGGCCCAAGAAATTCTGACTTCACAACAGAAAGAAATTGACCAAATGAAGCAGTGGCGACAAGCTTGGTACAAGCAGTAGAAAAGGAGAAGCGACAGTGATTTCATCCTGTTTTCATTTGTCTGTGAAAAACTGATAGGAAAGTACTCAATTAGCACTACTTGTGAAACCTTTAGGAGCAATGGAGTTAGCCACCTCCTGTGTAGGATGCAAATTCCTGGGTCAAATGTCATTCTTTTGCCGTTACTGTACTCCCTCGGTACTCCAGAACATTCCTAATAATGCACCACTCTAATCATTTGCAACTCTCTAGGCCAATCCGTTGTGTTTCTTTTACACTCCTGAGCCTTTTGGTACTAACTGCTCCCGCAGCGGTTTTAGCTCACGGCGGACATGGAGACGAATTTCAAGGAGGAAGCGAAGCCACTCAAGCTACTGGTTCTATTCAAGTTGATGCCCAAGCCGCCAAACGATTGGGAATTAAAGTTGAGCCAGCTCATAGCCAGCAGTTGGCTGTTGGGATTAAAACCACTGGTCAGATTGAAACCTTGCCTAGCAAAAAAGTAGAAGTGACCGTACCGATTCCAGGGAAAGTCGTTGAGCTGTTGGTGGAACCTGGTGCTTCTGTGAAAGCGGGTCAACCTGTCGCCGTCCTAGCCGCACCAGACTTAGTGGAACTGCGCGTTAACGGAGAGGAAAAACGAGCGGAGGGGGAAGCCTCTCTACAGCAAGCTCAAGCCGACTTAAAGCTAGC
>DALYIW010000064.1:0-32918 GCA_031970155.1 Coleofasciculaceae cyanobacterium CTOTU46601 | reverse complement strand
TGGGTAATGGGTAATGGGTAATGGGTAATGGGTAATGGGTAATGAATTACTCAGTAAGCGTTCGGCTTAATTAATAAGTTTGTCTGATCACCATACCTATAGGAGAGCCATAAATAAAGGTTCTTGTACCCTCATCCCGGACTAACGTCCCGCTGCGCTATCATCCCTCATCCCTCATCCTTTCAAAGGTCAACTTGATGATTTTATGCCACCAACCGATAGAAACGGATATCAGGTTCAGTGGCTACTAAACCGTTCAACTGAGCATCGGCTTGGGCGAGGTGTGCCGAAGCTAGATGAGCATTCAACAATTCCTGATTCTCCCACTCTTCAACAAAGGTAAAATCAGTTGGGTCTTCGTGATTTTGTAATAGTTCGTAAACGATGCAGCCTTCTTCTTGACGCGTCGGCTCAATTAGTCCGAGCAGAGCCGATTTAACTTCTTCTACTTTGTCTGGAAGCGCAACGACACGAGCTACCACCCTAATAGTTGTTTTCAACATCTACGGCGTAATTGTCAAAGTTACATAGAATTCGTAATTGTCTGGAGGGATGATCGTCTCACTTTCTGTTTGCATACGTACCTGAAAATTGGTAGTACCAGCTCTGATTGGTAGAGTAGAAGTCCCAGTTGTAGTGATGACATCTCCATTCGCTCCAGTTAGAACAGCACTAGCGAAGTTGTTTTTTATAGTAAATCTAAATCCGCTAGTTTGAATAGGTTCACTAATCGTAACGTTAGCATTAGCGTTGCAAACAACCTGAACAAAGCCCGCTCTTCCCTTGGCTACCGTACCTCCTAATGATGTGCCTCCTAATAGGATTGTTGGTCTGAACGTATCATTAATGCCTAAAGCACCAGGGGTAGGAGTATTAAACGAACAGGCACCCGGTACAGTTCCACTAAAAGGAACGTTCACACTTTGAGCAAAAGCACTGGGAGTAAGCACTACACCACCCAAAAGCCCCAAAGTCGAAGCCAACAAAGAACGACGAATTAATAATTTCAACATAGACTCCCTGAGTTACTCCCATAACAAACAACCAAAATCTATTCTCCCCCCATGATTTTAGGTATTCTAAAAAGGGAAGTTTGTCAACAATGAATCGGCTGGTTCAATATTAACCTTGGCTACCTGTCCAACTTGACAGAATTGTGCTGAGCCTTGATAGTTTTTGGTTAATTCTTTTGGATTGTCAAGTTCAATTCTTACCTGGGCCAGCTGTTGCTTTTCTGCATTAGGAGGAGTTACTGCTACGTCTTGCCCTAACTTCTGTTCCCCTGACAGCGGAGAACGAATGGTTTTCACCCAACCATTCAGCTTTAAGTTGTTATTGTAAAGTTCTACCTGTGCAGGAGAGCCGATTGTTATGCGCTTCAAGGCGTCAACATTAACGAAGGCATCTACCCAAAGTTGCTGACAATTTAATTGCTTCAGTAATGGTTGTCCTGATTTAACTTGCTCTCCATTTTGTACCATTACTTCCCACAGTACCCCTTTGTTGCCAGCTAAAATAGGATAGTTGTTTGGAACCAAAACATCCTTTTCAAGCTTACTGAGAGCTTTTTTCTTAGCCTCAATACTGACTTGAGTCTGAGTTCTTTGCCGTTCAAGTTCCGCAAGTTCTGGATTTAGCTCCTCTGATTTCGTATTGTACGTATTAACAGATACTGGGATAGACTTTGATTGCAACGAGCTGCTCTTTAACTTTTGCCGTTGAGCTTGTTGTACGTTCAACCTTTCTTGTTGTGTCTGTTGTATTTTCGCCGTTTCCAGCTTGACTTTAGCCGCTTCCACTTGGTTTTGACTGACTTGCCAATTGTTGTAGACTTCCTTGACAGAAAAAGCAGAAACAGCTCCTTTATCACCAAGATTTCGCAGCTTTTCGTACTTAGATTGAGCAAGCTGTGCCTGACTTTGTGCTGTTTTTAAGTCAATCTGAGCTTGAGCTATAGTTTGTTCGGCTAGACGAATTGCTGTGTCGGCTTGAGTTTGTGCAGTTTGTGAATCGAGTGGAGCAAGCACCAATTCCTGTGCTTGAGCAGTTTCTGTCTGAAAGGACTTTTGATTAATTAGTTGCTGAGCTCGCTGGGGTTGGGCAATTTTACCGGATTGAGCTAATTCCCTAATCTTGGCTTCAATCGACTCTAACTTAGCTTGTTCAGACAGTAAGTCAAACTTAATGCTCTGCAACCACTCAGTTTTAGATAAAGGCTCGTTTACTCTTAGCAGCGGTTCTTTAGGAGTGACTATCATTCCTGAATCCAGCCTTGTCTTGGTTTGAACTTGACCGCTAACTGGCGAGGTAACTGTAACAATTTTGCCGTTAACAAAGGCTTTGGTTGCTGTTACTAAAGTTAGCCGACTTGCAGTCAGTGCAAGCCCCCATGTTAGTAGTCCTGCTCCTGCTCCAAACAGAATAAATCGATTGAGTAAGTTTGGTAAAGGCAAGCGTGCTATAGGCTTTGAACGCTTGATTGTTCCCTCTTGAGGCTTTAATGCTATGGTCATACTTCAACTTCACTATTGATTGCAGGCATTGTGTTGTAACAAAGCGCCTGAAAAACTTTCTGTGTAAGCTTTTCAGATTTGAATTCTGTGTACCTTTGGTATTTTTAGGGGTAGAAGAGTAATTTTTGTGGATTTCCAGCAAGAGTCCTGAAAACACTCTCTACGCACACGACGGCAAAGAAACCACCTAAAAATTTACCAGGAGAATTGTTGGCTTACCAGCAACTGTCGATTTTGAATATATAGCTGTCAATCCTTGAGGTTTTCTTTCAATTAACAAAGATACTCTGATGATGTTGCCGATATGATAGGGCGTATAAGCGGCAACTGAGTTGAGCCAATTTAAGCGAAAAAATGAACACCAAACACCTAACCGAAAATTGTTAAAAAAAAGGATAGCCCAGTTCAGACCATATGATAGATGCTTCACAAATGTGACCTTATAAATAGTCAGGATTTTGGCGATCTAATACAGGACGTACACTGGATTTTGAAAAGTAGAGTTAACAACTAGACTTTAAACTCTACAACTAGTGTTTGGGTATCTAAATTGCGTAATTGCTGTATTAGATTTATTGCGGTAATTCTCTCTTTTAACCAACTTCTTGGATATCTACCCAAAGAAGTAGTTAGTAAGAGCTTTACAGCTTCTTTAAAAATAATACTGAATACATAAGAGAGGTTTGTAAAGAGATAGAGAAGCAATTTACCTAGTCTTTACGATTACTAGGTTTTTTATGAACTTTTGATGAAGCGCGATCGCCTTTAGACCGTTCTTTTTTATGGCTCTCATCAGAGAATATTTATAAGAACTGATGAGAGCCCACATTAGTCTGATTTTTCTCTACAGAATTATAAATTAGAGATATAGCAAAATTTATATTTTTTTACATCGTAAACATAAGAGTGAAGCCTTCCCCAAAACTTCACGAGATGACTACCGATACCTTTGAATTTTCCGGATTCTACATATCACAGAGGAGAGCAGTAGAAAGGCCACATCAAAAAGTGACACATCAGTAAGCCTCCTATTTTTTTTTTATAGTAGGGTTTAAAGCTTATTAACTAAATCTTTATTAGATAGGGTATTGGGATGAGAAAGATACTGGTCTCGATCGCGCTGTGGGGAAGCCTCGCCGCTAGTTGCCAGAATTCAGACTTGACCTCAACGTCTCAGACAGGGGAAGCTTCCTCAACTAGAACTTCTACTGACACATTAGCCTCAACCAGTGCTAAAACAGCACAATCGTCCAATAAGTCAGAGGGTAAATCATCTTCATCTTCTCCAGGCAAGAATCCGGTGGCAAAGATGCAGAATCGTCCATCTGATCGTCAGCAAACTTGTCAGATTAGCGCCTATGTTATTGATAAAGATCCAAAAGGCTTAAATGTGCGCTCAGGGCCAGGTGAGCGATACAAAATTATCGGGAACTTGCCGACTAACACTATTGGTGTAATTGTTAATTTGAGTGCTTCACAAGGAGATTGGGTACAGCTGACCAAAGCAGAAAGCCCAGAGAAAACAGTATTTCAAGGAACTGGCTGGGTTTACTCTCAGCTGTTGGGTACGAGTACTCGTGGCTATGGCTCTGAGGGTGTCTCAGTTTATCCTAGTGCCAGCACTGAAAGCTCGGCAGTTGGTCGCATCCCACCTGGGAGGAGCGCTAAGCTTTTAAGTTGCACTCAGTCATGGGCGCTTGTTGAATATGAAGGGTTAAAAGGGTGGATTGCACCAGATGCTCAGTGTCCTAATCCTTTGACGACTTGTCCATAAATAAAAGGAGCGATCGCTGTTAGTTATACCATTGTGACCAATATTAGGATGAGGGATGAGGGATGAGGGATGAGGGATGAGGGATGAGGGATGAAAAAACTTTGGGTACAAGCACCTTTATTTAATAAGTATAGGACTTACGCAAATTTTCGTTTGAACCGCCATATGTAGGGGTGAACGGCCGTTCACCCCTACTATATGTGGTATCCATGCGTAAGTCCTGAAGTATTTTACTTGTCAGTGAAAATCATGAGACTCTTTGCACTCATTCCTGGAAGTTGGCGTCGTTGGCTGGCTGCAATGCTAACTTTGCTCTGTGCGATCGCACTCACCAGCTGCAACCCAACTCAATTTAGAACTCAGGCCGCTCAAGTTCCCCAATTAATACTTAGTGTTCCAACCGATCCAAAAACCTTTAACTATATCCTGAGCCAAGAGGTACCGAACGTTTTTGGTCTTACTTTCAAGGGATTAACTACCTTGAATGGTGCTGGAAAAATTGAGCCAGAACTCGCTGAATCTTGGCAAATTTCTGATGATAAATTGCGAGTCGTTTTTACCCTGCGAGAGGGCTTAAAGTGGTCAGATGGTCAACCTCTCACGACAGATGATGTTATCTTCACTTATGACGAATTAGTATTTAATAAACAAATTCCTAACCAGTTTAAAGACTATTTAACAATCGGAAAAAGCGGGGCTTATCCCAAACTTCGCAAAATTGATAACCGCCGAGTTGAATTCATTCTACCAGAACCTTTTTACCCTTTTCTCGCCACCACTGCCGCACCAACAGATGCCGTAGCAATTTTACCCAAGCATGTCCTAGCTGAATCGGTGAGATCTAAAGATTCAGAAGGCAAGCCTCGATTTATGTCCACCTGGGGAACTGATACAGACCCAGCCAAAATTATTGTTAATGGGCCTTACAGAATAGCGAGATATGACGCTGGTCAACGTGTGGTATTTGAGCGTAACCCTTATTACTGGAGAAAGGATGCACAAGGCAATCCACAACCTTATATTCAGCGATACATCTGGCAACTGGTTGAGAATGTTGAAACATCCTTAATTCAATTTCGATCTGGGGGGTTAGATGCCGTTGGTGCCTCGGCTGGAAATTTCTCTCTGCTCAAGCAAGAAGAGAAGCGAGGTAAATTTACCATCTACAACGGTGGGCCAGCATTTGGTACAAGATTTATTTCCTTTAACCTCAATAAAGGTCAATTAAAAGGACGCCCTTTGGTCGATCCAATTAAATCTCGCTGGTTCACTACAGTGGCATTTAGACAAGCAGTTGCCCATGCGCTTAATCGCCAAGCAATGATTAATAATCTCTTGCGTGGTCTCGGTGAACTGCAAAATTCGCCCATTGATGTACAAACCCCTTACTATCTTTCTCCAAAAGAAGGTTTAAAAGTTTATGAGTACAATCCAACACGAGCTAAGGAATTACTATTAGGAGCAGGGTTTAAATATAACCAGAAAAGCCAATTGCTTGATGCTGGCGGCAATCAAGTACGCTTCACCATGTTAATGCCGACTGGTGGTGGAAACGTTGATGCGATCGCTTCTCAGATACAGCAAGACCTAAGTAAAATCGGCATTAAACTCGATCTTCAGCCCCTTGCCTTCAGCGTCCTCACCGATAAACTCTACAATTCCAAGCAATGGGATTGTTACTTAGGAGCCTTGACAGGAGGAATGGAGCCAAATCAGGGTGCTAATGTCTGGCTTCCGGAAGGAAACTTACATACCTTCAATCTAGCTTCCCAGCCAGGACAAGCACCGATAACGGGTCGGGAGGTTTACGACTGGGAGCAAGAAATAGCCAGTCTCTACATTCAAGGGGCACAGGAATTTGATGAGGCTAAGCGCAAAGCTATTTATGCGGAAACGCAGCGCATCTCGCAAGAATACTTACCTTATATTTACCTGTTCAACCCTCTTTCTATGGCGGCTGTGCGCGATCGCATCAAAGGCGTAAAATTCTCTGCCTTGCAAGGCACCTTCTGGAACATTTATGAACTGAAAGTTACCGATAAGTAGGTCATCATAGACCGCAGCCGCTGAAGACTATCATGAGAAGAAGCTCCGTGGCATCAATGGTTATGATTTCTGCCCTCTTCTCGAACAGTCCTATCCGTCGCTGGTTTCTGGTTTTGCTGGGGTTTATTGTGGCGATCGCACTGACTAGCTGCAATCCCTCCCACTTTCAAACCCAAGCCGCACAAGTACCTCAACTGGCGATCATTACAACCACCGACCCTCAAACCTTTAACAACGCTCTCAGCCAATCGTCTCCCAATATTTTTAGTTTCACTTACGAGGCACTAGCAACGGTCAACGGCGCGACTGGGAACGTTGAGACAGCTTTGGCCGAGTCCTGGGAAATCTCTCCAGACAAGCTGCGGTTTATCTTTACCTTGCGAGAAGGGTTGAAGTGGTCTGATGGTCAACCTTTAACAGCAGATGATGTCGTTTTTACTTTCAATGACATCTTCATGAACAAACGCATTCCCACCTACACCCAAGACGGTCTCAAAATAGGTGTAAGTAAGGCTTTTCCGAAAGTTCGCAAACTCGATAACCGCCGCATAGAATTCACGTTGCCAGAACCGTTTTCTCCCTTCATCAGAAGCATTGCAGCAGGGGTGGCAATCTTACCAGAACACGCCTTACGAAAAGCTGTAGAAACCAATAGACCAGATGGTAGACCAGTGTTTTTGTCCACTTGGGGAACCGATACAGAGCCTGCCAAAATTATTGTCAATGGTCCCTACAAACTGGAGAGATATTCACCCGGTCAGCGTATGATATTTCGGCGCAACCCCTACTACTGGCGCAAGGATGCTCAAGGCAAACCTCAGCCTTACATCGAGCGTATTGTCTGGCAAATTGTGGAAAACCCTGAGACCGCTTTAAGCCAATTTCGCTCTGGAGGGTTAGATATCCTCGAAATTGGTCCTGCAAGTTTTCAATTGCTCAAGCGCGAAGAAAAGCGAGGTAATTTTTCCATCCAAAATGCTGGGCCAGATAGTGGAACCGTTTTTATCTGCTTCAATCTCAACAAAGGTCGTAGGAACGGAAAACCTCTAGTTGATCCAATTAAATCTCGCTGGTTCAACACAGTAGCATTTCGACAGGCCGTTGCCTACGGAATCGATCGCCAAACCATGATCAACAACATCCTGAGAGGACTAGGTAAACCCCAAAACTCGCCAATTTCTGTCCCCAGTCCCTACTACCTTTCTCCTGAAGAAGGTTTAAAAAGCTACGATTACAATCCCCAAAAAGCCAAGGAATTACTACTAGGAGCGGGCTTCAAATACGACAACAAAGGTCAGCTGCTGGATGCAGAAGGTAATCGAGTACGCTTCACAATGCTCGCGTCTGCTGGTGGTAGACCCTTAATCACAGTTCAGATGCAGCAAGATTTGAAAAAGCTAGGTATTCAAGTTGATTTACAGTTCCTTGACTTCAACGTAATAGGAGAAAAAATCTCCAACACTCTCGATTGGGAATGTTATTACGGAGCGATTACTGGTGGTCTTGAGCCAGCCGATGGTTCTAATATATGGTCTGTAGACGGTAACTTTCACGTCTTCAATCAGAAACCCCAACCAGGACAACCCCCAATTGAGGGACGGGAGGTTGCAGATTGGGAGAAGAAAATCGATCAGCTTTACATCCAGGGAGCACGGGAGTTTGACGAAGCGAAGCGCAAAGCCATTTATGCAGAAACACAACGCCTCGCGCAAGAATATCTACCTTATATTCACTTGGTCAATCCCTTGGCTTTAGTCGCTGTGCGTAATACTCTTCAAGGTGTAAAATACACGTCTATTTTCTCTAGCCCTGGGAGCTTTAACTGGAACATCTATGAAGTCAAAGTGGTAGATAAAAATAGCTGATTAGTTTCCATAGTAGTTGTTGGTTGTTGGTTGTTTGTTGTTTGTGCTTATAAAAAAATAACAACAAATAATAGAAAATACCTTGGTCTCGTTCTTACATAATAATTAATAAATAAGGGGGAATGGATTAAGAGTACTATCAATTACCAATTTTTTAATCTTGCAATACTGATGCAACCGGAGATGATATATAGCAGTGCGCGCTGATGTATTTACAGATTCAGAAGATGATGCTTGATTAATCAATACTTGCAGGTGTTTGTTGTAAATAGCCCAGAGCGCAGCGCTATAACTTGCGCGGCAAACTCTTATGAGCCTCCCAAGCCAGTCAGGAATGGGCGCGGGTCTTTGCCACTTTTTATGAAAAGCCTGGTGACACTACCTATGATTCCTCTCGTCTTTCCTACTCTCCGTCGTTGGATTTCAGTTGTATTAACGTTGACTCTAGTACTGACAAGTCAATTTATTCTCACCAGCTGCAACCCAACAACGTTCAAAACTAAAGCGGCTCAAGTCTCACAATTGGTACTGCACAGCATCAGCGACCCAAAAACATTTAACTACTCCCTGAAAAGCGAGTTCCCTAATATTTTTCCCTTCACCTTTGAAGGGTTAACCTTTGCTAACGAATTTACCGGAAAAATTGAGCCAGCTTTAGCTGAATCTTGGCAAAGCTTTGACAATAACCAGCGCTATATTTTTACTCTACGAGAAGGCTTGAAATGGTCAGACGGTAAACCACTAACAGCAGATGATGTTGTCTTTACTTATGAAGACATAGTTTTTAATCCAGAGATTGCCACCGATCAAAAAGATGTCCTAAAAATTGGTTCTAATCGCGTTTTCCCCAAGATTCGCAAACTTGATGAGCGTCGCGTTGAATTTACTTTGCCAGAGCCTTTTGCTCCTTTCTTACGAATCACATCTGGACCACAAGATGGCGTTGTTATCTTACCGAAGCACATTCTCCGCGAATCTGTAATTTCTAAAGATGCCAATGGTAACCCTAAGTTTGCCTCTACTTGGGGAACCGATACAAAACCTGAAAATATTGTTGTCAATGGTGCTTATCGCATCGCCAGATACACACCAGGTCAACGTCTAATTTTAGAGCGTAATCCTTACTACTGGCGCAAAGATGCTCAAGGAAAACCTCAGCCTTATATTGAGCGCATTGTCTGGCAAATTATTGAATCAACAGAAACTGCTTTACTTGAATTTCGCTCTGGAGGTTTAGATGTTACTGACGGTTGGGGGCGAATGCCTACGGAGTATTTTGCACTCTTGAAGCAAGAAGAAAAACGGGGAAACTTTAAGATTCACACAGCAGAGGCAAGACCGGGAACGAATTTTATTTCTTTCAACTTAAATAAAGGTCGGAGAAAGGGACGACCACTGGTCGATCCAATCAAATCTCGCTGGTTCAATTCAGTGGAATTTAGACAAGCTGTTGCTTATGCCATCGATCGCCAAAGTATAATCAATAACTTTCTTCAAGGTTTGGGGGAATTACAAAACTCCCCAATTTCGGTACAAAGTCCTTACTATATTTCTGCTAAAGAAGGTTTAAAAGTCTACGAATATAATCCTGAACGCTCAAAAGAATTACTCAAAAAAGCAGGCTTCAAATATAACTCTAGAGGACAGCTACTCGACACTGACGGAAATCAAGTACGATTCACGATGTTGACCAATGCTGAGAATAAAACTCGTGTGGGAATAGGCTCACAAATTAAGCAAGATTTAAGCAAAATTGGCATTCAAGTTGATTTCAATCCCATTGCATTTAATACGCTTGTTGATAAGCTTTCCAACACTCTCGATTGGGAATGTTATCTCTTAGGTTTTACTGGCGGTGTAGAACCAAATGATGGCGCTAATGTCTGGTCTCCGGATGGAGGAATGCACAGCTTCAATCAGAAACCTCAACAAGGACAACCACCGATTGAAGGTCGAGAGGTTGCTGATTGGGAGGCACAAATTGGTCGTCTCTACATTGAAGGGGCAAGAGAGGTGGATGAAGCAAAGCGTAAAGCGATTTATGCTGAAACGCAACGTATTACACAAGAGTATTTGCCGATGATTTACCTAGTGAATGCGCTGTCAATGTCGGCAGTACGCGATCGCATCCAAAATGTGAAATACTCAGCCCTAGGGGGAGTAGTCTGGAATTTTTATGAACTCAAGGTTGTAGACAAATGACCGCACGTTCATGTGACGCTGCGGAAACTGGACTTGAGGGTTATGGGGGTGAGGATGCGAGCCTCAATTTTTCACCAAGGTTCAGTTGGTGGTATCAGACTCTTGGGCTGTTTCTTCACTCAGCAGATTGTCAGAAGCTATCTGCCTCACTATCTCTACATCTAAACCTAACGCCTCTGCCACTTGCTCCACACTCATTTCTGATGCCAACAGATGGGACACTGCCGCCTGCCTTACTAACTCGACATCTAAACCTATCCCCTCTGCTATCTGCTCCACACTCGCCCCTAATGTCAACATAAAGGGAACTGTTTCTAATTTGGCCTCTTGTGCGGTTTCCTGATACACTCTTGTTTGCCTGAAATCACTTAATCCCAACATTTGCGCTATCTCCTCTCGACTTTTCTGGGGAAATTTATAAGAAATTATCCTTTCTATCAATTGTATGAGTTCCTGCTGAGCGGCTTCATCAGCTATTTCAAGTCTGGCTTGGTCTATCAACGCCCTAGCTTTTGTCCCAGCAGTTTCCTCTGGCTCTACTACTAATTGGACAGTTCCAATGCCGATAGATGGTTGTGGAGTTGTGCCTAACTCATCTAGATAGATACGTCTAACTCTTTGAGAATTGAGTAATTCGGTATACCGCTCTGTTTCTCCTGTATCTATGCTGCGAGTTGGATAAACAACTACTCCGCGCCAATTGTTTCTCAGTTTGGTTTTATCGAGGTAAAGGAAGATTTCTGTAAAGAAGCGGGAGTATAATTTTGAGTCGGGTTGAAACTGGACTTCAACAAAGTAGATGGGGAGTGAGGGAGCATTGCTGGCTGGGAGAAATACACCATCAATTCGGAAAGATAGCTGTTTAACTTCAACGGAGGAGAATTGATAGATGTTCGCGGCTTCAGGGGGTTGGTTGATGAGTTCAAAGAAGATGCTAGGGAAGGATTGAAAGAGGCGATAGAAGATGGTATCAGTTTTCACACTTTGAAAGCTACGGATTTTGGTTCTTTTAGTTAGATGTCAATTAACAGATTAATTTCTATGAAATTAACAATTTGTCCAGATAGTTTTATAGCCTATCATAGTATTATGTCTTTAAAATTTAGTCAATTAATCTAAGTTATTTGTGTAAATAATTTTCTGCATTTTTATCATTAAATACTTGCTTTTTGTGGAATAAAATTATAATCTTCAATTAAGAGCGAAGCGATTAGGTGCTGACACACACTAACCGCCTCTAACTCCCAACTAATACATCCTTAGTAAGGAGCTAATTTACTATTATGACGCGCATTGATGTTACACTTTCCATCGCAGAAATCCCCGCCCATTGGCAACCTCCCGGTTACCCGTATGGTCAGGTGATTGTTTACAACAACAAATTCAGGACTTACGCAAATTGCTAAATTAAACGCTACTGCAAGTAGTAGGTGGGCACTGCCCACCCTACATGTAGAGGTTCTGCGTAAGTCCTAAAATTCTGCGAAATCATTGGACGTCACTACATCAGTCCGTTAAGTGCAGCTGGAAAAGCCGACCCCACAATTGTCGGGTGGCATTACTTGTTCTACGAGACTCCAGATGCTCTCGATCCTGTCTCCATCCTTGAGGCGGAAGTGATTACACGCTAAAAAGACAGGAGGGTGCGTCCCGGCGCACCCTGATTAAGGGAGATAATCGGTTTTTTTGTGCTGGATGCGATCGCCTTTTGCTCGAATAAGTCCGTGAAGCGTTGCTCCTGCAAGAGTGTCGCGAATCATCCTTCTCCAATGAGTTCATCATTTTGATTGTTGGATGCCTCTATCTGTCTGACTGTTTCGACTTCCAAATCCAACGCTTGTGCCACTTGCTCCACAGTCGTGCCTGATGCCAGTAAGTGGGACACGGCTTTGTGTCTCACTTGCTCGATTTGCAACTCAAGTGCCTCTGCTATCTGCTCCAAACTCGCTCCTAACCTCAACATAGGAGGTACTGCTTTTAACTTGCCTTCTATCGTGCCTTCTATCCTGCCTTCTATCCTGCCTTCTTCCAAGGCTTCCTGATACACTCTGGTTTGTTTTAGGTCGCTTAATCCCAACATTTGCGCTATCTCCTCTCGGCTTTTATCGGTAAATTTATAGACAATAATCGTTTCTATCAATTGTAGGAATTCTTCCTGGGTTGCTTCATCTGTTGTTTCCTGCCTGACTTGGGCTATCAACTCCCTAGCTGTTATCCCAGCCGTTTCTTCTGGTTCTATTACTAATTTAAGGATGGCAAGGCCAATTGACTGCCCTGGGGTTGAGTCTAATTCATCCAAATAGACGCGACGGACGCGCTGACTAGCAAAGAACTCGCGGTAATGTTTGATATCTGCTGTGTCTATCTCTTGAGTGGGATAAAGAACTACTGAACGCCAGTCGTTAGTTGGTTTATTCTGACGCAGGTATAAAAAGATTTCTGCAAACAACCGAGAGTAAAAATTTGAGTCGGCTTGAAACTGAACTTCAACAAAATAGATGGGGAGTGATGGCGTATTGTTTGTAGGGAGAAATACACCATCAATGCGAAAGGAAAGTTGTTTGACTTCAACGGAGGAGAATTGATAGGTGTTAGCAGCTTCAGGGGATTGGTTGATGAGTTCAAAGAAGATGCTGGGGAAGGACTGAAAGAGGCGATAGAAAATGGTGTCGGTTTTCACGAAGCTTGAGAGTTCTCAGTTGTTGGAAAGTCCTCTGCTTGTATAGTGCGATCGCTTTTTTCCAACGGATGCATCACTTTCATCACCTGATACACTTCTAGAGGTTATTGCGATCGCAAATTCAGCTTTTTTGGTAATTCCTCGAAAGGAATGCCAACTAAAGTACAAAATGTTTCCCACTGTTCGCGAGTCATAGCTGGTTCAACATCCCCATTTTCCCAACGTCTCAGCGTGGACGTAGATACACCTAACCCTACCGATAATTGTTCCTGAGTTAAGGAGGCCTGTTCGCGCAGTGTTCTCAAGGGAGAATCACTTTCCTGTGGTTGTTGACTTGATCTTCTATTTGACATACTATGATTATCGATTGTTACAATCGCTTTGAACAATCGATTATTTTAGTTGTTTCACCAACCTAACTAACAGGCAAATACCTGTAATGCCCGAAGTTATGGTACCTTCGTAAAGGTTCGTCTGTTCTGTTAGTATTTCACCAGGATTTGTCCTACCTAACGCCATTTATATGACTTACAAAGAACGTCTGACCCCTTGGGTGATCGTCCGTCTTTTGCCCAACATGGAACGGACTATCATTACTCGGTTTCGCCATCGGTTAGATGCCGAGGGTCACTTGCAGTTTTTGCGCCAACAGATTCCCAATGCCTCATTTGAAGTGATCTTTGATTGTCAGCCACAAGTTAATCAGGAGCAAGTGCCCAGTTCATAGAAGCATTAATACTGCTAAAAAACGTTAACGAATCCCTCGCCTGAAAGTCGGGGGATTTTGTGTTATTTGTTGTTGGTTGTTGGTTGTTGGTTATTGGTTGTTGGTTATTGGTTGTTGGTTGTTGGTTATTTGTATCTTTGACAAACAACAAACAACAAACAACCAACAACTAAGTGCTAATACCCTGTTCATCACTATAAAAACGGTAAAAGAAGAAATCATCCCGGAAGGGATGTTCATCGGTGACATCATGGATAATGCCTCGCTCTACCAGGAGTTGTCCTATGTTGAGCGCTTCTTCCCTTGTACAGTTTTGCGTCCGCATCAGCCATTCAACTGCTTGTGAGCCAACAAAACAGCAGGGATAGAGATTCAGGCGATAGCGTCGGTCTTTGATTTCCAAACCTCCCGGTTCCCGCATTGCCTTGACCAATGCCTCCATGTCTATTGCTGCTAGTTTCTCCCCGTCAGGAGCTGTGGCTAATGTCCGCTCAGACATGGGTACTCCAGACGTTAAAGCTGGAGGTTCCTGTAAAAGTTCGCCTTGTTTATCCCCATTTGGAGAGTAGAGACGTTCTGCCGGAATCTCTTGACTGACTGAAGATATCGGTGTGTGCTGCTGGAGCCAATTGGTCATGAATTCTTCTAGGTGAGGCGATCGCAAATTTAAGTCATGCTGGGGAAACGGTACTTCGATGTTATAACGGCGTAAACTTGCTTCAATTCGGTAGTAGAGGTCACTCTTGATGCGAAACTGTTTCTTGGGTTCTCCAACCCAGACTCGCAGCTCAAAGTCGAGGGAGCTTGCACCCAGTCCCATAAACCAAACCTGAGGTTGTGGTCTAACCAGCACCTCTGGGTGACTCCTTGCCGCTTCGAGCAGTGCGGCTTGGACTTGCTGAATATTCGAGCCATAAGCCACCCCCACGGGAATCTTTAGGCCGGACACCGGATCGCCGTAACTCCAGTTGATTACGTCGCTCTCCAAAAAGCGGGAGTTGGGTACAAGAATTGATACCTGGTCAAGGGTTTGAATCACGGTGCTGCGTGCTCCAATGCGTTTGACTATTCCCATCTGTTCTCCCACCTTGACAAAATCCCCCACCTTAATGGGTCGCTCTAGGGTGAGGATTAAACCGCTGATCAAGTTGTTGGCGATATTCTGGGTGCCAAAACCAATCCCAACACCCACAACACTGGCGAAAATTGCCAGAGAGCGCAAATCTAGTCCTGAGCTTTGCAGTAGGACAATCATCCCCAGAAAGGCAAGAATGTACTGCGTTAGGACTGCAATAACGTCCTGCACTCCTGAATCGGCACCAGTTCTTACCAAGACAGAGGATTTGAATAAGCGTGTGAGAGCACTGACACCAAACCACAGCCCCACTGTCAAGGCTATAAGTTGCAGCACTTGCAGGGCAGAATAGTTAACCTCACCCAGGGTTAAAACCGGGGAAGTGAGTAATTTGAGCAGCTTATAGCGCCAACTCCGAGCATCGGGCAAGATATCTGTGACATAGAAGGCAACAGCTATCCATAGACCAACCTGCAAGCCTAGAAAGGATAGCTGCAAAAATAACTTTGCCGATCGCGCCTGAGGATTGAGGGTGAACCTGGGGTCACCTAGCCAGCGTGTCAGTTGACGGGAGGCGAATTTTCCCAGGAAATGTAGACCGACGTGAATAGCGATCGCCCCCAGCAGTACCCCTATACTAAACAGCAGCGCCTGACGGTAATAGCTTGAAGTACGCTCCAGCTTGCTTTGTTGCAGGGCAGTTTTGATTGAGCGTTGCCATTGGGCAGCTTGTTTGAGCTTTTCATTGCCTGGAATGACATCTGCCTCTGTCATCGTGACGAGAACGCGATCGCTCGTCCGAGAGCGAATATTTAACTTTTCCCCTTCTGGGACAACTTCAAGCTCTACCGCCCTCTTGGAAAGTACCTCTTCTTCAAGAGCTTTGTTGATGCTTTGGGCACGCTCAGCGGCGGTAAAGTTGCCTACATTTTTCACATTAAATAAGACCTGACCATCTACCACCACAGGAGCCTCTGCCGTATTGTTCACTGAGGGAGTTGGTGAGGGAGTTTGTGCTGAACTCGGCACTGGCACCCAAGTCAGCAGTAGCGTGAGTACGCCGAGCAACACCATTGCCCAACGGCGCTGGACTCGACTTACTCGATTTTGGATTTTGGATTTTGGATTTTGGATTTTCCCCACAGATGAACTTTTTAAGGGGGGTTTAGGGGGATCTGGCTTTGACGGAGTAGTGTGAAAACACGTCCTAGGGGGGCGAATGCGTAAGTCCTGCACCTTGGCTGGTGGCTTCGTCGCTTCTCGATGCCTACGCCAAAACCATCGAGTTATTGCTTGAAGAGGCACCAGGAAGCTAGGGAAGGATGTTTGCTGGGGGGAAGCCATTGTTCAAACATTTTGAAAGGTTTATTTGGCATTTTGAGTTGCACCCTTAAGGAATCATTCGATGAATTTACTTTTTAATTCATCGGTCGATCTCATGATTTGGCAAAATTGTCAATACATTTTTGAAAAAATCAAGACAACTTTGTACATGATGCAGCTAATAAACTGCCCTTGCATTTAACGAGTTCGTTGGTGTTGAGCTTGTTTATTGTGGGATGGGCCGAAAAGCCCGTCCAGATTCTGCAAAACTGATTACTGTTCACTGACTGTTGAAAGTGTTGCTACAGGACTCAGTAACGGTAGGGTACTCTGGGGTGCTGGCGATTCAGGAACGCGGGGACGGGAACGTTCCAGCAACGAACTCACCAACAACCAAGCGCCGACACCCATCAACAGCAGTACCACTAGACCAATTGCCCAAACCATCATCATATTCTTTTGTGCAGGGTTGGCTTGTCCAGATAAATTTGTGCGATCGCGATTCTGTTCAGTAGCGTTGAGGTCACCTTCCTGAATTAAGTTGGCTGTCATTTTGTAGGGCCCAATTCTTAAAGTATCCTTGCTCGACAACGGCTGAATTCCTGGGCGAAGCGGTTGTCCATTGAGAAACGTCCCGTTGCTACTTTGGTCGGTAATATAAATCTGTTGATTCGCCACCGTAATGAGGGCGTGATATCGAGAAATTTCCTTACTCGCTAACTCTAAAGGCGTCACCTTCTGTCCTTGCAACTGCTCCGGCATCTGCTCAGTTTCGCGACCAATCGCGATGGGTGCACTCAACAGCGGTTGTTGTAACTCGCCAGTCTCTGGGTCTTCCCAAATTAATTGAACGTACATAAGTTCAGCAGAAATAATCCAATTTTCAGCTTGATTCTTCAGTGGAAATTCAAGTTGGTCAGGACTGCTTGTATTCTCGATACCGTTTTCCCCAATGTAGCCGTTAACCGCAGCTACAACGGTTAGTCAATTGGAATGCGGGAGGAATGATAGCAGGAGGGATGAGTACAAGAATTTTTATCCTTCATCCTTCATCCTTTTTTGGTCAGACCTCACGGCATTGGGAGTTTTTTCGGTATTCAATATACTGGGTAAAGAAGTCCGGATAGCTGCGACCCTATTTAGTAGCTTGATTATATACGCCTGCTACAGTAAAATACACCATGCTTGCCGTCTGAGTGCTAGAGGAGGCGCGGCTTCTAGCTAATACTGTCCATTTATTTACGGCATTCCAATCTTGTCCGAATCATAAAATAGCATACTTAAACAGTTTGGTAAGTAAAATAGCAATTGTTCGGAGATAAGAGTTCGTCAGGGAAATTGGGTGCATCTCGATTTGGCTAATGTATTCCTTGTTGTCATCAGGGAACGAGGTTTACAGGCTTGCTTAGGCTATGGTCTTTGGTAATTTGAGATACACCCAATCGGCATGAATCTTTTACGTCTCTTTCAACAGACAAACCCAGATAAACCCCTGGGTGGACGCTACAAAGTTATCAGTCAGCTGGCAGCAGGCGGGTTTGGTCAAACCTTTCTGGCACATGACATGCACTTGCCGGGTCAACCTCGATGTGTGGTCAAACAGCTCAAGCCTCAGGTGAGTGACGCCGAAAGTCTACAAACGGCAAGACGCCTGTTCGACACGGAGGCTCAAGTCCTCTACCATCTGGGCATTCATGACCAAATCCCTCGCCTACTGGCTCACTTTGAAGAGAGTCAGGAGTTTTATCTTGCTCAGGAATTAATCGAAGGTGAACCGCTGACGGAGGAATTTGTATCGGGTCAGCCTTGGTCAGAGGGTAAGGTAATTGCCTTATTGCAAGATATCTTGTACGTCCTGGCGTTTGTCCATCAGCAGCAAGTTATCCACCGTGACATCAAACCTTCCAATCTGATTCGCCGCCGACGGGACGGCAGAATTGTCCTGATTGATTTTGGTGCAGTTAAGCAAGTCAGCACCCAGATGCTCAACCCCAAAACGGGCAGGACGAACATGACGATTTCGATTGGGACTCAAGGTTACATGCCCAAGGAACAGTTGGGTGGGAATCCCCGATTTAGTAGCGATGTCTACGCCGTTGGCATCATTGGTATCCAAGCGTTAACTGGAACTCATCCTAGGTTCCTCCCCGAAGATCCTCAGACGGGTGAAATTGTCTGGTGCGATCGCGCTAAGCAAGTCAGTTCTGAATTTGCCGCTATCCTTGACAAGATGGTGAGCTATGACTTTCGCGCTCGCTATGTGATGGCAGGGGACGCCTTGGAGGCACTGCGGGGTCTACCCGCAGAACTGTTGGTGTCGGTACCCCCTCCTGAGCCATTGCCAAATGCCTCGGCAGTTGCTCCTATCCAACAACAGCAATCTCCGCCCACAGCGACAGGGCAGACGATGCCCATTATCGAGCCAGCACCCAAGAATCATCCTCCAGTTCCACCAGCTCAACAGCCACCGGAACAGCAATCCCCGCCCACGGCGACCGGGCAGACGATGCCAGTGAGGGAACTAGCTTCTAACCCTAACCCTTCAACTCCACCCACTCCCGAATCCGCGGCTAAAAGCTCGGTTCCTACAGTTGCCGTTGCCGGAAGTCAGTCTATCCGGGCTTCAGAAGCTTCTGTGCCAATGGTGAGCTTACCAGGATTCATTGAGAAATACGGTATTAAGCCTTGGCAGATTGTTGCTGCTTTAGTCGCTCTAGGTGCAATGTTCTGGGGTGTCAAGGCTCTCCTATCTCCCCAAACTGCTCCTCAAACTGTTTCCAGTAATAGTGTTCCTGCTACAAGTCCTGCTGCAACTGCCGATCCAGAAAAGCAGGCGGCTGAACTTTTGAGTCAAGCTGATAGCTTGAGGAAAGCCGAAAATTACCAGGACGCGATCGCCAACTATGAAAAAGCGCTCGCCCTCAAGCCAAATCAGGCAACCGCTCATTGGGGACTGTGCTACAGTCTGAACTCCATGGGAAAGATGGCAGAAGCGATCGCCCAGTGCGATCAAGCGCTTGCCCTGAACCCTAACTACGCAGAAGCCCTGTGGAGCAAAGGCTCCGCCCTTGAGCAGCAAAAAAACTACGAACAGGCGATCGCACTCTATGACCAAGCACTGAAAGTTAACCCCAACTATGCAGAGGCCTGGAACAACAAGGGAGTAGCACTCCTAAATTTGAATCGTCCAGATCAGGCGTTTACTGCTTTGGACAAAGCCACTCAACTCAAGCCAGATTGGCCTGATGCCTGGGCAAACCGAGGCAATGCTTTGTGGACTCTCAAGCGCTACGATCAGGCGATCGCTTCCATAGAAAAAGCCCTCAAACTCGACCCCAATCACCCAAACGCCAATAATCTACGCCAACAAGCTCGGCGCAAAATCGGTCGTTAAGAGTTGGGGGAATTGATACCAATTCTCGCGTGACGAGTGCACTTTATTTACCCTCAGTCTAAAAGACTGGGGCTACACAAACTTTCGCTGGTCTGCAAAGGCTATTAAGTGAATCTTCATAAATGGATAATACCCTTGCCCTTACGGTGTAGTGTATGCAATCGATAATCGCTTTAATTTGTAAATTTTACTTCTATTAAACCTGAAAATTATCTAGGATTAAATATAGAAAAAATGCTAATAATGGCTAATTACTTAAACCAAGAATTCCCACTATACTTATCTACTAATTGCTCAGTTGTGGGTAATGAGTGAACAAGATGCCCACACTAGGATTTACGAAAACGAGATGCACCCTTGTAGATATTACCAACGCGCTCTGACTGGCTTAATCACCCTGACTGAAATTGCCACACCCTGAGCGTTTAGTCTTACAGCAATCCGCGTTCCCGCTGTCAGGTTTAATCGATTGATATCTCGCTGACGAATTGTGATGTTTCGGGTTGAACCGTTAGACTGTGCAAACTCTACTGTTTCCCCGTCAATACTATTAATAACCCCGGCAAGTTCTCCTGCCTGTGTTGCTTGACTCAGTAACAGTGGGGGTGACTTGGGAATGCCCACACTGAATGCCATTGCCGGACACACTGATACTGCCGACATCAACATTGACGCCATTATTCCTGTGAATACTTTACGGGTTTGAAGTTTCACGTTCTCCTCACTCTTAAAATTTGAAAATCAGACACCAACCTAACAACAAGATTTTGATTTGGCAAGTCTTTCTCTGAAAAAAAGTATTTTAATATTCCTTTATAATCTAAGAGCGATACTCTCTTATTAGGTTAATAGGATTCCTTAAAAAATGAACTGTCCGGAACAACTAAATACAGAGCTGAAACATAAGGTGTTTTCAGCTATAGTTCTCTCGTTGGTCTAAATACTTTGCCGTCAAAAATCTTAGGAATGCTGAAAGCTCAATCTCAACTAAAAGGCGTCATATTACTTGGCTTGAGTGCAATGGTTCTTTTACTGATTCGTCAGCAGCAAGCAACCATACCTACTATCCCAGAAGGTAGAGGGATAACTAGCCAACATCCATCTCAGAGCTTCTGGTCTTTTGAGAAACTAAGATTGTCTATTTTCAGAGAATCGTCAGTTAAGCATCTGTCTGAAGGGATAGATTCAAAAAGTCTATCTGACGGCATTCATTTGGTCATTAAGTTAAGCGATCGCCGTGTCTATGTCTATCAAAACAAGCAGCTGAAAGTGAGTTACCCGATTGCTGTTGGCAAGGCAGGTTGGGAAACTCCTACAGGTAACTATAAAGTGATAGATATGCAACCTAACCCTGTTTGGGAACATCCTTGGACAGGTGAAGTCATTCTGGAAGGACAAAAAAATCCCTTAGGAGAAAGATGGATAAGTTTTTGGACAGACGGACGCGACTCTATCGGTTTTCATGGCACCCCTGAAGAAGAGTTAGTAGGACAGGCCGTTTCCCACGGCTGCATCCGGATGCACAATCGAGATGTCGTTGCGCTATACGCACAGGTAAAAATGGGTACCCCGGTCACGGTAAAACCTTAATAATATCTCAGCTCTTCTTGGTAAGAGGAAACTAACAATAGGGTTTGCATCAAACTATAAAATTAAATATTCCAGCGCTAAGCTGGTGTGTATATAACTGAGCCTAACTGATAGCTGAAAACGCTTTACTATCTTGATTTTGAAGAGCTGAGAGTAGAAAAAGTCTATTATGAAAGGATTATTGAAACAAACAAACCCAGACCAACCTCTAGGCGGACACTACAAAATTATCAGCGAACTAGGGGTAGGTGGATTTGGTCAAACCTTTCTGGCAGAAGACTTACACTTGCCGGATCATCCTCTATGTGTGGTCAAACAGCTCAAACCTCAGCAAAGTGACCCCAAAACGTTGGAAATGGCAAGACGCCTATTCGATCTAGAAGCAAGAGTCCTCTACAAGTTGGGCAACCACGATCAGATTCCTCGCTTGCTAGCACACTTTGAAGATAATCAGGAGTTCTATCTTGCCCAGGAATTAATTGAAGGAGAGGCACTAAATCAGGAGCTAAAGGAGGGACAGCCTTGGTCAGAAACTCAGTTAATTCCTGTATTGCGAGATGTGCTGGAAGTTTTGGCGTTTGTCCATGAGCAGGATGTTATCCACCGTGATATCAAGCCCTCTAACCTGATTCGTCGCCGTCAGGATGGCAAAATTGTGCTGATTGACTTTGGGGCGGTTAAGCAAGTCAGCACGCAGGTTGTCGATTACCAGACTGGGGAAACGAGGACAATTTCAATTGGCACTCAGGGCTATACACCCAAAGAACAGTTGGGCGGAAATCCCCGCTTTAGTAGCGACCTCTACGCCGTGGGCATGGTTGCTATCCAAGCTTTGACCACAATTCACCCCAGACACTTGACCGAAGACCCTCAAACGGGAGAGATTAACTGGCGGCATCATGCCCCACAAGTTAGTCCAGAACTTGCAGCGTTTCTTGACTGCATGGTGCGCTATGACTTCCGTGCCCGCTACCCAACAGCAGCGCAAGCTTTGGAGGCACTGGGGAGCATACCCACAGCACTTGCGGAGCCTGTACCATTCAACCAAAGGTTGTCTGAACCAATGGCAGTGCTTCCTACCCAGCAACAGCAACCCCTACCCACCGTCACTAATCCAACCGCCTCTGAGATGGAGGAATCATCCACGGCAATTTGGGTGCAAACAGAACCTACCAGTGAACTGCCGCCAACTGTCAAGAATACAGGTTCAATGGAGGAATCGCCTACCCTGATTCGGGTGCAAACAGAACCTACAAGTGAACTTCCGCCGACTGTCAAGAACACAGGCGTCATCCAACCCCTGGCTACATCCCATTACTCTCAGCAATCAGAAGGCTCAGCACCAAAAATCGCCACAGCAGGATTAAGCCAGAGACAGTCCGTTAAGCCCTGGCTGATTCTGGCTGTTTTAGGGGCTGTGGGTGCGATCGCATTAATGGCTAAGACTCTCCTGTTCCCCCAACTTGTTCCTCAAATCACCAATCCTCAGGGGGTCTCTACCGACAATCCCGCCGTTAGATCTGCAAACAAGCTAGCGCCATCTTTCCCTACTAATTCACCCACCGAAACTCCCACAGCTAGAGCAACCCAGACCCCAACGCTGCCCTCCCCTGAGAGTTCACCCACCGAAACTCCCACAGCTAGCGCAACCCAGACCCCAACGCCGCCTTCCCCTACCAAATTACCCGCTTCAACCCAAGTATCACCTAGTCCAGTCCAGCCTCCGGCAAAACCTGCGCCTACTCCAGTCCGGCCTGTAGCCAAATCCGCTCCCCCTCCTCAAAAGCCTCAGGCGTCAGAACTGCTGAGCCAAGCTGTTGGCCTACAGCAAGCAGGACAGCATCAGAAAGCTCTAGCACTCTATGATCAAGCGATCGATCGCCAGCCAGATGTTGCACAAGCCCATTGGGGACGCTGCTACAGTCTGAATGCCCTCCAACAACCCAGAGAAGCGATCGCAGCTTGCAATAAAGCCCTTGACCTCAACCCCAACTATCCAGAAGCACTATGGAGCAAAGGAAACGCTCTTGATCAGCAACAACGTCACATGGAAGCGCTACAACTCTACGAGCAAGCCACTGCCCTCAAGCCAGATTTTGCAGAAGCCTGGAATAACCAAGGAGCAGCACTCCTAGCCCTAGGCCGCGCCAGTGAAGCCCTTGGGGCTTTTGACCAAGCCACTGCTCTCAAGCCAGATTTTGCGGATGCTTGGGCCAACCGGGGGGCAGCCCTTTGGAGTCTCAAACGATTTCGTAGGGCGATCGTCTCAATTAACAGGGCACTCCAAATCCAGCCTAACCACCAAAATGCTCTTAATCTACGTAAGCAAGCACAGGAGAAATTAGGGCGTTAACTCATTCACCGCTTAAAAGACGGAGGATTACGTGAGAGTTTGTTGTTTGTTGTTAGTTATTTGTTGTTTGTGTTTCTTTACAAACAACCAACAACTAACAACCAAGAAGGGCGAAGGCGTTCCTCCCACGAAAAACTGATGGGCTTCGGGCCGACTTTCTGTCATTCTTCGACTCGATAACCCAACTCTGCCAAGCGGAGACGAGATTGCCGCCATTTCGGTTCTACTTTGACAAACAGTTCCAAGTAAACCTTACCAGCGATTAACTTTTGCATTTGTTCGCGAGCGGCGCTGCCAATGCTTTTGAGCATACTGCCCTTTTTACCAATCACAATTCCTTTTTGAGAGTCGCGCTCAACGTGGATAGTAGCGAGAATACGAGTAATTTCCGGTTCCTCCTCGACTACATCAATCGTGATGGCCACTGAATGGGGAACTTCCTCGCGAGTCAGTAGCAAAATTTGCTCCCGAATCAACTCTCCCATGATGAAGCGTTCTGGTTGGTCAGTGACTAAATCGGGAGGATAGTAATAGGGTCCCGGTTCAAGCTTTTCAATTAACCCTTGCTGCAATGCTTCTAAACCGTCACCAGTCAGGGCAGAGAATTTTGTTACCTGCCAGGTGTGAGGTGCAGCGAGTTGAGCATAAGTTTCATCCAATTGCTGGTAGTTGGTGGGCTGTTGATCGGATTTGTTGATGCCCAGAATTACGGGTGTCTGCGTATGTGCCAGGAGTTCGACGATAAAGCGATCGCCTCCTCCCGCCTCTGCTGTTCCATCCACCACAAATAGCACCACATCCACCGACTCGATCGCAATCTTGGCATTTTGCACCAATACCTTACCTAGCTGGTGATGCGGCTTGTGAATCCCTGGTGTATCTACAAATATCAGCTGCGCTTGCGATGTCGTCAGGATACCCCGCAGGCGATTGCGCGTTGTCTGCGCCACGGGTGAAGTAATCGCAATTTTTTGCCCTACTAACTGATTCATCAGCGTTGACTTGCCCACGTTAGGGCGTCCGATAATGCCAATGAAGCCTGATTTGAATCCTGCTGGAGCTTGAGGAATACTCGACCAGTTTAGAATGTCTTCCTGGTCACTATCTATAGCTAAGTCTGTTGTGTTGCCGTCTTCCATGTTGTGCGCGTCTTTTATTCCAAAGCACCATTTGATTCTCAGCGAATTTCATTCGCCCAGACGCAAGATGTCCGTCTCCTTCAATTTACTGCTGTCCCTTGTTTAGCGATCGCAAAATTTTGCATCAGTCCTCAAACAGCAGAACTCTAGCAGATTTTAAAAGTCCGTCTTTAGTTAGATGAAACAAGGCGACTCCTGTGCATTATCTAAAATTCACACTAAGTAAAGCACAGGCAATAGGAAATAGAAAGAGTTTTTTACGTAGTCCCCGGAGTAGAAATTACCTATTACCCATTACCTATTCTCTTATCAAATTTTCAGCTATCAGTAATTGATCTAAACCGTCAACCAGTAAATTGAGATGATGAATTAGACTCAGACGGCTCGAAGACAATGACATAGAATCATTAATAGTATAAATTAGTTCTTCCATCCCTTCCGGTCTTTTTGAGCATAACTTTTTTACCTGTTCTATTAAACGTTTTTCACCAGGATGAGGTACAGCATTAACAGCGAATATAATATCAAAATAACTTGCTAATAAAGCCGCAGTTCGATGAATAATACTGACTGAATCTTTACGAGCGATCGCTACTTCCAATTGATGAGTATAGGAAGAAAGATTCCGCCGCAGAATTGGGTAGTTTTTAGCAATGATAGCTCTCTTGAGAGGTTCAGGATAGGGTTGATTTACCTTTTCTTGCAGCTGTTTGAACCAACCATTTAAATCATATAAAATCACAGATGTCAATACATTCCACCAAAAGCAAGTGGAATAGCCAACCGATGCTTGATGTTGAACGAGTACACGCTCAAGCTGTTCCTCAATCCACTGAGGAGTGCGATACATAACATCAACACCACACCCAGAACGGGTATCTATCCACTCATCCCCTGGTTCCCAGAATTGATTGTTGATTTCCAGACGTTCCGAGAATTCTTGAGCGATCGCATTACGAATCTCTAAAGGAATATCCTCCTTGACATAGACATAAAAATCATAATCCGATGCTTCATTTGAAGCTCCAGTTGTTCGGGAACCAGCTAAAGCCACAGCCACTACTTGAGGTAAAGCACCAAATTTCGTAGCGATGGCTTTTGCTAAAGGAGGAACCTCTTGCAGCTGAGGAATGTTACGAACCATGAAATTTATCCTGTTTCATCTATCAACTTCTACCATTTCTCTATAACAACGTGCTTGTACCCTCATCCCGACGCTCCTTACGTCGCTACCGCTGCGCTATCATCCCTCATCCTTTTTTGTTATAGAGAATTGGTATTAAATAAGAGCTGCTGGGCGGAATTTGATTTCCGTATCCGTGTACTCAGGCATCCAACCTTCTGTAGTCGTGAAGTAACGTACCGCTTTAATCCGTTTTGACGGAGTTAGATAAAACCAGTGTTCCGTGTTGGCTGGGACGTTGATATATTCCTCCGGCTGCACTGTCAATTCCACCTGACTTCCATCAGGACGCACAAAGCCAAAAATACCCTCACCTGCAACGATGTAGCGCACTTCATTATCAGTGTGGTAGTGACAGCGATTGAATTTGGACAGGAGGGCGTCGAGATTCGGTACTTCTGGATGCAGCACAATTAAGTCACGAGACTCATAGCCAGAACTTTGCTTAAGTTCTTCAAAATAGCCATCAAGTGCCTGGAGTACCTGCTCCTTCTGTTCATCGCTCAGGGCGTCTTGAGCTAGTAGGTGATGCACTTCCGGATGCTCTCCCACAGGCCAGCGATTTAGCTGAACATTCAGGGGAGCTAGTTCCCGTGCAATATCACCCAGCTGAGTATAAGTAGTACCGTCTTCGAGTTGCAAAATCGCCATAATACACCTCCACATTGCAATTGCTTAAGATTCTATAATACGAGCTATCCGCATTAGGACAGGCTTTTCGGTCTACCCTACAATAAACATCTGTGCACCGTGGGATGGGCATCTTTCCCGTCCTGCCAATGGTGTCAGGATAGGGACTTGTTCGATCTACATGACGACAATTAGCCGTTTTTTACCCTTTTTCCACCTCGCATAAATCGCTAAAAATGTTGTTTGTTATGTTTATTTGTGAGTAAAAAATGCGTAATTTCTAAAAAAAGAACTGACTACATTTTTAGACGAGTTCATTAATTTATATTGCAATTTTAGGGTTAATAGTTATGGGTGCAGTAGATAAGCAATATAAATGTAGCAGCTGAGCGCCATTGCCTCCAAAAGCCTCATTTAGCATTGCACCAGTAAGATCAGTTCCAGCTATTCTGGCTTAGGAGAAGTTCAATGTCATTCTTCCACAGTTTACGCTTCCGAATGACAGTGCTGGTGTTGCTAGCAGTTGTGCCACCTATGTTGTTGGCTATCTTCTTCGCTAGTTATCAAGCAGCACAGATCATTCGCCAAGAGGCTAATCAGAACATCGCATCAAAAGCCCAAGCCCTTGCCCACAGTGTCTCTAGATGGGAAGAAAAGTATGTTCTAGCCCTGCGTAATCTTCGTGTACAACCGGGGATTGTAAGCATGGAAGCCAAGCAGCAGAAACCCATCTTGCAAAGAATGGTTAGTGTTTACACCGATGCGTATTTGATTCATACCTTGGATCTAAATGGAATGAACATTGCGCGCAGTGATAGTGAGAAACCTAAGAGTTATCGCGATCGCCATTGGTTCATCAAAGCAGTAGCTGGAAATGACATCACTCCCCAGACACTAATTGGTCGAACAACAGGCAAACCAGCCCTGTGCCTATCCACTCCGATTCGCCAAGAGTCAACTATCACTCAAACCGAACCGACTCAACCTGTCAGTTCATCAAATCAGCAGCAATCCGTCTCTATTGAGGGTGTAGCAACACTTTGTATGCACCTATCAAAGCTAACTCAGGAGGTTGGTGCAGTACGTCTAGGTCAAACAGGCTTTGCTTTCTTAGTCGATGAAAAAGGTCAAGTCATCGCCCATCCCGATACCAAATTAGTTTCTGGAAAAGAACTGACTGATCTGAGTGCCTATCCACCTGTCAAAGCCGTCTTGCAGGGAAATATTAACCTCTCCTCCTTTGTCAATCAAGCAAGTGTGAAATGGCTGTTCCAGGGCTACAAGCTCAATAATGGTTGGGGAGTGATTATCTTACAGCAAGCCAGCGAAGTTCTCCAGCAAGAGCGGCGATTCTGGCAACTAGCCATGCTGGTTGCCGCAGTAGCTGTGCTAGGAGTAGGAGCGTTAACTTGGCTGTTAGCAACGCGCTTAATTAGACCAATCACCGACCTCACCATTGCAGCAACAGCCCTGTCAAGGGGTGAATTAAACCAGAGAGTAAATATTGAGCGTAACGATGAATTAGGCACTCTGGCTAAAGCTTTTAATAGTATGGCCCAGCAGTTGCACTTATCTTTTGCTCGGTTGGAAAACATGAACGAAGAGCTACAAGTTCGATTGCAGCAGCTTAAGCAGGCACAAACTCAAGTAATTCATAGCGAAAAAATGTCTAGCTTGGGGCAATTAGTAGCAGGAGTGGCTCATGAAATTAACAACCCAGTTAACTTCATCTATGGAAATCTACAGTACGCAGATGAATACACTCACGAGCTACTCGATCTACTCCGACTCTATCAGCAGCACTATCCTCAGCCAGTGTCAGACATTCAAGCAAAAGCAACGGCGAGCAATCTGGAGTTTGTGCTAGAAGACTTTCCTAAAGTTCTCTGCTCAATGAAAGTAGGTGCCGATCGCATCCGAGAAATTGTCCTGACACTGCGAAACTTTGCTCGCTTAGATGAAGCAGACATGAAAGTAGTAGACATTCACCAAGGCATCGAAAGTAGCCTATTAATTTTGCAACATCGCCTGAAGGCTCAGTCAAACCGACCTGCAATTGAGGTGATTCGAGAGTACGATGAGCTTCCCTGTGTGCAGTGCTATCCTGGTCAACTCAACCAAGTTTTTATGAACCTCTTGACGAATGCGATAGACGCTTTAGAAGAGTTGAAGATGGAAAAGTTGAAAGCTGAATGTTTAAACCAGTCTACCAACCTGCAACCTTCAACCCAAGTTCAGCCTGCAAATCTGTATATTCGCATTCGTACTGAACTGCTTGACAAAAACTGGATTGTTATCCGAATTATAGATACGGGTACTGGCATGACGAAAGAAATATGCGAGCAGATATTTGACCCATTTTTTACAACCAAACCAGTAGGCAAGGGCACGGGCTTAGGATTATCCATTAGCTATCAGATAGTAACGGAGAAACACAATGGTCATCTCAAGTGTGTTTCATCTCCCGGAAAGGGAACAGAGTTCATGATTGAAATTCCCATTCAGCAACAGGATTAGTTATTGGTTGTTGGTTGTTGGTTGTTGGTTGTTGGTTATTGGTTATTGGTTATTGGTTATTCGTATTTTTTTGACAAACAACAAACAACTTTTCGATAAGCTCAGGGCAAGCCAAATAACAAACAACAAATAACAAACAACAAGTAACAAACAACAAACAACAAATAACAAACAACAAACTTCAATAATTCTGTACTTTCTGTGCCACAGCAGCTAACACAGCCTCATGAATCCCACCATTGCTAGCGATAATGCCCTGATTATTGAGTAATTTAGTTCCTAACGAGAAGTCTAAAGGTTGACCATATAAGTCTGTCACTCTCCCACCTGCCTCTTCTACTGCGATCGCGCCCGCTGCATGATCCCAATTATTTTCTTTTCTATCCGAAAACTCAGGCAAATGCAGACGAATATAGAGAGCCGCTTCACCCCGCGCTACTACACCATACTTGGCTTGAGAGTCCATTCGCATTACAGGGGCATTCAGTCCAACGGCTTGAGCCACAGCTTCTTGCAATGGCAGATTACCATGCTGCGACTCCACACTCTCGATTAATCGAAGAAAACTAGCATCGGTGCTGGTAGCTTGAATTAGCTGTGGTGAACCTCCATTCAGAGGCATCATCATTGTTCCCTGACCCCTGACAGCTACAAAAAGAACGCCTCGCTCTCCATCCGGTTGTGTGATATCAACGGGCAAAGCAGGGCAACCTAAAACGCCTAGTTTCACCTCACCCGCCTCAACCAGCGCCAGAGCAACAGCATATTGGTCACCTCGTATATATCCCTTCGTCCCGTCAATTGGGTCTAGAGTCCAGTACCGAGACTCAACTTTTCCATTACCTTGGTCAATCCAGGCAGTGACTGCTTCAGGAGTCGCACTAGGTATTTGAGACTTGACGTAATTAGTTACTTGTGCTAGCTGTTCAGGTCGGGTTTGCAATAATGTGGAATCTTCCTCACCAATCACAGAGTCAGTGGGAAAAGCTTCTGCTAGTGCCTGACAAATCACTGCCTGTGCACCAAAGTCAGCAACAGTTACGGGACTATGATCAGGTTTTGCAATACCTAAAGAACCCTTTTCCCGTCGGACTTGTTCACATAAATTGGCGGCAGCGGTGACGGCGGTTATTGCTACCTGTTTCTCTCGTTCATACAACATGGTGAATGCTTCTCTCTGGACTGATTAGTGCTACAAAATAAAAGCTTAGATTTCCAACTCAATTGAGGCAGAAACTTTCCGCTTGAATAAGAGTCTATAGCGGTTCTTAATTAGATTGAACACAGTTTTTGAAGGAGCACGATATATCCATCGGTGTCAACTTAAGCCCAAAGGCTGGAAGCCTTGGGCTACCCGAACCAAGTCCGCCTGCGCGGACTTAATCTAAAAGCCTGCGGAGGCAGGCTTTGACTGAACAAGTTTATAACGATCTGTAGACAGGTTAATTCTCCACAAAAAGCCTAATACCAATTCTCTATAAAGATGCGCTGCCATAGCCTGTGCAGACAGGCTTAGTTTGTGTAGCCCCAGTCTAGAAGACTGAGGGCAAATAAAGTGCACTCGTCACGCGAGAATTAGTATAAGTACCCTGTCCATATTGATGGTGTTTTTTTGTCACCGACTTTTAGATTTTTAAATAGAAAAATTCAGCTCGTTTGTCCGGATTGAGCGGATAACGAGCTGTAATATTTTTCAGTATTTATTACATAAAGAGTACAAAATCACCAGTTTTGTACTCTCTGTAAATTAAACCAATCTCAATAGAATATGACCCAAATAGATCGCTCTTCAGGCGAACCTGTGATTCTGGTGCCTCCACCAGATTCCAATTTGCCTTGTCCGATTAAGCTACCCTCAGATCATCCTTTGAGCGGAGGAATTGCTCTCATTTACGTTGGCTCATTGTTTGCTACTGCGGTAGCTCGCCTTATTACGGCGAATAAATCTAATTCAGGTTCCAAAGATGAGCAGAGGAAACCTGACACCAAGCCAAAGGAACATGATGAAAGATAGTTAACCTAGAAACTGTCTTCTTCACATTTACGCCTCCAGACCAGTTGATCAGAACTTGTCTGGGGGTTTTGTTGTGGGTACTTCAGTTACTCCTTATTCTAATCTCGCTAATTGAAAGTACAATACTTTTCTAATAGAGTCCGGAAGAAACGTCTCACGTGAGACAAAATCCTATGCTCTGAAAGTACATAAAAGGCTTTGAGACTCCACCATTAAACCGTTTTAGTAACTACTGAATTCTAACAAAACCCTGAACACTAAGTTTTGTTGGATTGTTCCGGATACTCTATACAAAGCTTGGAAATATGAAGATTACCCGTTGATTATTGGGCTGAGATCTTGCCACCAGTTACATCACCCGCCCAGGGTTTAAACCCCGGGCTAATAGCTAAAGTCCTCTTAAGAGGACTAATGAATTTCAGTCCATTTTAATGGACTTAAACTATTAGCCCGGAGTTTTGAGCTCCGGGCGGGTTGTGTAACTTACTAAGAATGATGCAAGACCCCCCATGAACTTGCACTCACGAACATTGAATGAAAGTTTCTCTACCCGACTCCCCACTCCCTACTCCCGACTCCCTACTTTCAAGACAAATCTCAGTTACAGAAACAATTCCATCACAGCCTACCCATTGACTCCTTTATCACTATTAGAAGTAGGAGAGAGCGCTGGCTTCAAGCTATCCTTATCTAGTGGATTGTGAAAGAATTCTCCGGTTTGGGGAGGTAGTGTCGGGTCGAGAACAATTTCTGCAAGACTTTTCACCACACCTGTCAGCGGAATTGCCAGAATCACCCCCAAAAATCCTCCGACTTTAGCTCCTAAAAGCAAAGAGACAAAGATAATTACTGGTGATAAACCCGTCAAGTTTCCCATGATGCGGGGCGCTACCAAATTGTCTTTGACTTGCTGTAGTGCGATCGCAACTCCCAATACTTCCAGCGCTAACCACCAGTCAATAAACGCCACCACAGTCACTACGGTTGCAATTCCTAAGGTTGCTCCCACAAACGGAATGACCTCCATCAACCCGATAAAGACTGCAAACAGTAAGAAAAACGGAACTCGTAATGCCCAAAAAGCGAGGGTGAGGGTAGTTGCCATAAACAAACCCAATAACAGTTGACCCGTAAAAAACCGCTTTAAATTACGTTGCAGCGATTGAGTTAACCCATCTCGGATTCTAGGGGAAAAAATACCCGTCAGGCCTCGCCAAACCCGCTCACCATCGATGAGCATATAAAACGAGATTACCAAAATTAAAATTAAGTCCAGAAACCAGTTAAAGGTACCCACCACTAAGCCTAAGCCAGTAGATGCGATCGCTTCTGCCTCAGTTTGCACCCGCGCCAACAGCTGAGAAGCCCATATCCGAACGTCAAACGGCAAATTGTGCGCTACACTCCACGCTTGAAAGCTACTCAGTCGATCCTGACCTTCCTGAAGCAGAGTTGGTAAATTTGTTACCAATTGCCGCCCTTGGTTAAACACGGGTGGCACTAGCGTCAAGGCAATAATTACCACAACGAAGGCAGCTACTAAATAGACGAGTACTGCTGCCCAAGTTCGAGGCAAGAAAGGTCGAACCGCGGCGACGGCATAATTGAGCAAAAAGGCAATCAGAGAAGCTGTCAGCAAAATGCTGATCAGTTCGCCCACATAGCTGAGGGCATTCAGGGTTACCCAACCCGTCACTAAGATCAGCAGCCAAGTGATCAGGAACTGTTGAACAGGTGAAAAGACACGATTCATGAAGTTCTATGAGTTAACCAATCCACTCTTATCCAAGGTCTTTCCTTCTAGGATATAGGGTTCTGGGACTGGTACTCAGGTGAAGATAAAGGATGAGGGATGAGGGATGAGGGATGAGGGATGAGGGATGAGGGATGAGG
>DALYIW010000063.1:19700-33044 GCA_031970155.1 Coleofasciculaceae cyanobacterium CTOTU46601 | reverse complement strand
CCCGACTCCCTGCCCCACTTAGTCATTTGTAGATGCACGGTAACCCACTAACTAAGTCTTTGCTAATTCTTTGGGTAGACGCCGGGGTACTTCATAGGTGAAAAAATCATAAGCTAGCTTCGTATTTGGGAAAATTGCCTGCGCTTCCTCAAGCAGATCATCCAAAACAATGGAATTTCCTGGAGCATAGCGGGGGCTGAAATGAGTCATGATTAGCTGCTTGACTCCCGCGCCCAGAGCTACTTGTGCCGCCATTGTTGAGGTGGAATGCAAGCGATCGAAAGCTAGTTGAGCGTCTTGATGAGCAAAGGTGGCTTCATGAACTAAAACGTCTGCATCTCGTGCTAGTTCCACGGCACTATCACAGTAGACGGTATCTGTGCAATAAACAAATTTACGACCTACTTCTGGCGTCGCGCACAACTGAGAACCTTGAATCTGACGACCGTCAGGCAGCGTTACAGTTTCACCACGCTTGAGTTTTCCATACAAAGGGCCAGAGGGAATTCCCAATTGTGTAGCTTTTTCTACATCAAAGCGTCCTGGTCGGTCTTTTTCTTCGACTCGATACCCGAAAGCTGGAACCCGATGCTTGAGAAGGCGGCAACTGACAGTAAATTCTTCGTCTTCGTAGACTATCCCAGGTTGTACGGTGTGAACCTGGACAGGGTAGGAAAACTGAGTGTAGGAGTATTTTCTGCCGGCGCGAAGGTAATCCTCTACCTCAGGTGGTCCATAAATATCGATTCGGTCGGTGTTGCCAGCTAAACCACAGCTTGCCAAAAGACCCATTAAGCCATAGATGTGGTCGCCGTGCATATGGGTGATGAAAATGCGGCTGATCTGACTGACTTTCAGGTCACTGCGAAGCAGTTGATGCTGGGTGCCTTCGCCACAGTCAAACAGCCAAACTTCGGCGCGTTGGGGTAAACGTAGAGCGACACTGGAAACATTACGCGATCGCGTTGGTACTCCAGAGCTTGTTCCTAAAAAAGTAATTTGCACAGAAGAAGCCCTTAAACCTCCGTTACACAAAGACCATCAGATTTATTCCCTATGGTACACACCACAGCGCCTAAGGTGAGGGGGTGCACTTCGACAGGCTCAGTGACCGGGGGTGACCCTGAGCGAAGTCGAAGGGTGAAGTTTCTTGCCCCATTGGAGGGGAAACAGTTGAGGAATTTACTCTCTCTCCCTACTCCCTACTCCCTACTCCCTACTCCTTACTCCCATTTTTCAGCAGAGTGTTGACGCGATAGGCACCTCCTATGCTAAATGTATCCGAGGAAATGTATAGAAAAAAGTACAGCTCCAGAACGAGTAAACTGGCAAATGCGATCGCGCTCAAAATTAATCTAAGCGGATTTTCTCTGATACATCTCGAACTAATTAATTTAGCCACTGCTTTGAGTAAGATTGAATCGCTGTTAATCCCGAAAACATATACTAATCAGCCTGTGAGGAATTCTTTAAGATGGCATCTAGACGTTTTCCCGTTTCTCTTGTATCCCTGCTCAAGCAGGTAATTTGGCTTGGAGGGCGTCATTGGTGGCTCTCTTTTTTATTGTGGCTCGTCCTAGTCGGTCCTGCTCAGGCAGCAATGGAACTGCGAGTGGCGATTAAAGAGGGTGTTAGCCGAGTGCAACTAGGTAGTTCTACCAAAGCCATTGTCCGCGATGCTACGGGTCAAGAAATTGCACAACTAGAAGCACTTAATGGCTTCAGTGCCCATGGTGGTGGTAGTAGTGTTGAGCTGGGTAAGTTGCGCTCTAGTCAACTGTCAATTGAGCCAACTGACGGGGGTTTTGTTTGGATTGGCGATCGCTGGTATCGAGGACGCACCTTACTGGTTCCGACTAGTGGTGGTCTGACTGCCGTCAATATAGTTAACTTAGAACAATATCTCTACAGCGTTCTAGGAGCAGAAATGAGCGCTGATTGGCCTCAAGAAGCCCTGAAGGCACAAGCTGTTGCCGCCCGTTCCTACGCCCTTTACAAGCGTGCTACTGCGGGAAATAAGGTCTACGATCTTGGCGACACTACTAAGTGGCAAGTTTATAAAGGTCTGGAAACCGAAGGTCAAGGAACACATTTAGCGGTTGATGCTACTGCCGGACAGGTAATGACTTATGGCGGTCAAATTATTCTCGCTGTCTTCCACGCCTCTTCTGGGGGACACACAGAAAATGTGGAAAATGTTTGGACAGGCAGCTACCCTTACCTGCGAGGTGTGGCTGATTATGACATGGGGTCACCAGGCTTTGAGTGGACTAAGAACTTTTCCCGCAGTGAACTCAGCAGAAGGATTTCTGGTGTCGGCAGTGTAATCTCCATGACGCCAGAGCATACGACTCCTAGTGGGCGCATTGTTACCATGATTGTGAAAGGCGATCGCGCCACACGCCGGATCAGTGGCAACGATTTACGCAGTGCTCTAGGTCTTAGAAGCACACTTTTCGTGGTTAACCCAACTGACAACGGTTTCCAACTCCACGGTCGTGGTTATGGTCATGGCATAGGCTTGAGTCAATGGGGAGCACGTAACCTAGCACAAAAAGGCATCAACTACCAACAAATTTTGACTCACTATTACCAAAATGCTGTTTTGGTGAGGATTCCGGGGGGGTGAAGGTTGGGAGCATCCCGTTTTTGCAAATTTGTATTGCGGGCTTAAAAGCCCGCTTCCATAACACTAGGGAGCAAGATGCTCACCTTCAACCCCTAAGAACTTGATCCCAAGCGTCGTCGCCATTCATCATCAAGTTTGTCTGATCGCTCTATCTCTTGATCGAGCAAATCTGTTTCGCTGGTGTAAACTAAGTCTTCTTGTGTAATCACGTTTTGAGCGGCAAACTGCTGAGCATAAGCAATCTTCTTGTGCAAAGCTGAATCTGCTTCATTTAGCGCCACAGCTTGCTGCTGGCGTTTTTGATTGCGTGCTTCAACCCGACTATTTTTTAGCTGAATCCAGAAATAACGAATCAGTGGGATGGCTAAAAAACCGATGCCGTAAGCCAGCAATAACCAGTAAATTGACTGCACAAAAGCAACTAATCCACCTAGCTTTGCCGCTACAATTCCACCTCTCAACAGGGAACCCAGCATCAAAGCACCCACCAAATTAACCGCGCCTAGTCCAATCGCCCCCATAAGTTGTCCACTACTGGCGTGACTAAATCGCCACAATCGTTCCCGAAGATAAGCTGGCACTGATTGCAGTTCCTGCGCTTTTGCTGTCGTCTGTAATTCTGGAAAGTGATAGACAATCTCTCCATCCGGGCTAACTTCAGGACGCCCATCAAATCGAGATAATACAGGCAGCATATAGTCTTCCGATTCGCGCTTTTCTCCTTCCCCAATATCGTCGAGATAGGGCGCAATTTGTTCGGCGGCTACAGCCCCTTTTGAATTGCGAATGACGATGCCGATTTCTTGCCAGCGACGTTCTTCTAAGTCAGCATTAGGATTGCCGTCGCCGAATAGAAATGAGAAGATTCCCTCTAGGAAATTCATCTCACTTTTTTGAGAGGCAGCCCGCTTTCTCCGGTAGCGCTGATCGTAACCAGGGTCGAAAAACCAAAAGATATCCGGTCCCCAGAAATAGGGGAAAAAGAATAAGCCGCCACCTCCACTAGAATGACTTCTGCCACCTCCAGAATTATCATCGTTGTTGCTGGCATTGATGCTAAAGACAATAATTGCGATCGCCACAAAAATCAGCACAATTGACAGAATCAGGACAATCCCAAAGGAAATCCGAATCAGGTAAAACAAGACTCGCCAAACTTTTTCCCACCACTCTTGCAACTGTAGCCGCCAGAACTTGTTGCGTAATACAGCACGAAAGTTTTTCGGAAACAGGTAAGCAATTTCACCTGACTCGGCTACTTGCAAATGTCCACCCGCATCACTAGCTAAAGCTAGTAATCCTTGCTGTGCCAAATTAATATTTAATCCCGCTTGAGCCGCAACGTCTCCAACAGTGACGCGGTAACCTAGCTGCTCGACAGCTTTCATAATCGTCGGATCGGGAGCCATAATCTAATATCTATTCGAGATTTTGCCTCTTTCTTTAGTATAGAATTCGTGCTTTGACGAATAATTCTGAGCGTTGTCACAGCAAAGACATCAGAGCTGCCTTTTAACTCTAAATTTTTGTAAAAAAACTTGACTCTTGAGCAGATATCACGCAAGCTGCTAAGCTAATGCTATTAGCTTGACGCTAATTACCTAAACCAAAAACCTAAAAATATTAGCGCCACTCAAAAGCTTACCCAGAGCTTAAGAGCGGCTAACCCCCATACTGAGTACAGCAGTCTGGTGCTAGATGAAATGGTAACACTCCTCTAGCCACCCATGCTTGCTACGAAAACTTGAGCGGGGTGGCTACACTTGTAGGTCGCTACTAACCCTAAAATCCATGAGTGCCATATCATGTCTAGGAATTTAATCACAGCTGGGGTCATTGACCCTACTCAATTACCATTAGACCAAGTACGGCTCGAAGTTGCTGCCCTGCTGAAGATTCCCCGGCGAGTGTAGCCGCGACTTCCAGTCGTTCGGCTTAAGCAAATTGGGTCGGGACTTACGTAAATTTCTCATTACGAACGGCTATTTGTAGGGGTGAACGGCTATTTGTAGAGGTGAACGGCTATTTGTAGGGGTGAACGGCCGTTCACCCCTACTAGATGTGGTATCAATAGGTAAGTCTTGTTGGTACAAGTCAGGCGACAGCTTAATCAGACAATTTTAGTATTACCTTGACTGCCAGAGGTAAAACCATCAAATTATTGAAGTAAGTAGCAATAGAAAATTTGTTACTTGATAGGTTCGTCTACTGCGGTCAACCATCAGTATTAAAGGATAGCCGACTACCATGAAAATTCTGCTAGTGGAAGACGATGAGCCTTTAGCGGAAATGCTCACTAAAGCTCTTAAAAGTCAGCATTATCTGGTTGAGCTGGCTACTGACGGTCAAGCGGGTTGGGAACTGGTAGAAGCGTTTGAGTATGACTTGATTTTGCTAGATTTGATGCTGCCAAAGCTTGACGGCATTAGTTTTTGCAAAAAGCTACGCCAAGAAGGCGATCGCACTCCCATTCTTTTGATGACTGGTGAGGATTCTAGTACCCACAAGATTATCGGACTCGATGCCGGAGCTGATGATTACATCGTTAAACCCTTCGACGTGCAGGAGCTATTAGCCCAGATTCGCGCTGTGCTGCGTCGAGGAAGTTCAACAGCGATGCCCATATTAGAGTGGGGAGATTTACGTCTTGAGCCTAGTAAGTGCGAAGTTACCTACAGTGGGCAGCTAATACGTCTGGCAGCGAAGGAGTATGCTCTCATAGAGCTTTTCTTACGTCACAATCAGCGCATATTTAGCCAAAGTGCGCTACTTGATCATCTCTGGTCATTTGATGAACCCCCCTCAGAGAATACGGTTAGAGCTCACATTAAGAGTTTACGACAAAAACTCAAGAAAGCCGGAGCACCCGTTGATTTCATTGAAACAGTCTACGGACTAGGATATCGGCTCAAATCAAGAAGTTCGCAAGTCGCAGGAGCGTTAGCACAACAGGACGCGATGCCTTCGACGATTGGCGGGGCAACCCTTGTAAACAAGCGAAGTTCTAGCGGAGCAGACTTGGTTAACGCAGCGCCTGTGAAAGAGGAGCGTGTACAAGCGCAGTCATTAAACTTAGCCCAGCCTTCGCGTGATAAATTTGGGCTAAATCAGGCAGATTCTGGCATGAATCGCTTGTCTGTCCAGGAATCGGAAACTCCTAATACTCCCGTGATTACTGCCCCTTCAGCTGTAGCATCTGAAGATGTCTCAGCGTTAATTATGTCAGAATTAACCAGCGGGATTTGGGAGCGGGTTAAAGGGAAGTATAGCGATCGCATTTCAGTCTTAGAGAAGACGGCGAAGATATGGCAAGAAGGTACTCTGAGTGAAGAACTACGCAAGCAAGCACTTCGGGAGGCTCATACACTGATCGGCTCATTGGGTAGCTTCGGCTTTGAGGAAGCGTCTCGACTGTCTCGCGAGATCGAACAAACGTTTAAAACTCACGAAAAGCTCAGCCAAACTCACAAAGAGCATCTGTGTGGACTCTTGGGGGCATTGCGGCAAGCGCTGGAGCAACCGATAGGAGTTTCGGAGTCGGTAGAAACATTGTCAGCAACCTCTGTAACGCAACCCATGACTCTACAGCAACCATCCAAACTGTTGGTGGTTGATGACGATGAGGCCCTAGCTCTGGCTTTAATTTCAGAGGCTAAAACAAGGGGAATGCAGGCACAGGGGGCAACAGACTTATCTAAAGCTAGAGAGGCACTAGCTCTGGCTCAACCTGATGTTGTGCTGTTAGATTTGAGCTTTCCTGAGTCAGCAGAGAATGGATTTGAGTTGTTGGTGAAACTAACTACCGATCTACCGGAGGTGCCTGTGCTGGTATTTACAGCCCAAGAGAATTTTGCCGATCGAGTCAAAGCCGCTCGTTTGGGCGCACGAGGCTTTTTACAGAAGCCCTTGGCTCCAGCTCAAGTTATCAAAGCGATCGCTCAAGCCTTGCAACAATCTAGTAAACCTGAGGCGAAGCTACTAATTGTAGACGACGATCCTCAATTACTGGATTATTTACGCACCTTACTAGAACCATGGGGATTCAACCTCACCCTGCTCAACAACCCACAGCAGTTCTGGCAAACGCTAGAGCAGACAGTTCCTGACTTGCTGATTCTGGATGTAGCCATGCCAGAGTTGAGTGGGATTGATTTGTGTCAGGTGGTACGCAATGACCCTCGCTGGAGTGAGTTACCCGTGCTGTTTATGTCAGCACACACGGATGCAGAGACAGTGCATCGAGTATTTTTAGCTGGTGCAGATGACTACGTGAATAAGCCAATTGTGGGACCGGAGCTAGTTGCTCGGGTGCTCAATCGGCTAGAACGCACTCAAATCCGGCGAAAATTGCAGAAATTCAGTGGTTAACTAGCTCGTTATTCTTAAGGATGAAGGATGAAGGATGAGGGATGAGGGATGATAGCGTAGCGGTAGCAACGTAAGGAGCGTTAGGATGAATGCGCCAATAGCCTCATAAACAAAATGCTTTAAATAATGAAGATTTCTTGGTTTTTTCATAAATAAAGAAAGGTGCTTATACCCCTATCCCTCATTCTTTCTTTATCAATTTATTAAAAATTTTTTATTACAAAGTTGAGCTTGGTTAGTGTTGCTGATTCTTTTCAGTTTTGTGGTAAAAACTAGCAGTGCAAATATGCATTTATTTTTTTACTGCGGTTTAAGTTTATCGCTATTTGTAGTGGTGTACTGTATAGTTGACCGCCAAATCACTAAACGTCAGCTAGTAGCTGAATTACAACAAGTCAAAGAACAGCTACAACAAGAACGTTTAGAGCGAGAACGAGTGGAACAGGCACTACAGCAGGGAGCATCCCAATTTTGCAAAAATAGTAAGGAGTGGGAGCATCTTGCTCCCTCGGGTGAAAGAAGCGGGCTTTTCGGCCGCACTACAAATTTACAAAAACGGGATGCTCCCCTACAGCAAAGCGAAGAACGCTGCCAGTTAGCAACCCTATGCAGCGAAGTCTACGAGGAACTGTGCTTACGCAAACAAGCAGAAGAGGCTCTCCAGCAAAGCCAGTCCACTCTCCGTAGCTTCTTCGATAGCGCTTCAATGATGATGGGAATCGTTGAATTAGTGGATGATGACATCCTGCATATTTCTGATAATGCTACCACGGCGAAATTGTTTGGACTAACACCAGAAGCCATGCAAAATCGACTGGCAAGTGAGATGGGTGTGCCGCCAAAGTATTTGCGTAAGTGGATTGCACACTACCGTAAGGCCGAACGCACCCGCTCGCCTGTAAAATTTGAGTATTTTCACGATACTGCTCAGGGTCAAAGATGCCTATCAGCTACCGTTTGCCCAATTGCGCTAAGTCCAAGTAATCGCTCAAGATTTGCATATGTAGTCGAGGATATTAGCGATCGCAAGCTTGCAGAAAAAGTATTGCAAGAAAATCAAGCGCAGTTTCAAGGAATTTTAGATAATTCCCCAGCGAGCATTTACCTAACGGATTCTCAAAACAGATATTTACTAATTAACCGCAGGTATGAAAACCTGTTTAACGTAACTAAAGAGGAAATTTTAGGTAAAAATATATATGAGATTTGGCCTGATGAGATTGCTGAAAAATTTGCAACAAATAACCAAAAAGTTCTCGAAAGTGGAACTTCTATAGAAGTTGAGGAAGTTGCTCCTCTAGAGGATGGGTTACACACCTATATCACTGTCAAATTTCCTCTATACGATGCCAATGGTGTTCCTTATGCAGTTTGTGGTATCTCTACTGATATCACCGAGCGCAAGCAAGCCGAACAACGTTGGCGTAGCTTACTAGAGAATGTACACTTAGCGGTTGTAGGACTTGATCAGAACGGCAAACTTAATTATGTTAATCCTTATTTTCTAGAACTGGTTGGCTACACTAAAGCAGAAGTGATAGGACAAGATTGGTTTGAGACTTTTTTCCCGCTGCACCAGAGAAAGCGATTACAAAACAGTTATCTGGAATTACTAGAAAAAGACTTTTACACTCATAACCAGAATGTGATTCTTACTAAGTCAAGCGAAGAACGAGTGATGGCTTGGAATAATACACTACTAAAAGATTTACAGGGAAATGCGATTGGTACACTGAGCATCGGCGAAGACATCACAGAGCGTCAAGTCATTGAACGCATGAAAGACGAGTTTATTTCTATCGTGAGTCACGAAATACGAACTCCTCTGGCTTCGATTCACGGTGCTCTAAACCTGCTGTCGAGTGGTTTGGTGGACACTCATTCTGAAAAAGGACGGCGCGTGATGGACATTGCAGCCGAAAGCGCTGAACGTTTAGTACGACTCGTCAACGACATTCTTGAGTTAGAACGCTTGGAGTCAGGCAAAATCAGCTTGTCGAAACAGATTTGTAATGCGGCTGATCTAATGTTAAAAGCTTCAGAAAAGGTGCAGATCATGGCGAATCGAGCCGAAATTACTTTATCTGTTTCTCCACAAACTATCCAGTTAGAGGCTGACGGCGATCGCATTATTCAAGTGCTAACAAATCTGCTTGACAATGCCATCAAGTTTTCCTCCAAAGGTTCTACAATCTGGTTCACCGTTGAACCGCAACTGGGAGAAAATAATAAGAAAGTGGAAGATTTGGAAGATTGCTCTCCCTCATCTGTTCACCCTATCTCCCCTACTATAGTGTTCAAAGTTAAGGATGAAGGACGCGGTATTTCTGACGACCAAATTGACAGTATCTTTGATCGTTTTCACCAAGTGGATGCCTCCGATTCACGCAAAAAAGGAGGGACGGGTTTAGGATTAGCAATTTGCCGTACCATTGTTCAGCAGCACGGTGGACAGATCTGGGTTGAAAGTACTCTAGGTGAAGGCAGTACTTTTTACTTTATGCTACCTATGCTGACAGTAGAGGAATATGATTATGACAACTAAGCGAATCTTGGTAATTGATGATGAAGATGGTATCCGAGAAATTATCCAAATTTGTCTAGAAGCCGCAGCCGGATGGGAGGTTGAAACAGCCGCTTCGGGTAGTGAAGGGTTAGAAACAGCACAAAGTATGCAACCCGATGCCATTCTGCTGGATGTGATGATGCCTGATATGGATGGACCAACGACTTTTCGTCAATTGCAGGCTAATTCAGCGACTCGACACATCCCAACGATTTTGCTGACAGCGAAGGCAAAAATTAGCGAACAACAGCAGTTTATCGACTTGGGCATAACAGGGGTGATTACAAAACCCTTCAAGGCTCAAGATTTAGTGAATCAGATTCGAGAGATTCTCAACTGGAGCAAGTGATGATGTAGTTCCAGATACATTTGTGAAAAAAATCAACGGGAATAGCTGACAGAAGTGCTTTGAGACTTTATTTTCGCAATGCACAGAATTTAGGTATTTTGTGTATTGTAAAATACAGTCTATTTTTAAAGATCTAAATATTCTATAAAGCTTCAGTTATTAATCTAATAAATTTTTTTTGATTAGATAAATTGTCCGAGTTGAGTTCACAAAATTTTCACATTCATGATTTAACCTGAAGAGATGTCTCAGCTGTAGTGAAATTATTATTTATATACAAAATTTAATAGTTTCCCGATCTATCTGCTATTCATTAGTGAAATATTCTAGGCTCAATAATTAATACACCTTTCTAGAAAGAATCAACTATGGCAAGACTTCTCTAACTGACGACCTAACAGACAAATCTTGAATTACATATGGAGCTACAACCCGTGCGACGCTTCTCTACTGCTTTCGATATCAATCAAATCCAAACAGTTCGGCAGATTAATGCAGCAGTAGTTAACGTGAGCGGGCGTCAGCGAATGTTGTGTCAACGAACAGCAATGTTTTCGCTTCAACTCCTCCATACTCAAGATAGAGCAAAGCGGGAACAAATTTGTACCTGTTTACTAGATGCCATTGAGCTGATGGAAAAGTCGCACAATGGGCTGATTTACGGTGATGCCAGTATGAATCTGCCGGGTAAGCCGTCAAATGTTGTTAAACAGATGTACTTTAAGTCGCCTGTCAACTTAGATCAGCAGCTGCGTCGCTATGTGGCGGCCATCAGAGCATTGGTGCAAACTCCAGAGGCAGAACTTGTCATCGACAATCTTCATCTGAAGTACATCCTGAAGGCGGCTTCAACGGATTTGCTGAGTGGGTTGGATGCAGTAGTGAGTCAGTATCAGAAAGAAAGCGAGACCGAACAACTCCTGCTCGATGTCCACAAGAATAAACTTTACGAGCAAGCTTGTGCTAGTGCTGCGATCGCGCAATCTCAAGCACAGCAACTCGAAAAAACACTGCATGACCTGAAAAACACTCAATCCCAGCTGATTCAGAGCGAAAAAATTGCTGGTTTGGGTCAATTGGTGGCGGGTGTCGCTCATGATATCAACAACCCGGTCAGCTTCATCTATGGAAATTTGAATGAGGCGATCGCATACACTCAAGATTTGCTGGCTTTAGTACATCTCTATCAAACCCACTATCCCAACCCTAATCCTGAAATCCACAACCTGATAGAGTCCATTGATCTAGATTTCCTCATCGAAGATTTGCCTGAAGTCTTATCCTCCATGAAAATCGGGGCTGAGCAGATTTATCAGATTGCGCTTAACTTGCGGAATTTCTCTCGCCAGGAAGAAGCGCACATGAAGCCAGTGCAGATTCACGAAGGTCTCGACACCACATTATTAATCTTAAAAAGCCGACTCAATGGCGGGGGACGATATCCCCGCATTCAGGTTGTCAAAGAGTACGGTGATTTACCCCCTGTAGAGGGCTACGCGGGGCAACTCAATCAAGTCTTCATGAATATTCTCAGCAATGCCATTGAGGCGCACCATGAATCCAACAGCAAGCTCTCAGCGGCAGAAATTGAGAACCAACCACCCCAACAGATCAAGATTCGTACAGAAGCTTCACGCCTTGACACCATCACGATCACGATTTCTGATAATGGTTCTGGCATGACTGAGGAGGTAAAGGCGCGACTGTTTGAACCATTTTTCACGACCAAGCCGGTCGGAAAAGGTACTGGACTGGGACTGTCAATCAGCTATCAGATTGTAGTAGAAAAGCACAATGGTTCACTTCGCTGTGAGTCAGAGCTAGGAAAAGGAACAGAGTTCTCGATTGAGATACCGATTTACCAGCACAAGGCTTCATTTGTCCACTCGGTCTCGCCAATCAGCTCCACCGTTAAACGAAAAATAATACCATCTTAACTCTTGAGGATGAGCTGTTAATTTACAAATTGATAGCTACGAGAAGCATTTTCAAAATTCACAAATTTTTCACATTAATCTTCTAGCTTTAACTTACAGCCAACCAATCAGCGATTGAATTGTAGGGTGTGAGTTTGGTTTTCGTTGTTTAACTGCGGCAGCCAAAGTATTTTGTAGCTGCAATTTACTGCTTTAAGCCATTAGGCTCTTCACCAACCAATGCAGCTCATGCTGATAGTCTGTGTTATGTCATGTGCGGTTGATTAGTTATGAATGTAGGTTGACACCTATACTTCAGATGTTGGGTCTCGTACCTTGACCCAACCTACTCATATCGTAAGCGTTTAAGCAGACATGATATTACCTATCGGTTCAACTGTGATGCTGGTTGTATTGTCGGCTAAGTGTTCCCCTTTGATTGATGCGGAAAACGACTGTGAGCATGTGTTTACTCAATACTTATGAGCCACACATTGATATAGCAGTAGATGTCTTTAAAACTCAAAATCCAGCACTGGTGTTTTCTCTCAAAGACTTTCTGACTGTTTTACCTAATCCCAAATCTGTTGAGGAAGTCTTGACAGCAGCACTCTACCAACTAGCAGAAATTGACTCTGATTCCTGCCGTTGGCTGTTTCGTAACCCCAGTTATTTAGAGCCTGAGCTTGATCTGGCTGAGGTAGCGATGAAGTTTGCCATGACAAAGCTTGAGCAGCAGGGATTTGTGCTCAATAAAGACTTTATGTTTGAACCAAAAGGGCGGCTATGCCTGAGCTCGACGGCAAAGACTCGGTTGATGGTTGAGAATTCAGTTTGCGATCGCCTTCTTTTAGAAGAAGTTCTACAAGTAGGTGATTGAGTTCAAGGTTGACCTGCCAGCAACCTTCAACATAGAACCTTCACAAATAATTCACTTTTTGTTTCTAGAATCAGGATTAGTTCAGGTTAAGCATTGAGTCAACCGATGCAAGGGCTCATTTTAAGTTCTGTTGCTCACCTCCCGCTTCGCTCTTACTAGTTTTTTAACTTTCAATCATACAGGGAAAATCCATGAAGAAATTAATTTTAATAGTTGAAGATGATGAAATGATTCGCTCAATTATTTATGAATTTCTTGAGATAGAAAATTTTAATGTCATTAGTGCTGAAGATGGTTGTGTAGGCGTCTATTTAGCTCAAGAGCTACATCCGGATTTGATTCTGTGTGATATTAATATGCCTAAGCTTGATGGATTTGGAGTGTTAGAGAACATCCGGAAAAATACAAGGACAGCAAAGACACCCTTCATTTTTCTGACTTCTGAGGTTGACTCAGAGAGTCGAAAACGGGCTGTGGAATTAGGAGCTAACGATTACCTGACTAAGCCAGTCAACATCAATAGATTATTAGAGGCGATCGCTAACCAATTACAAAAAGTACACTCGTCTAACACATTGAGTATGTAGAGTCCTCATCCCGTTTCTCTATAACAATGCGCTTAGTAGCCCGCCTGCG
>DALYIW010000063.1:341-19690 GCA_031970155.1 Coleofasciculaceae cyanobacterium CTOTU46601 | reverse complement strand
TCTGCAAGCGCCGCGTCATGTCGCGAAGTTCGGGGCTGTCGCCCGCCTGCGCGGGCTATGTTCGTGTAGCCTCAGATTTAGAGCCTGTAGGACAATAAAGTGCATCGTCATAGAGAATTGGCATGACAAGAAAAGACGGGAAACATTAACTCAATCTAAATTCTCAGATCACAACAGGGCACTTACCCAGCTTCGTGTCTTTTAAACTAGGGAGCAGATATACAGCCTTCCACCGTTAACGTGTTAGCGTAGCGGCATCAAGTGAAATCCCCCGCCGGAGTGAGTTGGGGGATTAGCTTTTGTTTTTATGATTTCTGAGAGCAAGTTACCTTCAGTGTAGAAACTACTTTAAAGGAAACATTTATCTATCTCTAGATGCTTGTGCTATGGATGCGATCGCTAAAAACGGATTAGAAGCCTGAGAAGCTCTTCTTCAGCAGTCCTGTGATGTAAAATTTAGTATCTTTTTGGGTTGCTATAAACTCCAGTTTGTTATCCTTTCTTAGATTAAAGATACCGTCCTTTGAAAGGCAACAGACTAATTTTGACCTCTTTAGCATATTTTAACATTTTACTATGAAACATTATTGCGAAGAATGGATTAATGAATGGTGCCAAAACAATGGCTGGACAGATTTATATGTCGAACGTTATCATTACTGGGCTTTCCCTCCTGGGGCAGTGATGCCTGAGCCAATTCCTCCTAAAGTTCTGCGAGCCATTAAAGCTGAGAAAGGATTAAGCGGTCAAGAAAAAATGGGTTCAATTGCAGCAGTAGTGGTGACTTTAAGTGCTGCTATTTTAAGCTATTGCCTGAAATCTCCAATGCCGCTGGTATTTGCATTTGCATTTAGTGCTTTCACAGTAGCTCTACTGGAGGTTGAGGATAACTAACAGAAAGTCAGTGTTGTTGGTTATTGGTTATGGGTTGTTTGTCAAAAATACTCATCTCTCAAACAACACCCCTTCGACCAAGCTCAGGGCAAGCCAAACCACAAACAACCAACAACAAACAACAGCTCACATAGCAGCCTGAGATATAGCATTCACCAGTTGCTGAAGGTGAGTGAGTTTGTGAGTTGCCATAACTGAGATACGAATCCGACTAGTAGGAACAGTCGGAGGGCGAATTGCTGGAGCAAAAATACCAGCAGTTTTCAACTGTTGTCCTGCTGTGAGGGCATCTGTAGCACTCGCGAATTGACAGCAGAGGATAGGTGACTCGGAGGGCAACAGTTTTAGATGAGGTAGTTTCTGAGTAATCAGCTGCTTGAGAGTGTCCACATTGCGACTAAGTTGGGCGCGGCGTTTTGGTTCTTGTTGAACAATCGTGACTGCTGCCAATGCGGCTGCTGTGTCAGCAGGAGATAAAGCCGTAGTGTAAATCCAGGTGGGTGCTCGATTTCGTAGGAAGTCGATTAAGGTAGCACAACCAGCTACGTATCCGCCTAAACTGCCTAAGGCTTTACTAAGGGTGCCAACTTGAATAAGGGTTTGTCCAGTACAGCCGAAGTGTTCTACGCATCCAGCACCCGTGGTTCCTAGCACTCCAGTAGCGTGGGCTTCATCCACTAGCACCATGCAGCTAAATTCTTGTGCGATCGCCATAATCTCTGGCAATGGACAAAGGTCACCATCCATGCTAAAAACGCTATCGGTGACAATCAAGCAGCGGCGGTAGAGTTGTCGGTGTTGAGCTAGCTGACTCTTTAAATCTTCAATATCAGCGTGAGCATAGTCTACTACCACCGCACCGCTCAAAATTGCTCCATTTTTTAAGCTGGAGTGATTGTATTGATCGGACACAATCAAATCCCGCTTACCAACTAACGCAGCAATAGTTCCTAAGTTTGCCAGATATCCGGAGCTAAAGACTAAGGCGTCTTCGGTTTGTTTGAGAGATGCGATCGCGTTTTCCAATTGCCGATGTAGTTCCCGATGTCCACTCAGCAATCGAGAACCCGTACTACCCGTGCCAAACTCCTGAGTAGCAACAACCGCCGCTTGAATTAGACGCTGATCTCCGGCTAACCCCAGATAGTCATTACTGGCAAAGTTAATCACCTCGCGCCCTTCAAGTTGCACCACTGCACCGGGAGAACTTTCGAGTGTTTGCACTGAACGATACCAGTCAGCTTTATGAATTGTAGCCAGGGATTGTTCTAGCCAAGCATAAGGGTCAGTCTGCATAGAAGACAATCAAGACTCTTCTTCTGGTGGAGTCTCAGTATATTTTATTTGTTCACTTTTGCCTTTAACCGGGGGCAGTCGATCCACTAAGCCCATTTCAAAGGCGATATCTGGCAAGTCTCCTGCTATGTACCTTCCAGGCTGAAACATCTGACTTGGAGTGAAACAGATCTGTTTGAGTTCCACAACCTCACTAGGGTTAAACATTCCCCTCCACATTTTTCGCTCAAGTCCCATGATTCACTCTCCTATGACAATCTCTATATTCTCTAATTGTGGCAGTTGAGTGAGATGTAGGGATGCAATCTATACTCAAGCTCTTTTGGCAGAGCGATCGCCTTATTGTAACCTTGGTGACACTCTTGCTTGTCAGCGTGACATTAACTGGAGGAAGGTTATTGCTGTTTCAATTTCCTTTTTTACTAGACATCAGTCGAGATGAAGGTTTTAATTAAACTTTTATACTCATTGGTCAATTCATTTAATGGTAACCATCCAAATTTATTCTCCCAAGTACCAGGAACAAATCATTGATTTAATTCTATATATTCAGCAGAATGAATTCGCGGTTCCCATTACCCTTGAGGAACAACCTGGCTTATTAAAAATTCCTGAATTTTATCAAAAAGGGAAAGGAAATTTTTGGATTGCTGTAGCTAATGATACAGTTGTCGGCACTATGGCGTTATTAGACATTGGTAATAATCAAGGTGCATTTCAGAAATGTTTTGTTCGCCAAGATTACCGAGGAAAAGATATTGGTGTTGCCCAGCAACTGCTCGACACTCTTCTAGACTGGGCTAAAACTCAATCAATTCAAGCCGTCTATCTTGGTACAACAGAGGTGTATAAAGCCGCTCATCGGTTTTACGAAAAAAATGGTTTTACCGAAATTTCCAAAGCCGACTTACCTGAAACTTTTCCTTTATTGCAAGTTGATACTAAGTTTTATATGTACAAGCTTACTAATACTTAAAATCTTAATGAAACTCGCTATTTAGGTTGTCCCTTCCATAATTTTGGTAAGGGTGGTGAAAAAGCGATCGCAATACTGAGTATTCTTTAATTGTGTCCATTGAGATGGAGCCTGTTAATGGAGTATGAATAGCCATTGTCGTGCCCCTACCATCCAGTCAAACGGGATCATGTTGCTTTCGATAGCAATGGGAACGCGGGCTACGGCTAAAGCTTGTTCCTACCCAGTTGAGGGTAGTTCTCAATTGTTAAGAAGAGGGATGACCCTACGGGTATAGTTGGGAGGATGTCACAATTTTATAAGTATTGCGTAGATGGGGAACTAAAACAGCGCTCAGATCGTTGCAACGGCAGTGGGTTCTGCTAAAATAGCTGGGTCGTTCAGCCAAAGCCAGCATCGTTGACTCAATCAGTAGGCATCTCTAGCGTCGATACATTAGCGCAAGAACTCGCGACAATCCAGCAAACGGGTTCTAAGCGAATTGCCCTTTTGGGGTCGCGTCACGTTCCCATTACTCATCAGAATCTAATCGAGATGATGAGTTATGCCCTTGTTTTAGAGGGGAATCGTCTCATGACTTCAGGGGCTACAGGCACCAACTCAGCCGCCATCCGAGGCGCAATGCGTGCCGATCCCAGCTTGCTCACCGTGATTTTGCCTCAAAGTCTGGAACGCCAGCCACACGAATCACGGAAACAGTTGGAACAGGTCATGCATTTGGTGGAAAACCCAGAAAATGATCATTTGTCTCTCAGTGAAGCGAGTGCCCTGTGTAACCAGGAAATTGTTTCCCGGTGTCAGCAGCTAATTTGCTTCGCGTTTCATGACAGCCAAACCTTGCTCAAAACTTGTGAGGAAGCGGAAGATCAACGTAAGGTTGTCACTCTGTTTTACTTTGATTAAGTCATGAATCTACAAGATTCGGGAATTTTACTTTACTGTGTTGCCGCAGCGGCAGCTCTGATTTACCTGCCGTTTCTAGTGGTGGGCTATGCTCGTGTGAGCGTAGGATATGACATCGGCGCACCTCGTGCCATGTTTGATAAATTGCCTCCCTATGGGCAGCGAGCTACCTGGGCACACCAGAACTCGTTTGAAGCGTTTACGCTATTCGCCCCAGCCGCACTGATGGCTTATGTCACGGGTCAGAATTCGTCTTTAGCAATAGGAGTGGCGATCGCACATATTATTGCTCGATTCTTCTACTCGTTCTTTTATATTTTTAATATCCCCTTGGCGCGATCGCTAATGTTCGCTATTGGCTCTTTTTGCAGCGCGACCCTCTTTGTACTAAGCCTCTTGAGTGCGAATCATCCAATCAAGTTGCTCTAATTTCTTTGGAGTATTGAATTTTCAGCTGTTGGTTGTTAATTAGTTAGTAATAAACTCCAGCCCTAACTTATAAATTTATGGCTTCTACTTATTCATTTGATGTAGTCAGTGACTTTGACCGACAAGAGTTAGTCAACGCAGTAGACCAAACTGTACGCGAAATTGGTAGCCGCTACGATCTCAAAGACACAAAAACAACTGTAGAACTCGGCGAAGAAGCAATTACGGTAAATACCGATAGCGAATTCACCCTTGACGCTATTCATACAATCCTCAGAACCAAAGCAGCTAAACGCAACCTCTCGCAGAAAATCTTTGAATACGGCAAAATTGAGTCAGCCAGTGGCAATCGTGTTCGCCAAGAAATCAAGCTTAAAAAAGGAATTAGTCAGGAAATTGGTAAACAAATTAGCAAGCTGATTCGAGACGAATTTAGTAAAAAGGCACAAGCCTCAATCCAAGGTGATGCAGTCAGAGTTTCTAGTAAAAATAAAGATGACTTACAAGAAATTATTCAGCGACTAAAGCAAGAAGAGCTTCCCGTTGCTCTGCAATTTACAAATTATCGTTAAGGCGTTGTGCCATAACGTAAGAGTTCATTTATAAGGTAAACATTAATTTGTAGTAGGGTAGGTCTTTGCGCTACTCTAACTCAACGCTCTTGGCAACTACACGACTGGAGCGCACCATAATCCACCAGTTGAAGGAGGTTAAAGCAGAAAGTTATATCATGTCCGCTTAAACGCTTACGATATGGGTAGGTTGGGTCAAGGTACGAGACCCAACATCTGACAAAAGAGGTGTCAACCTACAATTCATAACTAATCAACCGGACATGATATTAATGGCGAGGATGCCGAAAATTGACCGTCAGCGAGAGCATCAAGCCAATGAGCGTACTTTCTTAGCTTGGCTGCGTACATCTGTTTCTTTGATTGGGTTTGGTTTTGCGATCGCACGTTTTGGTCTATTTATACGTCAACTGGAAACTGGGCTGAGCGAAGAAAACATCTCAACCCACTCCTTTATCAGCTCTCAAACCCTTGGTGTTGGTTTGGTAATTGTGGGAATCATCTTCATTGTGTTTGCGGTATGGCGTTACAATCAGGCCTTCTGGCAAATTGAGCAAGGCGATTATAAGCCAGATCGCCTAATGGTTTGGGTCACAGCAGCGATCGTAATTGTTTTAGGCCTCCTCAGTATTCCCTTTCTCCTCTGGCGGCAACCCTCTACCTCTAACACTCCTTCTTCCCGTGGTAGTCGAACGGAACGCCAATTTAGAAAGATTCCCTCTACTCTGCCAAACCTGAAAAACCAAATGAAACGTTAAGTGAGTCCCAATGTCAAGTATCGATCGCCTGCGAGAGCATCAAGCCAATGAGCGTACTTTCTTAGCTTGGTTGCGTACCTCCATTACTTTAATTGGGTTTGGTTTGGCAATCGATCGCTTTGGTTTGTTTTTGCGTGAAAAGCAAACTACTGTCGGCGACCAAGAAATTCCGGACTACTCATTGATAGGTTCCCAAGCCATCAGTATTGGTTTAGTGATTTTTGGCATCACCATCATTGTGTTAGCCATGTGGCGTTACAACCGAGTATTCCAGCAAATTGAGCAAGACGATTATCAGCCATCGCGCTTCCTAATTTGGGTTGCAGGAGGATTCGTAATCCTGATTGGTATCTTCAGTACTCCCTTTCTCTTCCTGCCCACTTAACTAGCGATTTGAGATTTCTTAGGAAGTTCGGCTCTACCTCAATTTAGAATTTTTAACTGGTACTTAAGCCGAACTCCCTAGTAGAGTTACAGGTTTGACATGACTTCGCGTGCAGCTTCCAAAGTACGGTTAATATCTTCGTCAGTGTGAGCCAAAGAGGTAAACCCTGCCTCAAACTGAGACGGTGCTAGGTAAACACCATGCTCCAACATGCCGCGATGGAAACGACTAAACTTAGCTAAGTCAGACTTTTTCGCGTCCTCGTAGTTGTGAACGGGTTCACCTGTGAAGAACAGACCAAACATCCCACTGATTTGCCCACCGTAGACTGGGTGACCCGTTTCCTTAGCAATTTGTAGCAAACCGTCGGATAGTTTCTTCGTAATTTGGTCTAACTGTTCATAAGTACCTGGTTTTTGCAGCAACTCCAGCGTTTTAATACCCGCTGTCATCGCTAGAGGATTTCCAGAAAGTGTTCCCGCCTGGTACATCGGTCCTGCTGGTGCTACTAGCGACATAATATCCTTGCGTCCGCCATAAGCTCCCACTGGCAAACCGCCACCAATCACCTTGCCCAGTGTTGTTAGATCAGGTGTGATACCAAATTTTTCCTGAGCACCGCCGTAGGCAATCCGGAAGCCCGTCATCACTTCATCAAACACCAGCAAAGCGCCATGTTCCTGGGTAAGTACCCGCAAGCCTTCCAGGAAACCCGCATCGGGTGGAATAAAGCCAGCATTCCCCACGATTGGCTCTAGAATTACACCCGCAATTTCCTCTGGATGTGCTTCAAATAGAGCCTTGACTGCTTCAAGGTCGTTGTAAGGAGCAGTTACGGTATTGCTAGTAGCAGACTGAGGAACACCAGGAGAGTCAGGTAAGCCGAGGGTGGCAACGCCAGAACCCGCTTTGACGAGAAGCATGTCTGCGTGCCCGTGGTAGCAGCCTTCAAACTTGATGATTTTGTCACGTCCAGTGAATGCCCGCATTAGGCGTATCACCGCCATACAGGCTTCTGTTCCAGAATTAACGAATCTCACCATTTCAATGCTAGGGACGGCATCAATAACCATCGACGCCAACACATTTTCCAGCACTGATGGCGCACCAAAACTCGTACCTTTTTCGAGGGCGTCGTGTAAGGCTGCAATCACTTCCGGATGGGCATGACCGCAAATTGCCGGCCCCCAAGTCCCCACATAGTCGATGTACTGGTTGCCATCAACATCCCAGATGTAGGCACCTTTAACTCGGTCAAAGACGATGGGTTGTCCACCCACTGACTTGAACGCCCGAACTGGGGAACTGACGCCTCCTGGCATCAGCTTTTGGGCAGCAGCGAAGATTTGCTCGGATTGGGTTGTTTTGATTGTGGTATTAACCAAGGTTGTCTCCGTAGTAGGACGTTAAAAAGTCTATCTGTAGATAGGGGTATTTCTTGTTGAAAATTTTTAGGCTAGTTAATTATCTCACTATGCAACGGATGAGATATTGCAAGAACTTACATGCTGGTTTCCGGTAACAGATGGATTGCTGGTTAATACCATGTTCTCATTGGTTAGGGAAAATGATGGCAGTAATTTCTTGTAAGATGTTATCTCCTACCTCGTTCAACAGAAGTTGAGAAGTATGTTATACAAAACTAACCACGATTTGCCTTTAGAGATTCGCGCTGGCTTGTCTCAATCTTCACAGGATTTGTATCGGGCTGCTTATAACTCGTCTATTCAGTCCTATGGAGAAGTGGCGAAAGCTCATAGAGTGGCTTCTAGTGCTGTGAAAATGCAGGTGGCTAGAGAGTTGAGTATGTTGGTTTAAGCTCGAAGCGAACAGTCGCTAAGGCTATAGTTAACTACACGAAAGAATCAGGTTCACGCACTGCGCCTTACTACCAAATGGTTGACACGCGATCGCCATGAGGAACAGACCCACAAGCTTATCCACAGTGGTATCTTGACAGTGGTATCTTGGACGGATGAGTCATGACTTAGAGTGTTTCTATGTTGTCTGTGCCTGAACCGAAGTCTTTACACCTAGCTATTCCCGTTGACAAAATTCGCTACGACGAACGGGGATTGGTGCCAGCGATTGTGCAAGACTATCTCGATGGCACTGTCTTGATGATGGCGTGGATGAATCAAGACTCGCTACAAAAAACGCTGGATACAGGAGATACCTGGTTTTGGAGTCGATCGCGTTCCGAACTGTGGCACAAAGGAGAAACATCGGGTCATCTTCAGAAAGTGCGATCGCTTCGTTATGACTGCGACAGCGATGCCTTACTCATCAGCGTAGAGCAGATTGGCGATATTGCTTGCCATACAGGGGAGCGAAGCTGTTTTCACCAAGTTAATGAAAGTAAGGAAGCGCCCCCAGCAGATACTTTATCTCAGGTTTTTGAGGTGATACGCGATCGCCGCGACAACCCAGTAGAAGATTCCTACACCTGCAAGCTTTTGGCAGGTGGAGACAACAAGATTCTGAAAAAGATTGGTGAAGAGTCAGCCGAAGTGGTGATGGCTTGTAAGGATGATGACAAGGATGCGATCGCAGGCGAAGTGGCTGACTTGTTCTATCACTCTCTCGTTGCTTTAGCTCACCACGGCGTTGACTTAAAAGATGTCTATCGCAAATTGCAACAACGCCGCAGATAGTTAATCTAGCGGCGCTGTATAGAAGGATGGTTTCATCAGGGGTACCCATTGTCTACCCCATATTTTTATTGATTAGGGAGAAGTTGGCTAGAGTAAGCATCCACATCAAAGGCGGGTACACGGTTGTTGTAGTCTGTCTCGGTGCCAGTAACGGATTGAGCTATTTTTTCAAAGGACTCGGAACGCCAGTTGCGCTCATGGATAGGCTTAGTCTGTTCACCCCGGAAGTAAGCTTGTGTGCCGATGATGGAAGCAGCAACCCAACCAACAACAAACAAGGCAATCAGGATAGTCATGGAAGTTTCTCCTTGAACTTTGTTTCGTTTTGTATCTCTTATGTAAATAAAAGTAACAGTTTCTTGCAATAATCGTCAAGCTTCGGTAAGCACCCAAGAGAGTAGGGTTAACCTCACCTTGATTGGCCTGTTGAGTACGTGGGATGGAGTTGGACAGGACTTAGGCACATTTCCAGTTAAACCGCCATTTGTAGGGGTGAACGGCCGTTCACCCTTACTATAGTGGCGTCCAGGCGTCAGTCCTGTTGGAGTTAGAGATGCTGGCGATTAGTCAAGATTTCGTAACCGTCTTCAGTCACGAGTACCGTATGCTCGAACTGAGCAGCTAGAGAATTATCAACGGTTACCATAGTCCACTCATCTGGTAACAAGCTCGTGTCCTTAGAACCTGCGCTCACAATTGGTTCAACCGTTAAAGTCATTCCAGAGCGGAGCTTAACATTGGGTAGCTGACGGGTGCGGAAGTGAAACACAGAAGGTTCTTCGTGCAGAGTCCGTCCAACCCCATGACCTGTTAAATCTTCCACGATGCTAAAGCCATTGGCTTCTACATGGTCTTGAACAGCGCCAGCAATATCCATCAGATAATTTCCCGCTTTGAGTTGCTCAATACCTTTGTAAAGCGCTTCTTCCGTTACGCGAATTAACTTTGCAGCTTCCGGAGAAACCTCACCAACGGCAATGGTGATACAAGAGTCACCGTGAAAGCCTTGGTAATAAGCGCAGGTATCAACCTTGAGAACATCACCAGATTGAATCACTTTCTTGTGGCTGGGAATACCATGTACAGCCTCATGATTAATGCTGGTACATACAGTAGCGGGAAAGCCCAGGTACCCCTTAAGACTAGGAACGGCTTCCATGTCTCGGATGCGCTTTTCGGCATAAGCGTCTAGATCAGCTGTCGTCATCCCTGGCTGAACTAGCTCCGAAATCTCTTTGAGCACTGTTGCCACAATCTTCCCTGCCTGACGCATAATTGCGATTTCACGTTGCGACTTGATTTCGATGCTACGGCGTTGCTTCTTGGCAGGGGAGGGTTGAGGGGATTGGGAAAGGAGTTCGCTGAGAATGTTCATGGATTTTGGAATTGCTACATCAGCATACCCTAGCATAGCCTAGCATCTTGTGCGAAATGATATGGCAAGGCGTTACCATACTGACAGTAGACACGACACAGGAAACTCGAATGGGCGGTAAAACTTCACTGGCTGGTGTCACAACCTACATTCCACCAGAGTGGAAAAAAGAGCTGGAAGAGTGGGCAGAGCAAGAAGAACGCTCTGTTTCTTGGCTGCTGTTGAAGCTTATCGGAAATGCTCTTGAAGAGCGGCGTCAGAAATCAGCGACAGCAAGTAGCGAAGAACCAGTGAGTGTTGTAAGTAACAGCAAGACAGCAACCAGATAACTTTGACGACTGCTCTTCGAGTGGCGATCGCACATCGGAAAGAATCTGTTTCTCCGTTTTCTTGCCACTCAAAACGGGTGAGGTTTGAAGAGCGCCTCTTGAATAGGGAGAGTTAGTCTTCTACCTGAGAAATCGCCTCATCTGGCGACGCGTTTCCATAGATGACAGACAAAATTCCAGGCAAGTATTTATCCATCATTGCAACATTAGTAAAGACCAACTGTTTAATCAGGGCTGAGGTAAGTTTTTCATTCTCAACATCAATACTGGTTTTGTAGCGGATTTCTCCATCTTTAAAATCTAGTTCAAAATTTCCGATTATTAGACCATAATTGGCTTTAGTTATAAACTCGGCAATTGTCAGACGCTTAGACTCTGGAGTTTTGACTGGGCAAATGGAGTAAAACACCATTTGATTTTCTTCTTCTCTAGCTATTGCCAAACCATTATATTCGCCATTTTTACCCTCAAAACCTAGGCTCAAAGCTTTATCTTTTTCAATTTCTAAGAAGGATAAATCATATTCTTTAAAAAAAAATGTTATTGTCTGAAAAATTGATGGAGTTGAGGAAGTATCTTGTGGACTTGCATTCATAACTTATTCATTTTTTTGTTTGAGTTTATGTTAGGATTGACTGGCTATCGATGTCAGGCTGTTCAGTTTTGGTTTGTATTCAAATTCTTTCCTAAGCTTATTGACTTTCTTTATAGATGGGGTTCCAATTAAGGGAAATTCTTCTGTCATAAGTACTTTAGCTGTCATGTGTTTCGCAAGTTCTACGAACGCATTATCTTTCCCGGCGGGGTATGAGAATCTAGTCGATTGATCGTTGAGAATCTCAAGAAGATACGCACATTGACTACGAACCTCAGATGATTCATCACCAACCAGGAGGCTCTCAAGAGTGTTCCGATCCAGTAAACGAGAATATCTACCATCGAGTTCGCATAATTCAATGGCAGCAAGCACACCTTCTCGTCGTTGCTCAGATGAACTCGCCCTCATTCTCTCAATCGAGGGGCGCAATACATCATCAGGAGGTGAAAGAGTTTCAACTAGTTCAATAGCTGTCTGTCGTACAATAGAATGGCTGTCTCCAAGACTTAAAAACATCCACTCCAACAACGCATGGTCACTACATGGAAATTGCTTATGACGTAGCTTTCCTAACACTTCAAGTGCTAGTGTTCGTACATCCCACTCCTTGTCAGTAAGTAGACAAGCTAGTATTGGCGCAATAACCGGATTATCTAAATCTCCCAGTTTGCTAGCTGCCTGGTATCTGACATCGTTGCGCTCAGAAAGTGTTTCGGTAGCAGCAGCGGCTACTTCAGCAGGCCAGAGCCAAGAATCAGATAAATTTTGGTCAGATAAGTAGTTGAGGTGAGAGTCTACCACAAACACCTCTTGCCAAATAGAATTTCTAAAATCCGTAGGTTGAGCATTATGAGCAGAGAAACAGCCAATGAATTTTGTTCCCCGCATAGTTGCTCCTTGAAACGATGTCCCATTGAGACGGCAACCAAAGAATTCAACCATTGAAAGGTCTAGCCCATTGAAGTTGCAATTTCTTAAGTCGCAGCAAATTAGAGAATCTTCCGGCTTAATAGGAAGGGGTTCCCTTACACCGTACCAGTTTATTCCCCTATAAGGGTTTTTGTGCTTGCTGTTCAGTGTAATGGTATCCATTAGTTATTTCTCCAATTGATCTTTCCAAGGTTTTGCCCATTTAGGAATCTCTGGAGCGTTGCCATCATAATAGTCCTCAACCCATTGCAGCGCCTCTGTTATCTTTTGGATTTCGCGATCTATTCTCTGCTGTGCCTCAGATGGCAAGCTTGGTCGATGCCTTTCAAGCCCTTTTTTATATTGCCTACACTTATCAGCATGGAGGGTTCCATCTTTAAGAGGTTTTGGAGGATTACCTACTCCTCCTTCAAACTGTTCCTTCATTGCCATAAAAGCACTACTTTTGTCTCCGTAGTCTCCACCTTCCTTATACAAGTCATTCATCACTTGCTGAGCTTTATCCACTGCGAGAGCTTGTTCACGAGAGAACCAAGTCTCTGGGTTCTGAATCAACCTCGCCTCTGGGGTTGTTGCAGGTACTGCTGGCTTCTTCAGATTCTTGCTTTGTTTGTTTCCCTTCGGACTCATCTAACTGCTTAGATTCAAGAGATTCTACAGTCAGCTTGGTTATCTGAAAGTGAAGTATCACCTAACTCGATCGCTAGATCGGGCGCTGGGTATTCATTGAGATTTACTACCTTAGTCCCTCTGGGAAGTATTAGGGCGCGTTCCCCGATATAGTACGACACATCTGGCTGACACTCCTGCACCCCCTTCTTTCGATAGCTACAATTCGTCAACCCCTTCAGAGGAATGCTTTTGCAGACTGCATACAGATTGACAGCAAAGCTGACGACTGTGTTATCAGAGGAATGGTCGTGACCGACTGGAGGCCTCTCAATCCGTAATTGTCCCTGGTGGTAGTAGCACTTGGCTTTGTCGTAGATGGGATTGCTCACTAATTGGATGTACTCATCCCAACTAGCTGTGACCCAAGTATCAGTAGGTATTGGTGTTTGTAAGTCTTTCATGGCTAACCTCTACCACTTGAACACGGATAATCCGATTTTAGCGATCGCTCACCCCATCCCCCAAAACTTCTCCTCATCCTTAAGCAACAATCTATACTGCGATCGCCACTTCAGAGCATACTTCACCCGTTGAGGTTAGTAACTCGCAAAACCTAGACAGAACTTACGCAAATTGCTGATTTAAACGCTACAGCTAGTAGTAGGGTGGGCAGTGCCCACCCTACATGTAGAGGTTCTGCGTAAGTCCTGCTAGAGAGACGTTCCACCGGAAAGTCTCTACAACCAGAAAGAAAAAAGGTCTGTAAAAGCGGATTTTGTATACAACAGGACTGACGCATGGACACCACATATAGTAAGGGCGAACGGTCGTTCACCTCTACAAATGGCGGTTTAAAAAGAAATTTGCGTAAGTCCTATGCAACTGTGACATGATGACCTGAGCGCTACCGCTACAAAATACGCCTCGACCAACCGTATCTACAAACCCTATATGATTTATCGTTGAGCAACGCCATCTTGTCGTGCTGCTCGCTGCACAGCTGCAGCAACTGCTGTTACTACTCGCTCATCAAAGACTGATGGGATGATGTGTTCTCGATCTAAGTCTGAGGCTTTAACTAAAGATGCGATCGCACTGGCAGCTTCCAGGTACATATTGGCAGTAATTTCTTGTGCCCGACAATCTAGTGCCCCGCGAAAGATTCCGGGAAACGCCAGCACGTTATTAATCTGATTCGGATAATCACTGCGCCCTGTTGCCATAACAGCGACATAATCCTCTACCAATTCTGGCTGAATTTCAGGGGTAGGATTCGCCATTGCCATGACAATTGGTTTTTTTGCCATTGAGCGTATCATCTCTGGTGTCACGACACCAGGAATACTAACACCGAGAAAGACATCAGCACCGGAGATTGCCCCAGCAAGAGAACCAGCGGCTTCAACAGCAAATTCTCGCTTTTGTTCGGTTAAGTCGTTGCGGTTTTTGGAGAGGACGCCTCTAGAGTCGCACATCAAAATGGTCTTAGCACCAGCTTTCCGCAGTAAGCGCCCGATCGCAACTCCCGCAGCACCTGCCCCATTAATCACAATCCGAACATCTTCTATAGATTTATTAACTAGCTTCAGGGCATTCGTTAAAGCAGCAAGGCTGACAATCGCTGTACCATGTTGGTCATCGTGGAAGACAGGAATATCCAACTCTCGCCGCAGTCGCGCTTCGATTTCAAAGCAGCGAGGGGCGCTGATATCTTCTAGGTTGACACCGCCAAAGACAGGAGAGATATTTTTAACCGTTTCGATAATGCTGTCTGTATCTTGGGTGGCTATACAGACGGGGAAGGCATCAATTCCAGCAAATTCTTTAAATAGCATGGCTTTTCCTTCCATCACTGGCAATGCTGCTGCTGGCCCCAAGTTTCCCAACCCTAGTACGGCACTGCCATCGGTAACAATTGCAACGGTGTTGCTTTTAATGGTGAGAGAATAGACCTGTTCTGGGTCTTCGGCGATCGCATGACAAATCCGGCCAACCCCAGGAGTGTAAGCCATTGCCAACTCGACTGGACTGTCTAGCGGTTGTTTGCTGGCGATACTGATTTTGCCGCCACGATGGAGGTTAAATGTGCGATCGTAGACATTGATAATTTTGGTATCGGCCAGTGCCTTAACCGCTTGGACAATCTGTTCGGCATGTTCAGTGCTAGTGGCATCGATGGTAATGTCGCGAGTTGAAATTTTGCGCGTCTGCTCAATCAGGATAATCTGCCCCAGGTTTCCGCCAACCTGTGCGATCGCCTGAGTGACGCTTGCTAACATCCCAGCACGGTTAGGAACAGTCAAGCGAATCGTTAAACTAAAGCTAGGGTTGGGGGTTAAATCTACCATTCTGTGTCGATTTCAAGTTTTCTAATCGAGATCTCTAAAGTTAAACTAAAAATCCCAAATCTAAAATAAACATTAACTTATAGTCAGTTATACGGTAGCGGAGGTGACACTCCTCATTTATGACCAGTCTCTATACTGAAATCGATATCAGTGCCTCAAAGCAGCGTGTTTGGAAGGTTTTGTTCCAGAAAGACCGCTGGAAGTACTGGAACACTTTTTTATTTGACCGTGACTCAGAAGTACCGTTTATGCAAGGCCAGGAGGTTTTTCTGTCACTACGACGGCTTCCTCATGAGGAGGAGACGGAGTTTGAGCCATTAATTACGCGAGTTCAGCCCAATGTATGCCTCAGCTGGATTTCCTCTATCCCTGGCTTTCGTAATGAATATGTGTTTGAGCTACAAGAAATTGGTGTTGGTCGTACCCAATACATCCACAAAAACAATTATTCAGGTATCTTGTCCCGTGTATTTCTGCCATTTATTCGGGAAGATGAGCAACGGGGTATTCAACGAATGGCGCGGGAGTTAAAGCGGTACGTTGAGGGGTTCTGAAACACAAAACCGTTACCATACGGATGTCTGAACATAGCTTAAATAAGCCCAGGACTTACGATCAAGACACGAAATATGCTAGGGACGTCTAGTTAAGTAGAACAAATGTATTAAACAACATCATGAATGTAGGTTGGGCTTTTGGGACGAAACCCAACATTAACAACGGTTTGATGGGTAACGCTGGCGCTCTACCCATCCTACAAATAATTAAGCTTAATCGTGATTGGCTCCACTGGGCATAATCGCTCCAGTCAAGTTGGCACCGCGTAGGGTAACCTGATTGAGATTAGCATCCAGCAAAACAGCATCAACTAAAATCGCCTCAGTCAAGTTAGACCAGCTGAGTTTAGCTCGATAGAAATTTGCCTTTGTTAAATTAGCCCCTCGTAGGGTTGTCCAACTCACGTTTGCTCCTCTCAAATTAGCTTCAGTGAGAACAACATCAGCCATGTTGGTTCCATTTACTTTCGCCCGACTTAAGTCTGCATGACTCAAGTTTGCTCCAGTAAAATTAGCCCCATGTAACAGTGCTTTGGCGAGATTGGCTCCTTCCAAGTTAGCCCCAATCAGGATGGCATGGGTCAAGTTTGCTCCTTCTAACATGGCTGCCATCAAGAGGCCTTTAGCGAGATTAGTTCGGTTTAAAGATGCCTCAATCAGTTTTGCTCGACTCAAGTTGGCATCCCGAAGAATGGCTTCACTGAGAATCGATTCAGTTAAGTTAGCTCCACTTAGATCAGCTTCAATTAGGTTAGAAGCTCGCAGATTTGCCTCACTTAAGTTGGCTTCACTGAGATTTGCCTTGCTCAGATTGCTTCCAATGAGATTGGCCTCATGCAGGTCAGTTCCTCGTAAGATAGCTTGAGAGAGATTGGTTTCTCGTAGGTTGACCCTCTGTAAACATGTTCCAGTGAGATTGGTTTCGCTCAGATTTGACCCACGCAGGTTAGCTTGGCTCAGATCCACCCCCACTAAAGAAACTCCTTGTAGGTCAACATCTCGAAAATCTCGTTCACTTGCTGCATATCGTCTCAGCAATTCATCAGCATCCATAGAATATTGGTCTCGTTTACGGTTAATTAATTGTGGAGGTTTGGGAGATCTATCAGTCCCGTGCTAAAACCCTACAGGTTGTAGTGCTGGGATACATAGACTAACGGTTTGCCAAGTTGTATGAATTCAATCACCATCAACCTGGAAAAAATTGGGAAAATACATAGTTTAAGCTGCTGTACATTGAGTTGGCATAATGAGGACGGGCTTTTCTGCCCATCCCACAAGCTCTTTGCTACCTATCATTAGTTAAATGTGCGATCGCTGAAAACATCTCGGCATATCCCACGAGTCCTCCATCGCAACAGAGTAAGTCACTGGAAAGGATGAAGGATGAATAGCCTCATAAATAAATAATGGTGCTTGTACCCTCATCCCGGACTAACGTCCCCCATCCCTCATCCCTCATCCCTCATCCCTCATCCTTCATCCCTCATCCCTCATCCCTCATCCCTCATCCTTATCTTGGTCAAAAATCGCGCATTCTGAGACAATCAGACAATAGCTGCCAACAAAGGAAAAGTGGATAGTCAAAAGGTTGAACGTTGAAGCTTTAGTCCCTATAACCTGTAACCTTTAACCGACAACAACCAACCATTTTTCTGATAGCTGATAGCCAATAGCGAAGGGAAAAACATATCCATGCCGGACAACTTTAGAAGCCAAGTCGTTACTCAGGGCGTCCAGCGATCGCCTAATCGTGCCATGCTGCGAGCAGTGGGTTTTGGCGATCAAGATTTCACGAAACCCATTGTGGGCATTGCCAATGGCTACAGTACCATTACCCCTTGCAATATGGGGTTAAATGACTTAGCCAAACGGGCCGAGGCGGGAACTAAAGACGCAGGTGCCATGCCTCAGATGTTCGGCACAATTACGATCAGTGACGGCATATCAATGGGTACTGAAGGAATGAAGTATTCCTTAGTATCGCGAGAAGTGATTGCAGATTCAATTGAGACGGTCTGTAATGGTCAGAGTATGGATGGAGTACTGGCAGTTGGCGGCTGCGATAAGAATATGCCAGGAGCGATGATTGCGATCGCTCGCATGAACATCCCCGCTATCTTCGTCTATGGTGGCACCATTAAACCCGGACATCACAACGGACGCGACTTGACCGTTATCAGTTCCTTTGAAGCGGTAGGACAATACAGCGCTGGCAAAATTGATGAAGCAGAACTCACCGAAGTAGAACGCAAAGCTTGCCCTGGTGCTGGTTCTTGTGGTGGCATGTATACAGCTAATACGATGTCTTCGGCGTTTGAGGCAATGGGGATGAGCTTACCCTATTCTTCGTCTATGGCAGCTGAAGACGCAGAAAAAGCCGATAGTGCTGAAAAATCTGCCTTTGTGTTGGTAGAGGCAATTCATAACCAGCTGTTGCCACGACAAATTCTCTCCCGCAAGGCGTTTGAAAATGCCATTGCTGTAATTATGGCGGTTGGTGGCTCCACGAATGCTGTATTACACTTATTAGCGATCGCTGAGGCGGCTAAGGTCGAGTTATGCCTCGATGACTTTGAAACGATTCGTGCTAAAGTTCCAGTGCTGTGTGACCTCAAGCCCAGTGGCAGATATGTCGCTACTGATTTACACCGAGTTGGCGGCATTCCACTAGTGATGAAAATGCTGCTAGTACATGGTCTTTTGCACGGTGACGCTTTAACCATCACAGGTCAAACCATTGCTGAAGTTTTGGCAGATGTTCCAGAGGAACCACCTAAAGACCAAGATGTGATTCGTCCTTGGGCTAACCCAATGTATTCTCAAGGACACCTAGCTATTTTGAGAGGCAATCTGGCTACAGAAGGCGCAGTAGCTAAAATCACTGGCATCAAAAAGCCTCAAATTACTGGTCCTGCACGAGTGTTTGAATCAGAGGAAGCTTGCCTAGATGCGATTCTTGCCAGTCAGATTAAGGCAGGTGATGTTCTGGTTATCCGCTACGAAGGACCAAAGGGAGGGCCGGGAATGCGGGAAATGCTTGCTCCTACTTCCGCAATCATCGGTGCTGGTTTAGGGGATGCGGTAGGGTTGATTACTGACGGACGGTTTTCTGGTGGTACCTATGGGATGGTAGTCGGCCACGTTGCACCAGAGGCAGCTGTTGGAGGTGCGATCGCTTTAGTCCAAGAAGGTGACACGATTACTATTGATGCTCACGCGCGATCATTGCATCTTCACGTCTCAGACGCCGAACTAGAGCAACGTCGTGCCAACTGGCAACCTCTCAAGCCTCGTTACACTACTGGCGTGCTAGCGAAATATGCCAAATTAGTTTCCTCTAGCAGTGTCGGTGCAGTGACAGATTTAGGACTAGATTAAGCGAAAGTTTTTATTGAAGCCGAAGTTCCCCCCTAGGGGGATGCTTCGTCTTCAAAAGTTCAAGATGACTTGATTAAAAACTATAGAAACTATAGCTATTGATAGAGGCTCTTATGAGCTGAACTTAATTATAATTGTAGAACAGGTCAGTATATTTTATTGTCTGGGGTTTTAACCCGATCAATCAATAGACTGGCAGACTAAAAGAGTAGCGTAAAGCCTTCTCAAGTTTTATTGTGTACAACAAGCTTAAGCGCTTTGATAGTCCCCATTCTCACGAGTTGAAAACTTACGCATCCTTTACAAGCTCACTTTTTTAAGAAACTGAGGACGACTATGCTTATCGTTTTAC
>DALYIW010000063.1:0-216 GCA_031970155.1 Coleofasciculaceae cyanobacterium CTOTU46601 | reverse complement strand
GTGGGGTTATGGCCTTTGTGGATAATTAGAGAAAGTTTTACCGATGAGCGCGACACAGACACAAAGCAAGAACATCTAGAAGTAAGCAGTATACATTTTTACACAGATAGCGAATCGTACTACCAAGGAAAACTTAATCGCCAATTAGCCGAACAGCGATCGCCTTACAACTAAAAAAATATGGGTGCATCATAACTTGAAAATAGGGAGTCGGGA
>DALYIW010000062.1:19226-33316 GCA_031970155.1 Coleofasciculaceae cyanobacterium CTOTU46601 | reverse complement strand
AACAAACAACAAACAACAAACAACAAACAACAAACAACAAACAACAAACAACAAACAACAAACAACAAACAACAAACAACAAACAACAAACAACAAACAACAATTAAAGGAGGGAGCTGTGAGATACAGAAAGATCTTGGTAGCACTTGACCGCTCACCTCAGGCAGACATAGTGTTTGAACAAGCTCTAGAGCTAGCTAAAAAAGACGAAGCTTCTCTGATGTTGTCCCATTGCCTGCCTTCAGACCTTCAAGGAAGTAGCCTGTATGCAGATGTGTATGGCGTAGGGCTGGTAAACTACTCTCACGAAATTCAGGAACAGTTGAAGAAGGAAAAAGAGGAGGCTCGCGAATTGCTGGCAAGGTACTGCGAGACATCAACTGCACAAGGCGTACTGACAGAATGGGATGTGAGGGCAGGAGATGCAGGGAAAGCGATCGCAGAACTCGCTAACTCTTGGGATGCAGATTTAGTAGTGCTAGGTCGTCGAGGGCATCGGGGTTTAACAGAGATGGTTCTGGGGAGTGTCAGCAATTACGTTGTCCATCATGCACCTTGCTCGGTGTTAATTGTACAAGGCATCAAGCCCACAGTTGAGGAGATTCCTGAAACTGTAACTCAGGCAACAAGTTAATTTGTTGTTGGTTGTTGGTTATTTGTTGTTTGTATTGGTTAACTCACAACTAACAACAAGTAACTTTTTCTAGCTAAGTCTACTAGTTACCACCATCCTAAGACCTCCAGGAGGAGCGATGGTTAAGCCACGGCGTACAGGCGCTACTTTCCGGCTATCGACTAAAGCTAGTTGAAAGTGCGACACAATCGTAGCCAGTACCAGCTTCATTTCCTGCTGTGCAAATGCCATCCCAATACAGAGACGATTGCCGCCACCAAAGGGTAAATACTCGTACTGAGAAAATTGTCTCTCTAAAAAGCGCTCTGGTCTAAAACGCTTAGGCTCTGGGTATATATCCTCCCGATGATGGGTCAAATAAATACAGGGAATAACTCCTGTACCTGCTTGCAACTCGTAACCCATCACCTGAAAGGGTTCTTTTAGAAGGCGGAAGAAAGCGGTTAGCGCCACTGGATAAATGCGTAGTGTCTCTTGGCAGACAGCGGTTAGGTATGGAAGTCGGGCAATTTCGCTGGGTTGTGCATCTTCACCAAGGGTTTTCAGTTCATGACGCAGTTTTTGCTGAACTTCTGGTAGATGGTGAATCCAGTACAATGCCCAGGTGAGAGCTGAAGCGGTGGTTTCATGACCGGCCATTAGCAGAGTGATCAACTCATCTCGTAACTCTTCATCCGTCATGGATTGACCGGCTTCATCGCGAGCTGACATCAGTAAGGTAAGAATGTCGCTACCAGAGAAGTTACCTTGCTCTCGGCGTTGTCGAATCTCGGTATAGAGAAGTTGGTTGATTTGCTGTTTTAGCAGCAGAAAGCGTCCCCACGGACTTAGAGGTCCCCAATCTTGTCGGAGTGAGCTAAAAAAGAACACGCTGGAACTTAAGGGAGAGCTAATGGAGTCTAGCAGCGAACTGAATAGTTGTCTTAGGTGCTCGAAACGTGGCCCCTCATGCAAACCAAACACGGCTTGTAATATTACCCGGAGGGTAATCTCTTGCATGGATGAACGGACGATGAAGGGTTCGTTAATCTTCCACTGCATCGTCACTTGTTTAGTGATGTCACAGATGAGTTGGCTGTAGGCACGCATCCGATCGCCATGAAAAGGAGGTGTCAACAGCTTTCGTTGATGCCGATGGCGATCGCCATCCAGCAAAATTAGTGAGTGATCTCCGAGCAAAAATCGTAAAACTCCATTCCCCCTACCAGCATCAACCAACTCTGGATCAGCAGTAAAAATCTCCTGGAGAGCCTGTGGGTGGCTGAAGTACACGAGACCTGGTGATGTTTTGCCTCCCACTCTAAAAGGGTCACCATAGAGTTGGGCATATGTTTCTAGGTAATCCAAGGGGCGAGCAATCATCTTGATTGTCCGTAGCAACCGTGGAGTTGAAGGACCGTTGAGGAGTTTCATCAGACGTGTTTTTTTCAGTGCGGCTAAGATTGAGTACCCAGTTGTGCTCAGAAGTGGTACTCCGTTATGACGGACGCAAACATGCGGCGAGAAAGTGCTATGTATGGCGGCAACTGGGTATGAGACCATCCTAGGCCAAGAGGCAGAGGTTCTATGACACAGACTTTAAATTCGGAAGCTGAATTCTTCTTACAGCAAGCAATTCGTCAGAGTGCAACTGGGCAATATGAACAAGTGATTGCCTGCTACGAAAAAGCCCTGGAAATTCAACCTGAACTCTACGAAGTCTGGAATACTCTGGGCAATACCCTGTTTTCCCTCAACCGCAATGAACAAGCGATCGCAAGCTATGACAAAGCCTTAGAAATTGACCCGAATCTCGCCCAGACTTGGTACGATCGGGGACGCGCATTGGAACACTTGGGGCAATTAGAAGAGGCGATCGCTAGTTATGAAAAAGCCTCAGAAGTTCAACCCGACTTCTACGAAGCCTGGATTAACCGAATTGTTGCGCTGAGGGACTTAGGGCGCTTAGATGAGATGATTACTAGCTATAACCAACTTCTTTCTATCAAACCCGACTTCTACGTCGGATGGTACAACCGAGGCGTGGCGTTGGAGAACTTGGAACGCTATGAAGAAGCACTAGCTAGCTACGACAAAAATATCGAATTGAAACCTGATGACTCTGAAGCTTGGTATAACCGAGGTAGTGTCCTGTTGAAACTAGGAAATGCAGAGGAAGCGATCGCTAGTTTCGATAAAGCTCTAGAATTCAACTCGCACGCCGACAAAGTATTGAATAACCGAGGCATTGCGCTAATGTACTTGGGACACTTAGAGGAAGCACTTGCTAGCTTTGATCAAGTGATTGAGCTTACGCTGGAGTACCAAGAAGCCTGGAACAATCGGGGCGTAGCCCTGATGCGCTTGGAACGATTTGATGAAGCATTTGCTAGCTACGACAAAGCCTTAGAATTGCTACCAGACGATGCAGATACTTTCTACAGCAAAGCTTGCTGTTATGCGTTGCAAGGTAATGTTGAGCAGGCGATCGCCAACTTGCAACAAGCTATCAAACTAAATCCTGATAAATGCCAAGAGACGGCAAAAACTGATGCTGATTTTGATCGGATTCGGGACTTAGAGCAATTTCAGATATTGATTCAAGAAGATTGTGACATAGAAGCACCCTATGATGCTGTAAGTGCACCCACTACGGATTTTGAGGAAGAGTGAAGACTAGCTGATCCTTTAAATTATCTCCTTTCCAGAAGGGTAGGAGTTCCTTTTCAGCTTGCGTTCCCCGAAGAGGTAGATGAGGGTAGGGATTGCTGTTTGCGATCGCATAACGTTTTCCGTAGGAGTAACGTTGCGTCAGCGTTAAGCGACAAGCATTTCCTTTGAAGAATCGTTTAGACGAAATTGATCTAAAGCTGCTGTAATACTTAACAGTTTTAGGGGCAGAAAGCGCCTCCCACTCCTCTCCTCCTTCACAGGGAGGAGTGGCAATTCTCTGAGCATAAGCATCTAAACCAGCAGGATACACAATTATTTTTTTTCCTAATAATAATGCCTTGCGGTAGAGTTTCATGGCCTCAGCTAAAGAGAAACCTTTCATCGGAATCCATCGGTTGCTGTACAAGTAGACAACAACTGGACTCATTTTTTGCTTCTCGAATGGGATGGAAATTCTCCATGGAGAAACTAACACTTTAGTAAGTCTCTTTAAATGCCTGTCTTTAGGTAGATTTTTGTCTTGATATAGAAGACGGTTCATAACCACTTATGAAGCAATGCGTTTAGTATTGGCTTAGATTTTCTTTCTTCCTAAAAGCTATTGCTTCAGTAATTTGGCTTAAATTGGTTACGTCAATTAACTCATTTATTTTTGTTAAAGGTAATAGCTAAAGAAAATATAAAATTTCCAGGTAAAATTCAGTTTTTTGTGTAATATCTTTAGTTCTTTTTTGGGTTAACAGGTTTACTACTGTAAACTTCATAGACTCTTGAGTCAGTTCATGCTGCCCTAATGACAACGCCAGGTAGTTGACTTTCAGGATTATACAGATTTTGGCGCGAAAAAAAGTGTTTTAGGTAACTTTCATCAATCTTTACATGCAGAGAGACCGACAATTGATTTCAAACCACTTTATGTGACGTTTGTCAATAAACCTTACGCTATAAATCCGCCTATAGCTATCTGCGATAAAGATTTATGAATAATTTTTTATAAAGTTTAATAAAATAAAGACATTCTTAAATAAGTATTTTTTCCTAGTGCTATGATAGCGGCTCAATTTCCCTGGCTGACTACGATTGTTTTACTGCCACTGATTGCTTCCCTGCTCATCCCTTTTCTGCCTGATAAAGAGGGCAAGCGCGTGCGGTGGTACGCATTGGGTGTAGGTATCGTAGACTTTATTTTGATGTGCTACGTCTTTTGGGAGCATTACGATCCGAGCAGCGCGACATTTCAACTCGTGGAGCAATATACCTGGGTGCCTCAGTTAGGCTTGAGCTGGGCTGTTTCAGTCGATGGACTTTCCGTGCCACTTGTGCTTCTGGCAGGACTGGTCACCACACTCTCAATTTTCGCAGCGTGGCAAGTTGATCTCAAGCCTCGCCTCTTCTACTTCCTAATGCTTGTGCTGTATTCCGCACAGATAGGGGTATTCGTGGCGCAAGACTTGCTGCTGTTGTTCATTATGTGGGAAGTAGAGCTGATTCCCGTCTATTTACTAGTGTCCATTTGGGGTGGACAGAAACGTCAATACGCCGCTACAAAATTCTTACTATATACCGCAGCTGCTTCTATATTTATTCTGGTAGCAGGGCTGGCGATGGCGTTCTACGGTGGTAGCCAGATCACCTTTGATATCGCCAAACTCGGTCTGAAAGATTATCCTCTTGGTTTAGAACTGCTGCTTTACGCGGGTTTGCTAGTGGCATTTGGCGTCAAGCTAGCTATTTTCCCTCTGCACACCTGGCTACCGGATGCTCACGGCGAGGCATCTTCTCCTGTGTCAATGGTTTTGGCTGGTGTACTGCTGAAAATGGGTGGATACGGACTGATTCGTCTAAATTTGGAGCTTCTTCCTGATGCACATGTTTACTTTGCACCTGTTCTAGCAATGCTAGGCGTTGTCAATATTATCTATGGAGCGCTCAACTCGTTTGCTCAGTCCAACATGAAGCGCCGCCTAGCGTATTCATCGGTTTCTCATATGGGGTTTGTCTTGCTAGGGATTGCGTCCTTCAACGACTTGGGAATCAACGGTGCGATGTTACAGATGATTTCCCACGGTTTGATTGCATCAGTGCTATTCTTCCTCGCTGGCGTAACTTACGATCGCACCCATACAATGTCAATGACAGAAATGGGTGGTATTGGTCAAGCAATGCCTAAAGTATTTGCCCTATTTACCATCGGGGCGATGGCATCATTAGCTCTTCCCGGTATGAGTGGCTTTGCTAGTGAACTCTCGGTCTTCGTGGGTGTGACAACAAGCGATATCTATGGCTCAACCTTCCGCACTGTAACGGTGTTTCTCGCCTCAGTGGGAGTTATCCTCACACCTATCTATCTGCTCTCAATGCTGCGACAGGTGTTTTACAACTCTGGCACAGTACCTGCGTGTGACCTTACCCCCTCCTGTGACATTACTGATGCAGACTTGCAGAATCAGGGAGATCAAGAAGCAGTTTGCTTCGGGACGAACTGCATCCTACCTAGTGAAGCAAAGTTCAGTGATGCCAGACCCCGTGAAGTGTTTATCGCTGCCTGTTTTATACTGCTGATTATCGGTATTGGTGTATATCCTAAGATGGCGATGCAAATGTACGACGTAAAGACTGTGGCGGTGAATGCTCAAGTTCGTCAATCTTATACCGAAATTGCTCAAGGAAATCCTCAGATTTATGGGTCCAGATTCTTGGTTCCTCAAGTTGCCGAGTCTGAAGTTCCGCCTATTTTGGGAATCGTGAAGTAAGTTGATTGTGATGAAAAAAAAGCGATCGCACTTTTTCTCTAAATCGTGCGATCGTTTTTTCTTTAACCGACAATTTTAAGAAGCTTCCTGTTGCCGTTTATTCTTCAAGTACTGTGCGATCGCTTCAGCCACATCATCTTCAGGCTGGTATACTCGTGAGCTTGGGTTCTCAGTATGGAGCTTGTCGAGGTAGGCTTGTAAGGCTTCCTCTTCGTCTCGGTGTGCCAAAACATAGGCTCTAAGTTCAAGCGTGGTCATCGTCGCAAAGTCTGGTTTCACGCTCATACAAATCTCCATTGCCCATTAGGTTCAATCTCAATATTAATTTCTTCTCTTGCTAATATAATTACGTTCCCAGTTCGCTTATCCAAAGTCACCAGATCGATAGAGCAGTACTTGCTGGTAAGGTCGCAGCAAAGCTGAAAACACTTTAATGCTTGTGCTGTAGTGTGCATTGTAATTGCTTCAACTATAAGTTAAGGGCACGAAAATTTCGTGCCCCTACCCTGCAAAGATTAATTGCAACAGTATCAACTTAAAGTTTCGTGCCGCATTCAGGACAGAAGTTGTTACTGGCGATATTTTTTGCCCCACAGTTAGTGCAATACATTAACTCGGTGGCTTCTATTTTGCTGCGTTCTGGCAAGCCAATCATCTGTGCATTACTCTTGCCAGGAGCAACCATCGGGTAACAGTTCTCGTTTTTGGTCACTCGGACATCTACCAGAACTGGGCCATCGTAGGCGAGAATTTCTGCGATCGCATCTTTAAGCTCATCTCGACTCTCGATCACCATTCCCTTAGCACCATAGGCTTCGGCTAATTTCACGAAGTCCGGTTTTCCGACTTCCATATTCGAGCATGAATAGCGTTCCCCATAAAACGCCTCCTGCCACTGGCGCACCATTCCTTGCCAACCGTTGTTGATAATAATGGTCTTCACATTGATACCGTATTGCGCCAATGTACCCAATTCCTGAATATTCATCTGAATACTGGCATCCCCTGCAACACAGATCACTTGCTTATCCGGTAGCGCCACCTTTACGCCCATTGCTGCGGGTAATCCATAGCCCATCGTTCCCAAACCAGCACTAGAAATCCAACGACGCGGCCCGTTCTTGAGAAATTGCGCGGCCCACATCTGATGCTGACCCACATCTGTGGTGTAGTATGCATCTGGTGCCTGACGGCTCAACTCCACTATCACCTCTTGCGGTGACAAACTATCTGCATGTTGAGGCACCTCTAACGGGTAATCCTGACGCCAGCGATTTATTCTTGCTAGCCACTCTTTAGTTTGGTTCGGTTCTGCTGGAATATCCACTTCCTTGAACCGACGTAACAAGTCAGTCAGCACTTTCCGCACATCGCCCACAATCGGCACTTCCGGTGCTCGGTTTTTCCCCACTTCAGCCGGGTCAATATCGATGTGAATTACCTTGGCACGGGATGCAAATTCATCGAGTTTTCCTGTCACCCGGTCATCAAAACGTGCACCTACAGCAATTAGTAAGTCACAGTCACTGACTGCAAAGTTGGCGTAGGCGGTGCCATGCATCCCCAACATCCCGACGGCTAAGGGATGAGACTCGTCAAACGAACCCTTACCCATCAGGGTTGTTGTCACTGGAATTTGAAACAGTTCTGCCAGTTTCTGGATTTCTGCATGAGCACCGGCTGCGATCGCACCACCCCCGACATAAAGCAGTGGTCGTCTCGCCTGACGAATTAGATTCAGCGCCTGATTAATTTGGCGAGGGTTACCCTTGACTGTGGGACGATAGCCTGTCAACCTGACCGTACCTGGCTCAACTGGAGTATAGTCAAATTCCTCCAAGCCCACATCCTTAGGAACATCTATGAGTACAGGTCCCGGACGACCTGTGCTAGCAATGTGGAACGCTTCCGCCACAGTTTTAGCCATCTCTTTAGGGTCACGTACCACATAAGAGTGCTTTACTATCGGTAGCGTGATTCCATAAATATCTGTTTCCTGAAAAGCATCACTGCCAATTGCTCCACGGGCCACTTGACCTGTCACAATCACCATCGGAATTGAGTCCATGTGGGCGGTGGCAATCCCCGTCACTAGGTTAGTCGCTCCAGGTCCCGATGTCCCAAAACAAACACCTACCTTGCCCGTCGCACGAGCATAACCGTCAGCCGCATGGGCGGCTCCCTGCTCGTGTCTCACTAAAATATGCTGAAGTTCATCTCTGGCTTCCCATCGGTATAGCTCGTCGTAAATCGGCAGAATCGCGCCACCAGGATAGCCAAAAATATGCTCGACACCATGACGCCTCAGACTATCCATTAAGGCATACGCACCAGTCCGGCGACTGGTGGTCTTTTGTGGGATTTGTGTTTTAGCGATTTGTGTTTTAGCAATGGTTTGAGAACGCACCAATGTAGCCTCACAATATAAATAAGAAACTTTAATTTTGTATCTAACGATACATTGTTTAATTTTAAGTCAATACTTCAGTCTAACTATCAGAGGCTCTTAGCTTCTAGATGTTTTGGTAGGATATCCTAATCTTGCACGTTACATCAAGCAGCAAAAGAAGATGATGTGCTCTGGTCGATTTAACGGCATGAAATTAGTTCTGTGTCCCTCATCAACCAACTGGGCAAGCTATTATTAAGTAAAGTAAAGAATTATCTCAAAAATCAGAGTGAGAGTTAACTATGATATTTGGATTTGGTAAAAAATCAGCTCTACCTACGCCCCAAGAGGCATTGCCAGGACGCGCAGAACCTATGCCAGTACCTGCTCATCACTTTGTTAACGGTAATCCTCTGAAACCTCCCTATCCAGAGGGAATGGAAATAGCCATGTTTGGCATGGGGTGTTTCTGGGGAGCAGAACGTAAATTCTGGCAACTGGAGGGAGTTTTCTCCACCGCCGTTGGCTATGCTGCGGGGATAACGCCAAACCCTACATACAAAGAAGTATGTACAGGCATGACAGGTCATAATGAAGTGGTTCTCGTAGTGTTTGACCCTAAAGTGATTAGTTATGAAACCCTGCTTCGGGTCTTTTGGGAAAACCACGAGCCAACTCAAGGTATGCGCCAAGGCAATGACGTTGGCACCCAGTATCGTTCAGGTGTTTACGTGTATTCCGAGAGCCAAAAGAAACTAGCCCAAGCCTCGCGAGATGCTTATCAGCAAGCTCTTACCACAGCTGGATATGGGAAGATCACAACTGAGATCATTGATGCTCCTGAGTTCTACTATGCAGAAGAGTACCATCAACAGTATCTTGCCAAAAATCCAGGTGGGTATTGTGGTTTAGGGGGTACGAAAGTTTGTCTCCCTGAGCAACTAACACTAGGTAGTGAGGTCTAATGTAGTAGAGGACGGCGGTTCCTCTGTTGTGTATACAGTGGGCTTTCTTGCATTGTCTGATAAAATCACCCACCAACACAAGGTTAAGTGGGTGATAGACATTTAAGACGATAGAAAAAGACATGAACAATGGACTGTTCACCCCGCCTACACCCTGAAAGGGCAGGGAATCTAATCCAAACATTGATACACCAATCTAAAGTAGCTTTAGTTGAAGTTGCTTCCTCTCAGACAATTGGGAGAGTTAACTCTAGTACCAGATAAGCCCTTGGGCTGATTGTGCGACACGGCTACGATTAGTTCGTCAGTGACTAATTTGCGCTTATGAGGTGGCACAGCACATAGAGGGAGTGAGCCTCCCCTCAGTCGGATGCACTCAATAATACTGTATGCAGTAACATTGGTGCATCTACAAAAAGCCCAGTAACCCTACGCTGGGCTTTCTTATATTCTGGGCTTATGCACATGAGTAGGGAGTAGAGAGCAGAACTTACCTCGATACACGACAAACGGGTAGGGGCGTATAGCTATACGCCCCTACAGATGATGGTTCAAAGCTCAATTGCGTAAGTTTAAGAGAGTTGGTGATAGGGCAATTCCCGATTCTCGATTTCTAATTCAAGGATATGGCTCAAGCTTTGACACTCCCCACGCGTCGAAGATCAAGCATAAACTTATTCATCTACGTTTACTTGGTTGATGGGTAAAAGCATCCTACTAATAGCAAGTTGCGATCGCGCAAGCATCACTCTTTTGGGGAAATTGCCTTCCACCTCCTATACTGACGAGCATGAAGATTACAAAATTGGGAGAACAGTAAGAACGAGAGAAATTTTATGGAATCGAATGCAGAAACGGATTCACTCAAGCGAGTATTTGGATTACCTACGCTGGTGATTTACGGGGTTGGTGATATTCTCGGTGCCGGAATTTATGCAGTGATCGGAAAAATTGCGGGACTTTCTGGTTCCTTGGTTTGGGCTTCTTTCCTAACATCGATGATTGTTGCGGCACTTACCGCATTAAGCTATGCCGAACTCGGCAGTCGAGTTCCCCAAAGCGGCGGAGTTGCCTGTTTCATCCACAGAGCATTTCGCACGGATTGGCTCTCCATCTTGGTAGGCTGGTTGATGTTTTGTACCTGCCTGGTTTCGATGGCGACTCTCTCAAAAGCGTTTGCAGGCTATCTCAACGCTTTTGCTCCAGTTATTCCAGATTGGTTGATCGTCCTAGCACTCTTTTCTGGCCTGGCATTTGTTAATTTTAGGGGAATGCAAGAGTCCTCAGCCCTGAATATTTTTTGCACAGCTGTCGAAGTTTCAGGCCTTGTGATTGTCATCCTAGTTTCAACCCTTTTTCTAATTGGAGGCACAGCAGGCGCAGGTAATCCTGTTGCCAGTTCCGTCGCTAATCAGCCAGCAACGGGTTGGATAGCGATCGCTCAGGGAGCAGCACTCGCTTTCTACGCTTTCATTGGGTTTGAGGATATTGTGAATGTTGCGGAGGAAGTGAAAAATCCTGAGCGCAATGTACCCAGAGCCATCCTGTTGTCCCTGGGGATTGCAGGTATCGTTTATGTTCTCGTCTCCTGGCTTGCCATTAACGTATTAAACCCAGCCCAGCTTGCTGCCTCGAATGCTCCTCTTCTCGATGTCGTGCGTCGAGCACAGCCAAATTTTCCACAAGTCGTTTTTACAGTCATCGCCCTGTTTGCCGTACTCAATACTGCTTTGCTGAATTTTGTCACAGCCTCGCGATTGCTATTTGGGATGTCGCGTGAAGGACTGATTCCAGCTTGGTTAGGAAAATTACATCCACGGCGAGCAACTCCCTATCGAACGCTGCTTGTGATTTTGCCGATCGCCATTTTTCTCGCGCTTTCAGGTACACTTCAATTCCTAGCTGGAACAACCGCTACTTTGATTCTGGCAATGTTCTGTCTAGTCAATCTCTCACTGCTAGTCATTAAACGCCGAGAACCGAGAACCAATGGCTTTCAAGTTCCTTCTCTGCTTCCGGTTTTAGCGCTAATCTCTAACCTGGTTCTCGTTGCCTTTGCCTCTCGGGAAAGTCACATTTTGGCGTTAGTGTTTACAGGTATAGGAATTCTCCTGATTTTCATTCGCAAGGCTTTTGGCAGGCGATTGCCCAGCTCATAACTTGAAAATAGGGAGTTGGGAGTTGGGAGTCGGGAGTCGGGGAGAAGAGAAATTTTCACCCCACGCCCCTACCATAGGTCGTGTCTCGAGCATGAGTCCTGTTTTATTCAGGTTGGAAGTTTGCTTCTAGATATACGTAGAATGCAGCAAACTCAAAAACTTAGCAGAATGAGGCTTGCATTAAAGTCCATAGTAGGGTTTAATCTTGGTTTCCTTCTAAGAAAAAAGCTGGCATGACTAAAATCCAGTTTTTTTTGTAGAGGAATGAAAATGAATGGTTCTGTGTTCAGGTCTGAATCAGTTCCACAAGAGTTGCCCAGTTGGGTAGTCTTAATTAGACAGCAAAACGGCTTCTATGAGGTTCACTATGACCCTTATAGTGAGGATTTTTCCAGGATTGCTTCACAAAGCGGAAGATATATCAAGATTCTTCACGAAATGGGGTTCACAAATCCTGAATTCAACTTCACTCACGAGAACACGCCGACTTAGCGGTTCTCAGATGTATCAGCTGTTGTGCATTTAACTTGCATCCATCAGGACGGGATCTTCGGGCTATCCCACCAGAAATATGCTGAACACAAAGTTGTAAGTTTATTGCGCGACAGCTGATCAGCACAAGGTAGGGGCACGATATATCGTGCACCTACAAAGAAATGTGTTCAACCTATACGTAGTAGTTATATTACAAAATCTTCTGTGATGCTGTGTTCATCCAAAGATATTAGCGTGCGGAATTGTTCTCCTGATTGACCGCCAAACTGTCGGGTTTGAAGTAAGCGATCGCTATTTCCTGATGAGGTCTCGAAAAAAGATGTTCCCGATTCATCTAAAACAGCTAGCTTTAACCCAACAGGTAAATACGTTTCACCCACTTGGGGAAACACTTGTAAGCTAATGCCAAAGTTGGCGGCTTCCTGTTGTGTCAGAGTAACAACTAAAGCTACAGTCACTCCAAATTTTGGCTTTCCAAAGTTAAGCAGCTTCGCTCGTGTAATACTGTTGATGCTACTTCGCCTAAAAGCCATCTGGCTCTGGGCATAATTGGCTATTTGTGTATCCAAAAATCCTTCCACAGACTGCCAGCCAACCTCAAAGACATCTCGCCACCATTGACTTAAGTTCACGGGTAAGACGGGTAATGGTTTTTGGTTTTCCAGATATTTTAGTAGGTCATTGATCGGCTGCAATTGGCTGATCGGTAGTTCATCAGCTACGGCGGTGGCAGAAAATCCTAACAAGGTAGCTTCTTGTTGCTCCGCATCAATTTCAACTACGACATAACCAATGCGATCGTCCTGGATTCCTGGTGGAATGTAGCACGAAGGAGCCGATTTTGCCTCAGAGGTAGGCTTTGAGCCAAGGAATTGCCACGGCAGATAATTTTTTGACGTTTGAGTCTCCTCAATATCTAGCTTGGTCTTTTGCACTGGACGACATTCTAAAAGTCCTAGATCTACTAACAACAAGTCAGCCACATCAGTAGCTAGACGTACAGATGGGTTCCAGCTATCACCCGCTGTTAAGTCTGTGGGAATGTCCATTATCCGTAGGTAGTTATTCACAGTACAAACAGCTAGGGTATTAAGATAAACCTGGAGAGCCTTCTGTGGTGTGGGCTGCTCGCTAGCAAAGTCAATAGCAATTTGTTGCGCCTCCTGAGTAATTGGCATGGGAATAGACTTTTCTTGTGGAGTCTGGGCGTTTTGAATCATGATGACTTCCTTCGATTAAGACGATTTTTTTCTTCGACATACCCCTGTGATAGAGCGAATTTTCGCAATAGGGGTAAGCATTTGCGGTTATAGACTTTTGGTAAATCTTTGGCCTCGGACGGTGTTAGGTTAAATTCGGTTGCGATCGCAGACCAAGGAGTTTCTGGGGGGAAGCGGCGCAAGATTAAGGCTTTGCAATTCACCTGACAGTGTTTTCTAAAGCAAGTACTACATAACTCCTGCTCTGGGTCAGTTTCGACCCACTCTAGGGTCTTTTCCCAAATGTCGAGAACAGGGTGAATATCCGGAGGAGCTGGTAAAGTGCCTACAGGGTCAGTTGTTTCCCCAGATTCGGTTGCTAAAGCCGTAATTTCTCGGCGCTGTTGCCTGTACTTAGCATCTCGAAAATTTCTCAGTCGCTTTTTGAGGTAGTCGTCTAGCCACGTAATGACACTTTTGAGCGTAGGGTCATACAGTTCTGGATTTTGACAGCAAAATTCCCACATCTCTTGCAAAGCGTCATTGTAATAAGGCGTATACTCTTTCCAGAGCTTGCCGGATTGCATCACTAATCGGTGTACCTCGCATAGGGTTTGCCGCCGCTGCCAACTCTTGGGTGGATGATTACACGCTTCGGCAACGAGATTTTGAAGTTTCTGATTCAAGTCGTCCACGACATAATGCTCCTAGCCTGTATTCAGAGCGACGATCTTAGCTTGCCGCATAGAGAGAGAGTAGGGAGTGGGGAGTAGGGAGTAGGGAGTGGAGAATAGAAACGCCACCCTTACACAACTGATATTTGAAGCATGGCAAGTAACTCTCT
>DALYIW010000062.1:0-19195 GCA_031970155.1 Coleofasciculaceae cyanobacterium CTOTU46601 | reverse complement strand
ACAAAAAATTTTTCTGATTATTTGGAGGGAATTATCTACAAAACTTACGCATGGATACCACCTATAGTAGGGGTGAACGGCCGTTCACCCTTACATATAGCCGTTCAAAAGGAAAGTTAGGTCAGTCCTAATCTATTTAAATAGTTAATTTAGCGCTGGTAGACTCTAATTCTTGAGTCAAATTATCTAATAAAGTTTGTAATAACTGTAATTGATGATGCTGAATTGTAATTTTTATTGGCTCTTCAGTTACTTGAAAATTAACAATTTTTTCTGCTATCTCTTCATAGTGGCGAAGCGTCGAGAAAGCTTGAGTGCTGAAGCGAGTTAGATAGTCTTGAGCTGCCTTAGCATAAGCTTCTTGTACTTGCTCCAAATAAGAGACTGATGATACAGGTTGTTGTGAGTTGGTTTTCCGGTTAAAGAGATAGCTAGCGCCTCCAACTACCGCAGCTCCCACGGGGCCTCCTAGTATCCAACCTAGGCCAGTTGCGATCGCAACTGGAGCCACATCACCCGACTCTTTTGAACCGTTTGGTTGCTTGGGTGGCTCAGGGAGAATGACTTCTGGCTTGTCAGGAAAGGGAATTGATAAATCAGCCGGCTGAGGGTAATCAAAAAACTCACAGGCTTGATGAACCCATTTGACAACGGCTTGTTGATATTGTGCGATCGCTTGTTTAAATGCTCCACGTTCCCAGCTACTAAATGTACCTTGTTGGAGCGCTGAAGCTACTTCAGATTGATAGTGGTCAATCAGTTTTGGTAGGTACAGCCAACTCTGGAAGTCAGAAACGCTTGCTGAGAAACCTTTTTGAATTAGTTTCTGTGCCTTTTGTTTAATCTCAATCTTAGCTTTGCGCTTATTTTCAGTGGTTTCTAATTCGGTGGAAACTGCTTGGATTTTGACTTGTAAAGAAGTTTTTATTTGAGAGGCGATCGCTTCCACGCGAGGAAAACGAACAGCTAGCTTCTCTTGTTGTACTGCCACAATCGTTTGCAGGGCAGATTCAAACATAGCCAGCCCCGTACTCTGTGCTGCTGATGCATCTCCTTTGAGTCTGGCTCTTAAAGCAGGTAAAGCATCAACCCGGTACAGATTACTCACATTATTAGGTAACTCTGACCGGAAACTTTCCGCTACAAAAAGTAGGCGATTGTAAACTTGTTTCTGGTCTTCTGGTTCTAACAAATTCAGGAAATTAGCAACAAAAATAACTGTTTTGATACCTCTATCTAACAGCCAATCTCTCAAGTTTTCTCGCTCACCTAAGGTCATTAACTTACGAGCATCTAGCACCTGAACGACTAAATCTGCTGTCAGAAGTTGGTCACGTACTAAGACATCCTGCGCTTCCCTGTCATTTGTTCCAGGCAAATCTAGCAATTCTACACCTGTTTGCAGAAAGGGATGAGGAAAGCAGACATCAACAGAAGCAACATCACCTCGCATCCGTCTTTGGTCATCAAGGATAGCAAACCGCTTTAAAACTTCAGTACCACTTTCACTAAATTCTGTGCCATCGGTTAAGGTAATGCGAGTATGTAGATCTTTGCCATATCGAACATGAATCGCAGCGCCTGTTGTGGGAATCAAATCGATAGGGAGGGTACGCTGTCCTAGCATTGCATTAAGCAGGGTTGATTTGCCGTAATTAAAAGGGCCAAAAACGGCAATCCGAAAGATCGGGTTTTCGAGATAGTTGGAGATGGATATGGCATCTCGATAAAGTTGTGAGTTTTTATCGAGTTCAAGGACACCTAGGGCAGATCTAAGATTGCTTACAAGATGATGATAAACTTCCTGCTGTTGCATACAACTTTCCTATATCTTCTAACCTGTCGTTATCTCTTTGAGGGAAACTGCATAGACAGGAAAACCTGAGACTTCCTGGAAAACAGATAAAGCGATCGCACCGACTAAGCAAATTTTCTGTTTCAGATGCCAGTCAACCTTCATAACACCCCTACAGGTTATAATTCCACCTCAGTTGGCAACAACATCATTAATTTCCGGGCAGACTAGGGAGCATACTAAGATGGCTGACATCTTGCAGCCATCTTTCTGCTACTTTCCTCACTCACGCTCCGACTGAGTGCCAGAACCAATAGCCATCAGATGATGCCGAACTAAATATTCAAACTGGTAAAGGTAGGCTGCGGCAACCACTCGATAAAGCGTAGGAAGTGTAAATAAATCTCTCAGTTCATCCCACCAAGCAAGCAGATTGTAGAGGGAGTTAAACGAGGGTGAGGGTAAGAAGATAAACTGTATCATGCTGCTCACTAGCATTGCCAAAGAAATCGCCATCCAGCCATAGAACCCCTCCCACCAGCTCATTAAACTAGGAAATAGCCCTTCAGTGGCGCTCATCCCTGGCGATCGCGAATTAGGAGCATAACGATCTAGAAACAGGTGAAGCAAATGATGAGCAAGGGCGATCGCTAAAATAGGTGACAGTAAAGCTACAAAATACAACAAGATTTTCAGCTTCGGTGATATCGCCATCAGGGGTTCACCCATTTCAAAAATTATCCTGATGACAACTGAAATACCCCGGAAGAGCAAAATTAAAAGAATTGCGCTCATCCAAGCAGTAGGGTTAGGAATCCAGGTAGGCCAATTTCTCATCTGTCAAACCTCCACTTATTATCGAGTTGTAGAACAAGCCTCTCGCCTGCCGTTGAGGGTTCAAGCGGATGCTAGGAAACTCTGATACACCGTCTCAATAGCCTGTAATTCTGAGGATACATCAGCCTCCAGTTTCTTGAGACGCTCCACTTCTGCACCCTGATTAATTTCATAAGATTCTTTTTGCTTGAGCAGATTTTCTAACTCCACTTTCCGCGCCTGAATATCATCATCAATCCGCTTGGTAACCTCACGCTCATACACATCAAAACACTCTTTAACTGCATCATGAACAGGTAACCATTGCTCATTTGCCACTTGAGGAAGATATTTCACCAATTCCTTCTTGGCTGTTTTCACCAATTCTTGTCGCGCTTGATCAGCTTGTACAAAACCAACACCCATCCCAATCAGCGCTAACCCAATGGGACCTAAGAAAATACCTGTGACGGCGGTAATAATGCTACCAATGCCAATCACAGCCACATAGTTGAATAAGATATTTTTCCAGTCGAAACCTGCACCAGCCATTGCTGCACCCGCAATGTTCCCACGAGCCAGTGAAAATATACCCATTGCCCACTTCGTCCAAGCAGGTGAGTTATCTTCTTCAGCGGTAGTATAGGCATTAAGATTTACCTTTTGCCCCGTTAATTTTTCAGTAATTCGCGCTGTCACTTCACTATAAGAAGCACCATAGTTAGTAGCACTTTTGGATAGTTCAAGGAAGGCCGCATTCATCTGTTGTTCTGCGGTCAGACTCCAAGCGGCAAATTTGTCAGCAATGTACTGCTCGAAGGCTTTTTGAAGGGCACTATTGAATGCATCTCGTTTTCCCTTATTCAGGAAGTCCAGCATTTTTAGCTCAGGCTGATAGCGGATGAAATCTGCTTCAAAAGTGTTCCCTAGATTTAAAACATAGTCACGGAAAGAATCAGCGATCGCTCTCGCCTGTGTATCTCTAGTAGAGCGAATTTCTTGCTTAAATTCATCGCGAATAGTTGTCAGTTTGTTGAATTCCGGTTCAACTGAACTAATCTTTTCTTTTAGTTGAGTGGCATCTTGCTCAAGTAGGGGGATGCGACGTTCAACAGCTTCCCGTGTATGGGTGTAGGCTTGGCGTGCTAGGGTTCTTGCTTGCCGTAATTCTGCGATCGCACGTTCCTGAGTCAAAAACGTGTTAAGTGCTGCCATGAACTCTGGAAATCCAGTCTCCTCCAAAGACGCTGAAGGATTCTTCAACCGCCGCCGCAGCGCCTTGATTGCCGAAACTTCAAAAACACGTTCATCATAAACATCATGCCCATCGACTTTACAATACTCAGCTAAGTTGGCTTGAAAAACTCGACGCAGCTTATCTTCAGCTTCTTGCAATTCTTCCACATCATCCGGGTCAATTAGTGACTCACGAACCTGATCCCAAGCATTAATCAGAAAGAAAACACTCAACCCTCGATCTTTGATGTAATTTTCCAGATAACGCCGTTCCCCAAGCGTACAAGGCTGCGAAGCTCTCAGCACAAACAAAATTGCATGGCAATTGTTGATATAACCTAAAGATAATTCGTTTCGTGCTTCTGTATCATTTAGCCCTGGACTATCAACAATTTCAATACCTTTTTCCAACAGTGGCAAAGGATACTCAACTACTGCATACTCAACCCCAGGAAAAGCCTGCTTTTTATCTTGTTCTAGTTGCTTTGCTTCGGCGGGGTCAATCGTGTACTTACTCTTAAATTCTTTAAAATCCAGTTCTTCAGGACTTCTACCATCATTAAAGTAAACAGTAACTTTCTTTTCGCTGCCATATCTTAGAACTGTGAGTAATGCCGTACAGGGGTTTACGTCACTCGGTAATAAATTTTCACCGATTAAAGCATTGAGGAAAGTACTTTTTCCTCGTTTCATATCCCCTAAAACTAGCAGCCTAAACACTCCCTGACTTAAGTTTTTACTGGTTCGGTTTAGATCATCTATATCTCTATCTAAACCTAATCCTCCTGACTGCTTTTCTCCTTCTGATTCTGAGTGCTTTAAAGTTTCAGCAATCTGACTCAGATAACTCGATACCTCTGAGCGCACTCTGGCAACTCGATCTAAATCATTCATGAAACTTGTTGTTTCAATTTTTGCACTCATGTTTATTGTGTCCTAGATAGAAATTGCTTCAAAATAACTTAGGTGTTATCTTGTTTATCGTCACATTTAATAGAGGATAGGGGAGTAGGGAGTAGGGAGTAGGGAGTAGGGAGTAGGGAGTAGGGAGTAGGGAGTAGGAAAAGAGAGATTTTAATCGTTTGTTGTGAGCGCTAGCTAATGGGGAGTCTTGCGCCACTACTCTAACTTCGCTGTATCTTGATGGAATAGGATTTAATAGGCAGTGAAGAACAGAATCTTTCTCTAGAGGATGATAGGAGAACTAGCGTTACTTTTTGGAGCGATCGCCTTTGGAGCGATCGCCCTCAAAAAAGATTTTGTAAGCCACCCAGGCGACTGCCCCGAGCATAATTAAATAAGCAAACGCAGTGGCCACCCTAATAGCAACTACGATAGCAACAACAATGACTAGAAACTTGCCAACGTTCATCAGTTTTCCATACCACCGTTGTGGTGAACGTTCTTGCTGTTGATGCTTCATCGTTTGATGCATCGGCGGTTCCTTGATTTCTGCTTCTAGTTCTCGGAGTCGAATTTCACGCTCTCGTGCTTTCAGTTCTTGTTCCCGACGCTGAAGCTCTTGATTTTGCTCGTCTGGAAAGTTCATTAGTTTTTAGCTCTAACAAGGAATTTAAACTTTTGCAAACCCTGAAGCGCCCATCTAAGCTTTATGAGCTAAAAAATACGCTCTTGTTTCTCAGTGGGCATTGGCTATTTAGTTAGGTAGTTTGTCTGCTACGAATTGCTGTTTTAGATGAGTTTCCCATCACCTTAACCTCGGAGCCTGACAATTGACTAGAGCGAAGTTATAAAAAATAATGAAAACTCATATTAGCTGGGCGCGATCGCACAGCTATTAAACTCATCCTACGAATCACCGTTAGGTCTAATGATTTTAACTGCACTTCATCCTACGGCTTTTAGCCATAGAGAAAACCTCAGGCAAAGAGGAGGTATCAGTTCATTATTGCCTGAGGTTAACAAACCTATCGAACATAGTCAGCAACCCTAACGTTATACAGCGTAATACAAAATCACAGTAACGTAACACATTATGAGAAAAAAGTTACACAGGAGGGTAATACCCCCGACTGTAGCCCACCCAATGATAGAGATTTGGGCACCAAGCTGTGGTGTATCTAGCTTGGAAATAGGGAGTAGGGAGTCGGGAGTCGGGAGTCGGGGAAGAAAGATTTTCCATTCGCGAGTTGTGAGCGTAGCTCATGGTTCCTAACCAGCCCGTTGATATTTACTCTACTTCTTGTGGGACAGGCATCTTGCCTGTCCTAATGGATAAAAATTAAACGTGCAGTAGCTTACTGTTGATTCTCCTGAGCAAAATATCGTGCCATCAACTTCTGGATACCACTGTAATTCGGCAACCAGTAACTCACATCATGCCGCCCATTGCCATTGGAATCTCCAGGGAGCGTCAGCATTTGCACTTTGGAGCGGTCTATTTTTACACTGAAACCTAGCAAAGCCACGAGCTCCTCCACACTTAAGTTGGTGTCGAGGTTCGACTGAATTACATTGAGAATTTGAGGAAATCGGGTGACTGTTGCAGGATTAAGGCTCTGTTCCATTAACGCTCGCATGACCATTTGCTGCCGAGAAATCCGACCAATATCCCCGTCCTGATCGTGGCGAAAGCGAAGCAATTGCAGTGTCTGATCCCCGTTGAGATGCTGTCTGCCTTTTTTCAGGTTGATGTACAGGTGTTGAGTGTCATCCTGATACTTCATATCTTTAGGGACGTAGACTGTAACACCACCCAACGCATCCACTAATTTTTGTACACCCCCAACATTGACTCGGAGGTAGCGATCGATCTGGACGCCGCCTAACAGATTACTCACTGCCCTAGCGCTTCCTGCTGGCCCACCGTTCACATTAGTCGCATTAATCTTAACTTGACCGTACCCATCCATCTCTATGCGAGTATCACGAGGAATCGATAATATATTTATCTTTTTAGTTTCTGGATCAAACCGCAGTAACATCATCACATCCGACAAACCGTCGAAGGAGTTAACCTGCGCTTCATAGTTAAGATTTCGGCTTCTTGGGGATTCACCAACATCTGCTGTCAGAACACTCATTCCCATCACTAAAATATTGACGGGGCGGGTTAGCTCTGGCAATTGCAGATTACTATTAGTGAGACTGCCGCCTTTACCAAATACAGCGGCTTCCTGTGGAGTCAAATGTCTTTGCAGCAGAGGAGTTGAGGAAAACGATACGGCCAATAAGCCACCCCCAGCTGCTGACAGCATCGCCATTCCGGTCAAGCATAACCAAAGCCAGAGCCAATTTCGGACAGGGGTGGGTTGTGGCGATTGGGAGGGTTGTTCATCGGTCTTTTGAGTTGGCACTGACTTCCTCACAGAAAAAATAGCAGTTGGCTTCTAATCCTATATTCCGTTGGTTAAACTTGCATACTGGATGTTTTTGACGAATGTCTCCATAAAAATTTCTAAAATATCATGCAGCAAGTTGCTCTCAACGACTTGATATTGTGATTTTTGGGAGGTCTGAGGCACAAATATACAAAACCTGCTCACAATCGTCTCCTGATTCTGGAGAAACCAATCCATAGAGTTAGAAGCACTGTTCGGCTCAAATAACACCAACAGTTAGTTTCTCCTCAAACAACCCCAAACCTGCCGACACAAAGGTTTAAGACTTAGCGGCTGTTCGCCCATTGCTCAGGCTATTTGCTAGAACGACCCGAAACATCAATCCCATTTTTATCAGTTCTAGAAGAATTTTTCTAGATCGTTGAAGTGGAGACCTGTTTTTTTCCTTTACAGGATGCTGGGGTTAGAAAATTTTTGTGTTTTCAAGAAAAATTATCTCATCCCAGACACCGTAGATATTAGCAGAAACGATGCCCTTCTTGATTTTAGCTATGTTTCCTCTATAAAGTCTGGGCGTTGACCTTTGAAAGGATGAGGGATGAGGGATGAGGGATGGGGGATGAGGGATGAGGGATGAGGGATGAGGGTAAAACACCATTGTTTACTTATTTTGATAAGGCTTTTCTCGATTCCCGACTCCCGACTCCCGACTCCCGACTCCCTAAACCTAAGATTCTTCGTTCAAATGCGTAAGTCCTAAGATTGTTGCAGTTTGCTAGTCTTATACAGGTTGAAAAGCCAGTGTTTCTAAAGGTTGCCCTGTTAAGCTGAAAGCGCGAACTTCGGTAATTTTTACCTTCACCAATTGACCTTTGAGTTCTTGAATATCGCCTGTACAGAATGTGAGACGATTGCCTCGCGTGCGCCCCATAACTTGAGTAGGGTCTTTAGGATTTTGGTCTTCTATGAGCACTTCTTCAATACATCCGAAGTAGCGTTGCGATGCTTGAGCTGCCTTAGTCGCCACTAAATGATTGAGCCGTTGAAGGCGATCGCTTTTTACCTGTTCACTCACCTGATTCTCCCACATCGCAGCAGGCGTACCCGGTCGAGGTGAATAAGCCGCTGTATTTAGTAGGTCAAAACCAACCTCTTCTACCAGCTTCAGCGTATTCTCAAACTGTTCTTCAGTTTCCCCAGGAAAGCCAACAATTGCATCTGCACTAATCGAAGCATTTGGCATGTACTCCCGAATCTTGTCAATAATCCGCCGATATTTCTCCTGAGTGTAGCCTCGCGCCATTGCCTTGAGAATGTCGTTATCCCCCGATTGGAAGGGAATGTGGAAATGTTCGCACACCTTGGGCAACTCATTACAGGCACGAATCAGACGTTCAGTAAAGTAACGAGGGTGACTCGTAGCAAAACGGATGCGCTCAATTCCAGGCACATCATGAACATAATAAAGCAAATCTGTCAAGGTATTTTGGTGACGCCCTGACTCAGTAACGCCTGGGAGGTCACGCCCATAGGCATCGATATTTTGACCCAGTAGAGTTACTTCTTTATATCCCTGCTGCCCCAACTGCTCCATCTCGGCGCGAATCGATTCTGGTGTCCGCGATTGCTCGACGCCCCGCACATTGGGCACAACGCAGTAAGTGCAGCGTTCGTTGCAGCCGTAGATGACATTTACCCAAGCTGTCACTGTGCTATCGCGGCGGGGTTTAGTGATGTCTTCAACAATATGAATCGGTTCTGTAGCGACTGTTTGATTGCCATTGAACACTTGTTCGAGTAAATCCTGTAAGCGATTGGCATGTTGTGGACCCATAACTAAATCTAGTTCTGGGACTCGGCGCAGCAGTGCTTCTCCTTCCTGCTGGGCAACACATCCAGCAACGATGAGGGTAAGGTCGGGTTGTTCGTGCTTGCGCTTTGCCTGTCTACCTAAGTAGGAGTAAACCTTTTGCTCTGCGTTATCGCGAATACTACAGGTGTTGTAGAGAAGTAAGTTGGCGTCGTTGGGGTCTTCTGACCACTCAAAGCCCATATCTTCCAGGATGCCAGCCATGCGCTCAGAATCGGCTTTGTTCATTTGGCAGCCGAAAGTGGTGATGTGATAGCGACGGCGAGAAGTGCTCATGGTGAGTTACGGGCAATAATTGCAGACAAGGCTCAAACTTTTATTATAGAATTCGTGGTCAGTCGTTAGGTGGCAGTACACCCTTGAGTAGAGACAGGACTTACGCATTGATACCACTTATAGTAGGGACGTATGGCAATCATCCGAATCGGGGAAAGCCTTATTAAATCCCGATTCTCTACACCGGGACTCCTTACTAAGAGTGCGTAAGTCCTGTAAGATTTACGATCAAAGCGATCGCATCGGCAAACGTATTGGAAAAAAAACTGGCTCTTAGAGAACCAGTAAGGAAATATAGCTGATTAATGTTTTTGGGGCTAACGCATTTGGGCAGTTTGCTTACTTAATTTGCGATAGCGCTCATCTGTCTTCCTGCCCGGAATCAGATTCAGAATTTTCATCGATTCCAGAAGATTACTGGTCGTGAAATTTATTTTAAAGCGGAAAGGTTTTACGCGATCGCTGTTAACGGGAGCTGGCTCCCAGATCGTAAGCTGATAGCCTTTGGTTAAAGGCTCGATTCGGTAGTAAATCATAGTAGTAATGCACCCATTAGAATGTAGACTTTGTGCAAGTGCTGGTCTTGATGTGATACGTCACATCAAGTAGCTGTCTTTTCGTAGTTCTACCGTCGATAAGGGTAGAGGGGAAGTCTATAACTACCCTAACCCCTTACCTTACTCTCTTCCAATGAGAACGTAATATTCCGTGAGGAGCAACTTGTATTACTTACTGAGGATCAACTTGTATTACTCCCTCCTTGAATCGAGTCTATCGAATTAGGTATGTCTCACTACACCCGTTCAGATAAGAAAGAATCTCAATAATCCAAGCGATCGCGTGCATTTTTCAGACTCAGGCGCACCTGCTCAAACCCCGTACCGCCGTAGCTATTCCGTGCCGCTACCACTTGAGTTGGCGCGATCGCATCATAAATATCGTCCTCAAAAGCTGGATGCAGTTCCTTCCATTCCTCCAAGCTTAAATCTTTGAGTAACTTCTCACTCTTAAGGCAAGTTTTCACCACCTTACCAACCAAGTTGTAAGCTTCTCGGAACGGAATTCCCTTGGAGGCTAGATAGTCAGCCACATCGGTGGCGTTAGAGAAGTCTTCAGCAACGGCTTGTGCTAAACGTTCCTGCTTGAATTCCAGCCCTTCTCGCAACAGAATTGTCATGGCTTCCAAACAGCCTTTAACCGTCTTAACGCTGTCAAAGAGTGCTTCTTTATCATCTTGCAGGTCTTTGTTGTAAGCCAGCGGTAACCCCTTCATCAATACCAACATCGCTTGTAGATGACCAAAAACACGACCGGTTTTACCTCGTACCAGTTCCGGGACATCAGGGTTTTTCTTTTGGGGCATGATGCTAGAACCAGTGGAACAGCTGTCTTTGAGGGTAACAAAGCCAAATTCTTGGGATGCCCAGAGAATAATTTCCTCGGCTAACCGACTCAGGTGTACCATGATCAGACTGGCGGCACACAAGAATTCAATAGCAAAATCGCGATCGCTCACACCATCGAGACTATTACGATAAACGTCTGCAAATCCCAACAGTGATGCTGAGTAGTGTCTGTCAATCGGAAAAGTGGTTCCTGCCAAGGCACCGCAGCCTAACGGCGAGATATTAACCCGTTCTCTAATCTCACCCAGTCGCTGCCAATCACGCTGTAGCATTTCAAAGTAAGCCAAGAGGTGATGAGCTAAACTCAGCGGTTGAGCGCGTTGCAGGTGAGTGTAGCCGGGAATCAGGGTTTCAACGTTAGCGTCAGCCAGGTTGAAGAGAACGCCTTGGAACTCTCGTAACTGAGTGCGGATTTGTTCTATCTGATCTCGGAGGTAAAGCCGTGTATCGGTACCTACCTGATCGTTGCGCGATCGCGCTGTGTGTAGCTTTTTTCCAACATCTCCGGCAATTTCCGTCAGGCGTCGCTCAACCGCAAAGTGGACATCTTCGGCGTCGATGCCTGGGTTAAACTTACCGTCGCGGTATTCACTACGAATTTGTTCTAAGCCTGCAACCAGCTGTTCTCCTTCTGACGGGGAGATGATATTGGTATGAGCGAGCATTTTGGCATGAGCAATAGAACCCGTGATGTCATACTCAATTAATTCAATGTCGAAGCCTATACTGGCGTTGAAGCGAGCGATCGCAGGATGTAATGCGGATTCAAACCGCTGACTCCAGGTTGTTTGTTCTGTCACAGCAGCTGTTGTTAGTTGTTAGTTGTTAGTTGTTTGTTGTTAGTTGTTTGTTGCTAATGACCCATGACGTTTGTTGTTAGTTGTGGGTGGGTAAGCTAATAACCAATAACCAACAACTAACAACGATTGACCGGTTTCAAAAAGAGGTCATACCCCGGAAAAAGTAACCGATGACTAGCCCAATCAGCAGGGCCCAGATTTGACCAGTCTTAACAAAGTTGTTCCACGCACTAGCCATCTGGTCTAAAACGTTTGGGTCTTCAACTTGTTGAGCTAGCACAAGCCAATCCAAGGATAAGTGACTATTTAGTCCTCCCAGGGCGTCATTCCAGTAGCTGATGCTATCTAACCCAGCGCTTACTGCTTGCAGTCCTTCAACAACCATGGCGATTATTGCCTCGTACAAAATAGATCACTCGGAAGATTTTACCTGCATCACGACCAAGGTCATATCATCTCCGTTACGGTTTGTTGTACCAATAAACTGATTGACCTGCTCAAACAGGTAATCCAAAATCGCCTGGACATCAGTGCACTGTTCGCAAGCCCACTGGAAAGCTTTTGTTAGGTTTTCCTCATCAAAGCGATCGCCATGCTGATTAGAGGCATCAGTAAAGCCATCTGTGTAGTAAATAATCGTATCTCCAACATTGAGCTGTACTTGGGCATCTTGGTACTGAGAATCGGCCTCTAGACCAATCAGCATTCCTTCGGTATCTAGGCGTTGAATCGAACGAGTTGACGCTTGCCACAGCAAAGGCGGATTGTGGGCAGCATTGCTGTAAGACAGAATCCGAGTTATGGGGTCGTACTCGGAGTAAAACAGCGTCACAAACCGATGGGAATTCTCCAAGTCAGCATACATTACACGGTTCAAGTGTTGTAGGATTCGCGCTGGTGAGTGGCGATTCAAGACTTCTGCCCGGAGCATTCCCCTGGTCATTGTCATAATCAAACCAGCGGGGACGCCTTTCCCCATCACGTCACCAATGGCAATACTCCAAGGCACAGATGCTTTCTTGCAGTCGGTTACTTCCTTACCGTCTTGCTTTTTAGGTCGTAGTTGGTCGTAGTTGGTGGGAATGAAATCGTAGTAGTCGCCGCCAACGCGGTTAGCCGTTTTACACAGCGCGGCTAGTTCTACGCCCTCAATCTGAGGACATTGGCGTGGCAGCAGACGCAGCTGAATCTCGGCACCAATTTCTAGTTCTCGATCCAAGCGTTCTTTCTGGCGCAACTCGACGGTGAGTTCGTCATTGGCGATCGCCACTGCTGTTTGGTCTGCCACCAACCTTACTAACTTTTGGCGGGTTGGCGTCCAGCTGTATTGTGGGTCATTGCTAAAGACATACAAACGTCCCCTTTCAGAGTTTTTGACCAAAATCGGGGTACCAAACAGCTGCATATCAGCTCCTAGACAGCGGCTAACTTGCTCGTCTAGGGACGCTTGGATCAGTTCTAACGGTACTGGTAGCGTCGGTTCAGTCCCCCCGTCGTTGCTTGTAGACGTAACTGCACGGGTTGCTGTTTCTATGGCTTTCCGAATACCCTGAAGAGCCTGACTTTCTTGGCAATATAGCCGCTCTAGTTTTACCTGACCGTTTGGTTTAAACAAAATTAAAGCGCCACCGTCGGCATCGGTTACTCGCGCTGCCATCAGCGGAATTAGCTCTAAAAACTGATTTAAGTTGTTGAAGCTGCGTAAGGCAAAGCCCAAGGAGCTCAACAAATCTTGAATCTTGTGCTGTTCACGGTGCAGGCGTGCTACCAATTCTTTGAGAGCAGAAACGGGAGTTCCTTCGGCAGCAGAGGTGCTGCCGTTGTCAGGTGTACTTGAGGGTTGACGCGGAACAGGCAATGCTGTCATGGCATCAGGAGTAGGGAGCATTAAATGAGCTGAGAAACAATCAGAATCATAAGCTGGTAGAACTAGGTGTCTAACGAGTTGCGCCAAAAGCAGTTGCTTTTGACACTGTTGACTTAGAAGCCTCCATCAACTTGTTGGAACTTTCCGGACAGTTTCCCTTGAGAGTTTATTGAGCAAGGAACTGGTTGAGAAAAACAGTATGGCATCATACAATACCGCTGATATTCTGTTATGGCTGTCCCGAAACCCCGTTCAAGTTATTGTAGCGGTCATCTAGCTTACTTGAGCTGTAGATAATACCGTTAATCAGTTACTCTGCCAATCTCTCCAAGTAAATTTACAGAATTATTTAATCTTCTCTTGGTTAAGACACGACAAACGGGTACGGGCGTATAGCTATACGCCCCTACAGATGGTGGCTCAAAAGTCAATTAGCATAAGTCCTGACCATGAGTGATCGCTCACGAACGTTGGAATGAAATTTCCTCTTCCCCGACTCCCGACTCCCAACTCCCGACTCCCTATTTTCAAGAAAGGCTTTACATCATCTGTATTAATATGCCTTGATGAACAAACTCCTAGGTTGTCACAAAAATATCAGTATTAGCAAGTGTTGGTGTACCAGTAAGGGTAGCAATTTGAATGGCGGCTGAGCTAAGACCATTGCCATCAGCATCAAAGAATAAAGCACCGGTGGAAGTGTTGTAGATAAAGCGCTGAGTGCTGTTTGTCGCGGCGGTAACTCCTAAACCAGAAAGAAACTGAGAAGTTGCGATCGCCGCATTAGCAACTAAGCCACCTCCGAAACCGGCTCGCGAAATATAGATATTGTCAACACTGGTTTGAAAGTCGCTAATCGTATCAATGCCTTCATTAGCCGCATTAAAGGTAAAGCGCTCCTGACCCGTACCACCTGTAAGTACGTCATTGCCAACACCTCCAACCAAAATATCGTTACCGTCACCCCCAGTCAAACTATCACTACCTGTTCCTCCCCTGAGGGTGTCATTAAAGCTAGTGCCTGTGAGGTTTAATTGCTCAATATTACTAAAGGTTATCTGGTCATACCTAGAGCCGTTGTAAGCGGAAAATGCGCCGCTGATGCTGCCGTTGGGGTTGAGATAAATAGAACTAGAGAACCCATAGCCAGGACGGCCAGTAGTTGAATAATCGACAATTAATACGTCAGTTCCCGCCCCACCATCAACGTTATCGTACCCTAGACCTGCGTTGATGGTGTCGTCGCCCAGTCCAGTCTTTAAGTTGTTGTCATCCCTCAGGGTGAAGAGAATCTGGTCATTCCCACTGCCTGTATTTAAATTTTCAAACAGTTCAATTCCAGAAACACTGGAACCATTCGCCAGAATGATAGATTCGTGGGTGTTACCACTGTCGTCAAATACCAAATTAGTAGTGGCAGTGGAAAAGTCGCCTGTCGTCAGGACATCTACACCCGCCCCACCCTCAATCGTATCGATTCCCCCTCCACCTGTGATCAAATCGTTGCCAGCACCACCATTGATGCTGTCATTGCCAGCACCAGCAATCAGAGTGTCATTCCCCTCTCCACCATCGAGGACATTATCATTACTCTGGGTCGAACTATTTCCGCCATAAATATAGTCGTTGCCTCCTCCTCCGCTGAAGGTGTCACTGAAAGCACCGCCATAGAGGATGTCAGCATAGTTAGTGCCCGTGACAAGGAATTGCTCAATATTATTAAAGGTCACCTGGTCATACACAGAGCCGTTGTAGGTAGAAAAGTAGCCCCTGGCGATGCCGTTTTCCAAAGACACAGCGCTGGAGACGCCAAAGTTAGAACTGCCACTGGTCGAATAATCTACGATTAACAGGTCAATTCCCAGTCCACCATCTACACTGTCGTTGCCTAAACCAGCATTAATCGTGTCATTGCCAGTCCCACCCAGTACAGTGTCATTTCCATTTCCACCATTGAGACTATTATCCCCATTGCCACCATTGATTGAGTCGTTGCCTAGCCCCCCGTTCAAAGTGTCAGCAAAGGCACCACCAATTAGGGTGTCATTATATCTAGTGCCCGTGACATCAAACTGCTCAATATGAGTGAAATTAACCTGGTTAGTAATGGAGTTTCTGATGGAAAATAATCCACTGCCGTCTGTAACCACAGAATTTATGAGTCCGTTACCAGGAGTGCCAATCGTTGAATAATTCACGATTAACAGGTTAGTTCCCAGTCCACCATCAACAGCGTCGTTGCCTAAACCTGGGTTAATTGTGTCATTGCCAGTTCCACCGACTACAGTGTCATTCCCATCTCCACCATCAAGAATATTATTTCCATTCCCGCCATCAATATAGTCGTCACCTCCTTCCCCGTGCAGGGTGTCATCCAAAGCACCGCCATAGATGATGTCATCAAAGCCAGTCCCCGTGATGTCGAACTGCTCAATGTTGGTATAGGTAACACGGTCGAATTGCCCTAAAGCATTCTTCTGCGCTTGAATAGTGCCATTGATTCCACCACCAGAACTAACTAGCCCAGAGTAAGTATTGGCAGAATAATCAACAATTAATAGGTCATTTCCTGTCCCACCATCAACAGTGTCGTTACCAAGACCAGGCTTAAAAATATCATTGCCACGTCTATTTATTCTTCTCGTAGGAGGGAGTAGATCATTATTATCAGTACCTGTAAAAGTAGCCTGCTCAATGACTATGATTTGACCGTCTAATAGGATAGTCGCTGAATCGTCCTCTGCTCTGAGTTGTTGCAGGTCTTGTTCGCTAAGAGTTTCACCACGTACGAGAGCAGAAAAGATGGCTCCTTCATCTCCAGGTGCTTCTAATTCATTGATGCGTGAGTCGATGTAGTGTCCCACTTCTTCTAGTAAAACACTAGCAACTACATCAGGATTGCCCGCATTTTGGGTAAGGTATTCTCTAGATAGATAAATAGTATTTGTTGCTTTAGCAAATGCCCCCATCGCCCCGTTAATCTCAACATTAGAGAGAATTGCAATTGGGGGGAGAGCTGTAAAATCTCCATTTGACCAGTCCTGGGCTAACTCATTTGCTACTTTGGCATCAAAGCGATCGCCAAAAGCAACAGTCATCTTGATGGTAAAATCTTCAGCCGTAGCAAAAGCTTTGAGGACATTCTGGGTGATTTGGATTGACTGCCCTAGAGTTTGAGAAATCAAGGCGCGGTCTAATAATAAGTTCATAGTCATAGAGTTTGAAGGATGAGCAGTTGTTGAATAATTGAAGAACTTAAAAAACTTAGTTATACACTTTTGATCTTCTAGCTTTTTTAGACTCTACTCTGCATTTGTATCTCAGCCTTTAGCAACTGACTATTTCTTGAAATAAGCAGGTATTCCAGTTACTAAAGTATTGAAATTAAGAATTTTATCTCTATATAAATTGATGATTTTCCAAGTAAGAATACAGATTATTTATCTACTTGTAATCCGTGATTTTCAACCTTAATTTCGGAGGAGAGTAGGCGTTAACATAGGTATGTTGTTTCCATCCAAGCAGTCGGATACTTGATGAACGTTGTGTAATTTCACTTCACCAGTGTTCAGCTTGTCCGCCAAAAAAACTCTCTTGAGTTCTTCATTATCGGAAAGACTATAACTGTGTCACCTTTTTCAGATAGATGTGTTCATTCTCTGCTGTCCACCAAAGATATGTTCTTATGTTGAATTATTGCCATTATTTTTAGTTAATGTCACCAAAAATCGACAATCTTCATCAATTCTTTTATTTTCTATTGATGGTTTTAGATAAATCTTTAAATAAGCACACTTTGTAAAGCAATAATTAAGCTGAAGTCTTTTTAAGAGACACCATGAGCTGAGTTCACAACTCGCGAAATAAAAATCTTTCTTCCCCGACTCCCAACTCCCGACTCCCAACTCCCTATTTTCAATAGGTCTTGGATTAATAAGAAATTCCACTAATAACTATAGTTAAACCCTAGTTCTTGGTTATTTGTTGTTGGGAAAGAATACAAACAACAAATAACCAACAACAAATAACACGACTTAGCTCACAGCAGCTTAACCACTGAGCAAGGCTTCAACAAACTCGTAGCTAGAGAAGGGTCGCAGGTCTTCAATGCCTTCACCAGCGCCGATAAATCGAATCGGTAAACCCAGTTGCTGCACGACAGCTAAGGCAACGCCCCCTTTAGCTGTGCCATCGAGTTTGGTTAAGACAACACCACTGAGTTTTGCCGCTTCTGAGAAGACTTCGGCTTGACGTAGACCATTTTGACCGAGAGTGGCGTCTAGAACTAAGAGGGCTTCAACCTTAGCATTGGGGGCTTTTTTGTCCACAATCCGTCGAATTTTGGCTAGTTCCTCCATTAGGTTTTTCTTGTTTTGCAGACGCCCTGCTGTGTCTACCAGAAGTAATTCTGTATTTCGTGCTTGTGCTGCCGCGATCGCATCAAACACCACAGCTGCTGGATCAGTATTTTTTCCAGGATTAGCAATCACCTCTGTTCCACTGCGTTCTCCCCAAACCTTCACCTGTTCTACCGCTGCTGCCCGGAAGGTATCTGCTGCTCCAATTAAGCATCGGTAGTCGGACTTCTGGGCTAGGTGAGCGAGCTTACCGATTGTTGTTGTCTTACCAGCACCATTCACCCCTGTAATCAACCAAATATTTAAGGCGTCTTTTTCAGGTGCAAAGGTTGGACTGTAGGATTCCTGACAAGGGCGGTCGAGCAAGTCTCGGAGAATAGTTTTAAGGTAGGCGATCGCTTCCTCTGGTGGCAGCACTTCCTCCCGCAGTCTTTGTTGCAGGGTACTGATAATGTAATCCGTCGCCTCGACGCCAACATCTGCTTGCAACAGCAGCGCCTCAATCTCCATCACGGCGTCTTGATTCAACGGCCCTTGACCGACAATCGCCCTGAGTTGGTTAATTAAGCTGCGACGAGTTTTGCTCAGTCCTTGGCGTAGTCGCTTAAGCCAGCTAATTTCTTCAATTGAGACATCTTCCGGACGACGCCCTTGAGCGGCGAGCACTTCTGCTGACCACAAAAACCCTTCATCAAAAGCCAGACCCGGTATTTCTTCCGCTGGGATCGTTGTCGTTGCCGCTGGTTCAACAGGCTGTACTGGTGCCCTTACTAGTTCAGGTTCTGGTATCTCAATAGCCGTGGCTTTGAGGCGTTCTAGTCGTTCCTGGCGAGCGGCTTGACGTGCCCAGATGGGTACGGGGGCGCTGGGAGCTTCTTCAGTAGATGAGGGTTCTGAGGTTTGAAGATTTGCGATCGCTACACGATCAGAATCAACAGCAGCAGGTTGTTCCAAAACTGGTTCTACTATCTCTTCCTTCTCCTGGACTTGAGCTGAAGCAACCTCTATAGGAGTTTCTGGTATGGCTTCAGGTTCCGGTGCCGTTGCTACTTCTTCTTGAGTAGTCGTCTTTACCTCAAATTCAGTTATGGCTGCTTCCACTGAAGCAGATTCTTCTTCAGGTGCTGCCTCAGTCGTTTGTGTTGTGAACGTTTCCCCTTGAGGTTCTGAAACATCACTTGTCGAAAGTGGTGTTTGTGTGATTTCTAATGTCTCAGGTGTCGCTGGTTCCTCTGACTCGACAGGTGTTGTCGCCGTTGCCTCCGCTAATTGTTGCGTATCTGTTGGTGCGATAGTTTCCTCAGCTTCTTCTGCAACAGTACTGCTCTGTGTGACAGCATCGGTTTCAGGTACAGCCGTCCCTTGTGTAGACAATGGGGAAGCCTCTGTTGTTGGTTGAGCCGTTGACTCATCTACCTCTACACTTTCAGGAGGTTCTACCGCCGCTTGCTGCCCGACTCCCGACTCCC